>JAYQBP010000010.1:0-26246 GCA_038137385.1 Opitutales bacterium | reverse complement strand
ATTACTAACCATGCCGGATGAAACATGAGGAATTGAAGTAACAAGAGGTGGGTATCCACATCGATTAATCGATATTACTTGTGAATACCCACGCTCGTTTGTTTCAGTCGAAAGATGGTAAGTTACTTGATTTTCATTGACCGGTTGTGTCTCTTTACGGTCCACTTTGGTTACCAAAATGTGTGGTTTCATCGCCTTCAAGGCATTGGTAAAAGCCTCGAACTTTAAAATTTCCTCTGGGAATACAGCTAGGCACGAATCTTTGGATTCAGACCAAAGCTTTATTTTTTCCTCGGCTATGGTTTCCAAATTCCCAAGGCCATCTAGATGGGAATTTTCGATAGATGTGATCACACAAATATTGGGCTGAATCATTTCAGCTAAATCTTCCATCTCCCCCTTTTTGTTGATTCCAGCTTCAATAACCGCACAAGCATGTATATCAGGATTCATTTCACACAAAGTAAGAGGAACCCCCAAGTGATTATTTAAATTTCCCTTTGTTGCATGTACCTGATTGAGTAATAACTTAAGGATTTCTTTGGTTGAAGTTTTGCCACAACTTCCTGTCACCCCAACGACGGTCCCATCGAATTGGTTTCTGTAGAATTTAGCAATCTGCTGAAAGGCAGTTAGTGTATTTTTAACGACAAGTTGCGGACAGTTTACACCTTCCACCACATGATCCACTAAACTCCCAAACGCACCTCTCTGAACAGCTTGATTTAAAAATTCATGCCCATTTCTTTGGGCACGCAGGGCGATAAAAAGATCACCCGGCTGAATTTTCCTTGAATCTATCGCAAAGCCGGTCGCACACTCTACAGGGGATTGGGTCCACTGCCCTCCTGTCCATGTGCTTAAATCTTGGTGGTCAAAGCTTAACATTAGCCCCCATATAGTTTCGCATTGAGTAGATCCCCTGCCACTATGCGGTCATCGAATGGAATCGCACTGTATTGCACTTCTTGATAAGCTTCGTGCCCCTTACCCGCGATCAATACACAATCCTCTTCATCCGCAGCCTCCAGAGCCAAGTCAATCGCTCTTCTTCTATCTTCAATAAAGTAAACTTCAGCACCTTTGCATACCCCCTTTTTCATATCACCAAAAATCGAATCGATACTCTCGGTTCTGGGGTTATCAGAAGTTGCCCAAATCTGATCTGCCGCGGCACAAGCTACACGGGTCATCTCCAGTCTCTTACCCTTATCCCGATCTCCGCCACACCCAAAGACGACCCGAACCTTACCTTTGGTGCACTCCCTTAGCATTTCCAGGGCATTTCTCAAAGCATCTGGTGTATGGGCATAATCCACAATTACTCGATAGGATTGTCCTTTTTCGATTGTTTCCATTCTGCCACTTACTCCTGAGAAACTTCTGAGTTTCTGAATCGCCTGAGTGGAGTCCCTGCCCATTGCATGAACCACGGCTAAAGAAGCCAAAACATTTGATACATTATACCTTCCGATCAGAGGACTGACTACAACGGTGTTTCCAGCTGGGCATTCTAAAACAAATTTTGAGCCTTCTCCATCCAGAGAAATATTTTTTGCTCTAAAATGATTATCTTGTCCAAAACCAAAAGTTAATATCTGTACTTGAGGAGGTAATTCTTCCATCATTCGACGGCCATATGGACAATCCCCATTAATGACGGCCACTTTGGGTAATGGTCCATTTAATCCATTAAATAGTTTCCGTTTCTCTCGATAATAATCTTCCATACTCCCATGATAGTCTAAGTGGTCATGGGTGAGATTCATAAATACTGCGACCTCCAGGGATAAACCACTCACTCTGGACTGATGTATGCCGTGTGAGCTAACTTCCATGACTGCCTTTCGGCAACCCGCAACCAACATACTTTTTAACATAGGGAAAAGATCACTCGATTCAGGAGTGGTTTTGAATGAAGGTATTTCTCGGTCCCCCAAATTGTATTGAACGGTTCCGATTAAACCCACAGGACTACCTGGTTCTTCTAATAAATGCCTTGTTAAAGTGCTAACAGTTGTTTTTCCATTGGTCCCCGTAACGCCAACCAAACCAAGAGACTCGTCGGGAGAGTCATAATATCTTTTGGCAAAACGGGCCAAAGCTTTACGAGAATTATCTACCTTAATTTGGGTCACTCCAATGGGTAGTTCAATATCAGGAGATTCTGAAATAACCACTTTTGCACCACGATCCAAAGCCTCTTTTAAATGAAGTTCACCGCTCGTGCGCCTACCTGGTATGGCAAAAAAAGCCGAACCAGGTATCACTCTCCTGCTATCTGAACATAAGGTGCTCACAGTTTCTGAAGAATTCATTGTTTCATTCGATTCCTCATCGATGATCTCACCCAAGACACGCCTGGGGGATACCCTGTTTTTTACACTTTCAACTGAATTGAATTCTTCAATATTAGTATTCATAACTACTGAACTTGTGATTGCTGTTCTCTTAAAAAGGTAAGGGTTGTAGGGGATGGTTGGATTCCGAAGTAACTGATCAACCTGGTAGCAATTTTTTTAAATGTGGGTCCCGCCACACTTCCGCCATAACCCAATCTCCCCTTCGTCATTTTTGGTTCATCTACAACCACGGTTATGACTGCTTTGGGGTTATGTGCAGGAAAGTACCCTGAAAAAGAAGCCACATGATGATTACTCGAATATTTACCATCAATAATTTTTTGAGTGGTGCCAGTCTTTCCGGCAACCTGATACCCAGAAATCATTGCCGATCTAGCTGTGCCTTCATTTCCTACTACACTTACAAGCATTTCCGTTAGAGTATTGGCAACCTCTTCGTCCAGCACTCTTCTCAGTGCGGTAGGTCGAAACGGCACCACCGTCTTTGACGATTGATCGAATACTTTTCTTATTAATGTCGGTTTCATCATGATACCATCATTGGCAACCACACTCATTGAACAATGAACTTGCATAGGTGTTACCGAAATTGCATGCCCCATTGGCAACCTGGTGATGGTCAAACCGTCCCACTTTTCGGGTCTATGCAAGACTCCTTGCCTTTCCCCAACCAGCCCTAGATTGGTTTTTTGTCCAAATCCAAAAGCCTGAGAATACTGGTACAACCGATTCGGACCTAATTTTAGTCCAACCTGAGCCGCGCCCCGGTTACTTGATTTTTGTACTACTTGATGGAGAGAAATCCGTCCTAAAGGATGATGATCTTTGGGCAATCTTAATTTCTTTCTTCCTACATTATAAGAACTTATGGAACAATCGATCATATCTTCTGACTTGATCATTCCTTCATTCATTGCTGCCCCTACTGGAATAATTTTAAAAGTAGATCCGGGTTCATATAAATCAGTAAGACTTCGGTTTCTTTGATTTTCTAGTGGAAAGTTATTGTAATGATTCGGATCAAATGTGGGTGCATTGGCCATAGCAAGAATCTCCCCAGTGCGTGGATCACTTACTATGATAGAAGCACTCACTGGGGAATATTCTTCAACAATCAATTGAATCTCCTGTTCCACAAAATCTTGGATAACCCGATCAATCGACAACTCAATGTTCAGACCATTTTGGGATGAAAACTCCATCGTTCTAAATTGGGGCATTTCTCTTCGCTTCCCATCCTTCTCGCTCTCTTTCCATCCGTCTTGACCTTTTAAGTAATAATCTGCGAGTAATTCTACCCCCATGCATGGATTTCCTTCTTTGTTCACATACCCTAAGACATGTGATCCTAATTGCTGATTTGGATAAAACCTTGAATGTTTATAATTCCCATAGACACCATCAATTTTTAATTCCTTAACTTTTCGATAAACCGTTTCATCGACATTTTCCTTAAGTTTTATCCATCTTACTGGCCTTAGGTTCCCATCACCCTTCCCATGATTGACGAATTTCCTTTGGGATGCATCGATCAACTCTTGATAATCAATATCCAAAATTACCGCTAACTTCTTTAGCTTTTCAAAGTCCTCTTTCTTGAATGAATGAGGGTCTATCCCGAGTACCACGACTGATTTTGTAGTGGCTAATAAACTTCCTTTTCTATCTACAATATCTCCCCTGCGCGCAGGTTCTTTGATAAAATTTTTCCTGACATTGTCCGCTAAGTGACTGTACTTTTCGGATTGGAAAACTTGCAAATGCAACAATCGCCCACCGAGTGTGCAAAAAGTCAGAAAAACAGCAATGAAAGTTAAGTAAAATCGGTAAGAAGAAATAAAGACATTTTTCATTGCCTTACCGGTTAAGTATGTCTCCCGGGTTCATCTTGTTATTTCTTGCAATATCCGACTGATATAAAGACACCATCTCTCGGTTTGTCACATGAACCGTTTTGGATGCTGGCGGAACCTGTAACCTCCCCTTGACTAACTGAGCAATCATCGAAGGTCTCATCACCCTTGATTTTTTCCCCCTCAATTCTCGCAACTCCCTGGCTACCATCTCCCTTTGATCCTCGAGATTCGCACAATTTTGTGCGGTTGCGGATATCTCCATACGTAGCCAAACGATGGAGATAGCTCCGCTCCCTAACAAAGTAACTGCAAGTATTGTAAACATCCACCACACCCGATTCATCCGACTTACAGTTCTGGTTGTTTTATTTTAGTTAAAAACCTAAGCCTAGCAGATCGACTTTTAGGATTATTCTCGACCTCTTCCTTTGAAGGGAAAATCGCTTTCGATCCATTGATTTCCGCATAGACAGCTCGCTCCTGTTGCGGTCTATTATCCAGTTTACTAATCGGCCGACCTGCCATCTTCCTCATAAATCGCTTCACCATTCGATCCTCCAGAGAATGGAAGGAAATTACTGCAAGCACACCGCCAATTTTGAGAGCCCTAAATGCCTTAGGCAAGGCCAGCGCAAGTGCCTCAAGCTCACCATTTATGGCTATTCTAATTCCTTGAAAAGTTTTGGTCGCAGGATGAATTCGCTGGCGGAAATGTCTGCCACCTACCGCATCACTAACTAACTCGGCTGCACTCATCGTTCGGGACAAAGCCCCTGTGCCACGAGCATTCAAAATCGCATCCACAACCCGCTTCCACCTCCGCTCCTCGCCATACTCTCGAATTGCACGGACTAAACTCTCATATGAAGCTGATTCTAAAAAGTCTGCCGCACTCTGACCAACCCTAGGATCCAACCTCATATCAATGGGTGCATCTAGGCGGAAAGAAAAACCCTTTTCGGGCTCCATCAATTGAAAGGAAGAAATTCCTAGATCCATTAAAATCCCATCATATTCATTCGGGGATGAAAATTGATCGAGGTCTTTAAACGATGAATCTACGAAATTAAAACGCTCCCCATACTGCTTCGCTACATCCCTGGAACGTACGATGGCATCGGGATCGCAATCCATGGCCAGCAAAGTAGACTGATCTGAGGCCTCCAAGATTTTTCGACTGTGTCCACCTCCGCCAAAGGTTAAATCAGCAAACACTCCGCCCTCCTCAGGCTTTAAACAAGCCATACACTCATCGAGTAAAACCGGGATGTGTCTCACCGCAGATGGGGAACAAACAAATTCAACCGCACCACAATACATTCCCGCTACCCCCAAAGTTAGTACATTTAAAGAATGAAGCGAGAGAAAGATGGGGCAGCTTGGGGCTAAATCCCCTTAAAAGAACGACCACCCTAAAAGTCGTCCAAAACTTGCCACCAATGATCATAACCCCAACTCCCTCATCGCATCAAAAATATTACGCTCATCGCCGCTAGGCCTTTTCGCGTACCGGTCACTCGACCAAATAGCAAATGCAGAGAAGTTACCGACCAAAACAGCCTTACCTTTGATACCTGCATGATCTAATAACTTGTCGTTCAAATTAATTCTCCCCTGCTTGTCACATCCGAAGGAATGAGCTTTGGAAAACAACTCCATTAAGAGTGCTTGTGCTCTTACATCGCTCAGGCTTGCTTCCGCCACTTTCTCCTCCAATCGACCCACCATTTTGGGTGGATAAACGGTAATATACCCCCCTGGGTTGGGCAGGGCTAGATAGGTATTGTCTCCGCCTGGTATCCTCCATTTTGACGGAATGGTCACCCTCCCCTTGCTGTCCAATGCATGGGTAAATTCCCCTACGAAGAAGGTTGTTACACTCGCATCCATTATCTTTAAATAACCATTCTTTATTTACCACTCTGAACCATTTTGTGACACTTTAACCCACCACGGTCAAGTGTTTTCAAAAAAAAATGCATTATTTCCTTAATCTTGAATTCGGTAATTGATGAATTACCAAGCTTTCGCACCCTATCATAAATGAAGAAAAAAATTCGGGCGGATGAGTTGTTACTTTTACAAGAACTCGTCGAAAGCAGAACAAAAGCACAGGCTTGTATCCTCGCCGGACAAGTTAAATGGAAAGACGAAAAGATTCTAAAATCCAGCCAAATGCTTCCCATTGATGCCAAACTTGCTCTGGATACACCCATGCCATATGTGGGCCGAGGTGGTTTAAAGATGGAAAACTTCCTTCAAGAATCCGGTTGGCCCGTCTTAAATGTAAATTTTCTCGATCTCGGAGCATCGACTGGAGGATTCACAGATTGTCTCTTACAGAAAGGGGCACGCTCCGCTACCTGTGTGGATGTGGGCAGAGGACAACTGCACTATAAACTTAGAACCGATCCTCGAGTAACCAATTTAGAAAAAGCCAACCTTAGATCCTTAAAAATACAGGACCTCCCTTTTTCCCATTATTCCTTGGTGGTAATGGACCTTTCCTTTATCTCGCTACGGAAGGTTTTAATCGAGGCATGGAATTTTGTCGAAAACCCGGGCCGGTTAACCGCTTTGGTCAAACCACAGTTCGAATGCAGAAAAGAAGAGGCCGATGTGGGCCGTGGAATCATCAAGGATCCCACAATCCATCAAAGAGTAATTAACGAAGTGAAACAATTTGCTGAAGACAAACTCCCTGGTTCAAAACTTCTCATTGAGACCATGGCAACCCCCTCAGGCACGGACGGCAACCTGGAGTTTTTCCTTGGGTGGGAGAAAAATATATAAGTTCAGAATAACTGCCAGGAATCAGAATTACCCTATTCGGACAGGCTTTTGTCTAATAACTCGCGGATGGTTTCATCTCGGGCAAACATGCCTCGAGAAAACTCCAGATTCGTATTCATTACATTTTTCTGCTCTTCCTCCAATTGTTTCCCCCGGGTCGAATAGACATCTTCCAACAAAACAAAAGTGGCCTGCTCTTCATTTCTCTCCAACTCAGACCATTTCCCATTCACTTCCAAAGAATCAGCACGGGTGAGCACATTTCTTATCGCAGAACGCTCGAGGTTTAATTCGGTCAATTGATTTCTTAAATTTCCTAATTCCTTCTCCAACTGCTGGCTTGATGCATCTTTCTTTTTCAAGTCCTGTGGGCGTTTCTGTTCAAGTTGTTCCACTTTCGAACGCAAAGATCTTTGCAAGGTATCATAATAAGCACCCGCAGAAGACGCATTCTTCTTTTCGAAAACATAAATTTCAAGAGATCGCTCCTTGTCAGCCTTACCAGCAGCCAACAAAGCATCCACTTCATCTACTTTTTCATTAAATTCTTTATCACTGAGGTGTTTTGCATATTCATTGCAAAGAGCAACAAAAGATAAGCTGGCAAATTTTGCAGGGTATTCTTCGGTCTTCCGATCAAGCAAGAAAACGGCCTGCCCATCTCTGCACTTTCGAATCGAACGAGTGAAGAACATGGAAGGGTTCAAAGATTCAACTTCTTCGAGAGCTTGTTTGTTTGCTTTTTGCTCACTTGCTCTTTTCTCTAAGCCCAAAATCATCCCCTGAACATTCATATCCTTTTGGGAAAAAGAAATCTTCTTTTGATCTGCCTCAAAACGGCTCAGAAAGTCTTTGAACGCTTGGGAGTTTCTTAAAGATGAAAAGTCTGAAAAGTTTCTCTTAATTTGGTCGGAAAAACGATTGAGTTCATCAAGAAAAAGAAGAGCTGCGTTTTGGGCCAAACGATCGGCTTCTCTTTTGGCATCGTTTACATCCTGTGCCTCCACTTTCTCCCTCACTTGATCCACAACATCCTCAAAGTTAACGCTAGGCTGTTCTGTTTGGTTTTCGTCGGTTTTTTCAGGTTGGTTTTCGGGCAAAAAATCTAATTGATTACGTTCAAAATAAGACCGCAACCTCGCTTCATCGGCTGCGGGTGGTTGAACAAAAAATTTCTTGGAAGGAAAGATCATAGCCGTTGCAAAAGTACGGGGTTCCTCCATGAAGGCATCCAGGTTTGTATTCTCTGCATGAAACGCTTTGAGCTTTGGTTGCAGAATATTTTTAAACGAAAGAGCAGAAGAAGCAGTTATAACTGCAGGCTTCGTTTTGGGCAATTTGGCTAAATCAATTTGCAAACGGACTTTCGTATTTTGATGTACGAAGGCCTCGAGATTAAGGGCCGATTTATTGATCGCATTAACTAAGTTCCTCGCACATTGCTTGGGATTCGCACCTAAGGGAACCCGGACCAAGGATTGATTGCCCTCTACCTCTTGACTGGCAAATTCAAATTTAATGAGTTGATCATTCACCGAAATACTCAGGTGATCGTTGTTGGCAGGTAATTTGGAAAGAGCAATTTCTCCCAGGGTTAGACGATTCACCTTTAGGGCATCCGCGGAAACTACGGCCACTTTCCCATCCCAAGCGAATCCATTTTGTTGACTCAAGACATCCACCTCTGCGGGAAGGGCAAAACCGCGATGAGTAAAAACTCGATCTACATGAGAATTCCTAAAAACATTATAGAGAACGGACTCAAATTCATTACCTGACATGCCAAACCTTCCGCCCACTGTGGATAATATTTTGGATCGATTGCTTTCCAGCTCTAAGGACGGGTCTAAACTGGTCAGAAAATTGGTAAACTCAGCGTTAATAGCAGGATGATTGACCTCAGCAGGAAGAAAACTCCAGTTATCTGCCTGCCCTTCCAAGGTCACCCGCGTTTTGATCGATTCTTCTAAAAACTCACCATCATAAGCACCAGACCTGACAATTTCCCGAACCTTAAAATCACGGGAAAAATTTGGCCAAGCCTGCATATACTGAAACATTCTCTGCATCGAATCTTGGTCCATATCATCTCGATTAGAACGAAAAGCTGCCTGGATTTGTTGTTGCAACCCTTGCATGTAGGTGGAATCCGCCTGATCGACAACCTTTTGAATAGGACTGACAACCGCTCCAATCGCTCCTGCTGCACGGGTCGTTACACTCAGGAACCTTCTTTGATCTGGATCGTTCCAATCGTATCCGTAAAACTCTTTTCTTTCCCTCCCTCCATCAGACATTAAGTCAAAAACGGAGGATCCTTGAGAAAGGTACAAAACGAAAGAAACGATGACGAGTAAAAGAAGGAGGATAAAAACAAACTTTCCCTTTTTGGAAATAAAGTGCTGGAGAGCGGTGATCATGATACGGACTATTTACTTATAAAAAAGGAAGCTATGATGAAGACGCCTCGCCCAACGTCAAATCTTTGAAAGGAAGTTTATATTTTCCTATTTAGCTGAAAGCAAAGGCCGATCAGAAAATATAAGTGAACTCATCCAGCTCTGCCTCTTCGATCCATCTTCACGGACAAAAGGTCTCATCACCACCATTTTTTCCAAAACTAAGGTATTGTTGTTAAGCGGGGACCAACTCATAAAGTATTTGTAGTTTTCTTCTGGCATATTACCTCCCTGATCAGTGGCTACCTTAGGAAGCTTGATATTTACAGTGATCCGATCTCCTACACGGTTCCATTCACCTGACCGAGCTTCAGGAATTCCCGCACCCGTGATTACTGCCCCTCCTTGATCCCCAAAGGTTATTTCAATCGGATAGGAAGCTTTTCGTGATTTACCAATATTCCTAACCAGCAAAAGGGGGGAACCATCATCATTGGTTAGCCCTTCCTTGGATTGAAAGGCGTGCCGCACTCCACGCTTAATCAAAAAAAACTCATTGGGCTGCTTTTTATCATTAAACCGTACAATTCTTTCTCCATCCCCAATCTCCCAGGTTCCAACTCTTCGAACTTGTTTCATCTTGGGGTGATCAAAAAGCAATTCAGCGATCATTTGATCCGGTGACTGAGAAAGAATTAACTCCACCCTGGATTCTTCTTTACCGGCAATCAAGTTGCCCTCAAAAACTTCATGTACCCAATCCTTAACTTCACCCGCATATTTCCCACTCGGATCGTTGGAAGAACAGGATGAGGTATAAAAAATGAGCCCTATCCACGAATACCATAAAAGGGTCCTGAAAATTACTGATACCATAAACTTTCAGAAAAATTACCAATAAATTTGCCCCATCCCAAGAAAATTAAAGGTCTAGAGTTTTTAAAATCATTCGATGATACAATAAACTGGATAGCAGAAAGCCCACCCCAATAAAAATGGCCCAATCCGGATTATCATTTTGATCATGCGAAAAGAAGAGCTCCGTTTTTTTAATTACCCCCCCGCCTCGACGAACTCTCATTTCCGGAAAAAGACTCGTCACCCCGTCTTTTTTGACTCCCGGCACAAAAACCTCATCTTCATGAACTCGTTTAATCATATTGAGCCGGTTATTTCTACGATCATAGCTCAAGTAATCGGACCATGAATAATAATCACTCGGACTGGTGGACCCTTTTCCGATAAATTGCCAAAGCTTTTTCCCCGATTCTTCCTCATTAATTTTTTTGAATTTTCGAAAGTCCAATCGGAAGACACCGTTTTCACGAGTCCATTCACCCGCAACATCCTGCCCTCCCTTGCCTGCTTCATCGTAAGTGGGGGGCAATATACCCCAAGCTTTTCCTGAGCTAAACCCAAACCCGAGTTGATAATGGTCCGAAACACCTTCCAGCGAATATTCCACCCATGGGGAGGGATTAAAAAAAAGATATACCTTCGAACAAAAAAAGATGAACAAACAAAGACACCCAATCAGTGCGGTAATGTTTCGACGAAAAGTTGCCGAGGATACTTTTTGTTTCCTATTCCACTCTAATTCCCTTTGCTTTCTGATCTCCTCCAAAGGGTATTTCCTCCCTTGATTCCATACTCCACTATGTTTTCCACACCTGGTAATGCTTCCATGGAGAGAGAAATACTTCCGAAGGATTCGCTGACTGCATGATCGGTCCAAGCCTGCCACTCTACCCACTCACTGGTTGGCCTTGTACTTTGATTGATTACCCATTGAACCACAGCTCCTAGACCATAGATATCCCAACTCTCTTCGGGGATGGCACTAGCAAGCACTCCATCTGGACGGAATCGTTGACTCTCTTTGAGTGAATCCTGAAATTGCAAGCTTTGGGAACTAAAGGGTGAACGGTCTTTTTCTTCATCTAACAAAGGTTCAAATTGGCATATTTTGGGTAAAGCAAATTCAGTGACCCATCCATCAAATGACCCTTCTTGATTTTGTCTTATTAATACATTGCTGGGTTTGATATTCCCATGAATAACCCCAGATTCATGAGCTGCATGCAAGCCACAATGCAAGTCGATCAAGATTGATTTTAATTCAGTAGGACCAATTAAACTTGGGTCATACTCAACCCAATCCCGCAAGGATATGAGGTGGATTTCTCGTACATCCTCACCTTCCTCCTCAGGTTCAATCATTTTCACTTCTCCCTCAAACCATCCGTAGGCAATCCAATGTTTCCATTTCATGATACCATTGCCAAGGATAGGCCATATTCCCCGCCCATTGATTTGCTGGATTGCCTTACACTCTTGCGAAAAATAATCCGAGAATCCTTCCTTTTCTGAAATATCCCGGTGAAATAATTTCAAATATCTTATTTTTCCCTTTTCATCTCCGGCACTTGCCTCGCCTTGATAACTCTGCCCACATGAACCCTCCTTAATCCAGTTTTTAACTTGGAAAGGCCCGATCCGTGTTCCAGCAGACAACATCTTACTTCTTCGGAGTCATCCCCACTTGAGTTTATTTCTAAGAACTCGAAAGTGAGAGCGTCCATTCGCTTCAATCAGAGGGAAAGTTTGGGAAGACACAAAGATCTCTAATGGAAAAATCGCCGGAACCGGAAAGGCTTCCCTACCATCAGCAGAAACATGCGGACTGGCAGAATTTTCTTCAAATTCAATGCGCAAATTAACCCCTGCTGGGAATACCAGAGGTCTACTTGTAAGGCTGTGAGCAGAAATTGGGGTCATCAAAATGACATCAGCCTCAGGGTGCACAATGGGGCCGCCGGCGGCTAAATTGTAAGCAGTCGAGCCAGTTGGGGTGGAGAAAACAATTCCATCGGATGCATAATCGGCAACCAGTTCATTGCCACAAAATACAGAAAAGCGCCCCAACCTACCTGTCGCTCCGCTTTTAACCACCAAATCATTCAGAGCTAATTTCTGCATTCCCTTATGATCTCGGCACTCGATTAAGCTTCTTCTACGGATCTTGAACTCGCCCATGAGTAATGGAGGCAAAGCCGTTGCCAATTCATCCGGGGATAAAGTCGCCAAAAATCCCATTTTACCCAGCCCAACGCCGGCAACCGGGACTTCATGAGCAATCGACTCTTCCAATAAATTGAGGAGCGTGCCGTCTCCACCGACCGAAAAACACGCATCGAGGCCCTTCAGGAAATCATTTGGACAAGGAAATTCCTCAGTCAGGCAAACCTCAACCTTTCGATCCCTACATAACTTTTCCAACAAGTCCGCAACTTCTCTAGTACCCGACTTGGTCAAGTTCGAAACAATCGCTACGCTCTTCAGGGGTTCCATTTCTCTATAATATATATCAAGTTAAATAGATCCTTCATTCGGGTCAAGTGCCCGACACCCAAGGGAAATTGTTTACATCCACTTCCCCCCCCTGCTCCATGTGCAAGCAGGCATTATTGGGAAAATGCTTCCTGAACCACTTTCTTTGCTTGGCAACAAGCTGTCGGGTCGATTGAGCAATCGATTCGGCCAAACCTTCCTTCTCACCACCATGCCTCAGAAAATGGATCACTTCCCGATAACCCACTGCAGATGAGAGGCTTGGATGATTTTCGATCCCCTTTCTGATGGCGTCTTCAGTCTCTTCGATCATTCCCTTATCAATCATGAATTGAGTTCTTAAATGGATTCTTTCCATCAAATCTTCATTGGCACGATCTAACCAAAGCATTCTTTTTTTAAACTCGGCATAAGGCCGGGATATTTTTGTGAAATTTTTGTGCAAATCGATCAAAGATAAGCCAGACTCCATACACCTTTCTACGGCACGGAGCACTCGGGCGGGGTTGTTTTGATCCAGAGAACCCAGTCCATTTGGATTCATCTTCCCTAACTCATCAACCAAGGATCGAAGCCCCCCCATCTCGTAGATTGCCTGGGCCTTTTTCCTTACCTTTTCGGAAATTCTTATTCCATCTGTTATCGGGTTTAAAAAACCATTTAGAAAAAAACCACTTCCTCCAACCACTAAAATTTTTTTCCCCTTTGCATATGTCTCCACTAAGACCTTGTGTGCATATTCATGAAAGTGGGTAACATTAAAGACTTCAGAAAGTTCCGCCAAATCAATACCATGGTGAACCACTCTATCTAAATCCTCTTTGCACGGCTTGGCAGAACCAATGTCTAATCCACGATAGAAAGCAACGGAATCACAAGATAGAATTTCCGCATTATTTTTTTCCGCCCATTCTAAGGATAGCTCCGTTTTCCCAACCCCAGTAACTCCGCCAAGTAACCAAAGTTCGTTAACTTTGCCAGACATTGTAAGCTCGTTTCGGTCTTTTTAAGAAATCATGAGTCCTTCGACCAAACCCTGGGATTTTTCCTTGATCGCAGAAAGCATCTTTTGTGGATCATCCAAGTGCCTAGGGATACAATTTACCAAAGCACTCCCCACCACAACCCCATCCGCCACTTGGGCGACTTGATTTACCTGACTGGCATTGGATATTCCAAAGCCAACCACTAGGGGTAGATTTATTTTATCTCGGATGACCGCTACTTTCTCAGCCAAGTCACTTGCCATATCATCCCGCTCACCCGTGACCCCCTCCCGGGAGACATAGTATAGGAAGCCCGATGCCCGTTTTGCAATTTTGGAAATTCTCTCTTCTGGAGTGGTCGGTGCGATAATAAAGATGTTGGATAATTTGTGCTTGTTGCATGATTGAATCAAATCCTCCGCCTCTTCTGGAGGTAAGTCCAAGGTAAGTAATCCATCCACACCTGCAGCTTTTGACTTCACTACATACTCTTCCACACCCTGCGAAAAGATTAGATTGTAATATGTGTAAAAGACAATGGGCACCTCTGAAAACTTACGTATTTCAGCCACTAGTTTAAAAACATCATTCTGGGTACAACCCGACTCTAGAGCCCTCTGGGCGGCCAGTTGATTAGTCAATCCATCGGCCAGAGGGTCAGAGAAAGGAACTCCGAGTTCCAGGATATCAACTCCATGTTCGATCAAAGTTTTACATATATCCAAGGATCGACTGAAGTCAGGATCACAAGCACAGACATAAGCAACGAACGCCGCTCTTTTTTCGGCCTTACAATCAGAGAAAAGTTTCGCGATTCGGTCAGAAGTGTTCATAAGAAAATGAGTGTTGAATAATTTCTTATCCAATCATTGCTGGCAACGGTAAACAAGGAGTGCCCAACAAGGTGATTTTTTTGTATCGTATAATCTTTCCCTTCGCTGCCCTATTCGCTTCGCCTTATTTCGTATTCCGCATGCTTAGACGAGGGGGGTATGGGTTCAAGTTTAAGTATCGAATCGGTTTATTTCCCACTCTGAAGAAAAAGGAAATTTCCCGTAAAAGAATATGGATTCAAGCGGTAAGCGTGGGCGAGTTATCCTCGCTGGCAAATGTTTTGGAGCGATTGATTAAAGACCCCAGTATTGAAATTGTACTCACTGGAACAACCAGCACGGGACTCCTGATGGCAGCTAAGAAATATCAGTCCCAGGTCCTTTGTCACGGCCCCTTTCCATTCGACTGGTGGTTATTCAGCCGGTTGGCATGGAGTAAGATCAAGCCCGATCTTATCATCACGGTGGACAGTGAACTTTGGCCAGAGCACTTCCACCAGGCAATTTCACATGGCATTCCAGTTCTTATTGTTAATGCCCGCCTGTCTGATCGAACATTGAGCAGGCTTTCTCGTTCCCTCCTTGCCCGAAAATTATTGTTACCTGAAGGCTTAGAAATTTTAACCACATCGGATAAACAGCTCTGCAGATGGGAAGAACTGGGCGTGGAAAAAAACAACATCCAGGCAGTTGGCAACCTCAAGGTAGACGCCATTCCGTCCATCACCGAAGATGCCCTCTGTGCTGAAGGTTTAAAAAAAGAATTTGGTTTCCTCAAAGACTCCCTGGTTATTGCTGGTATTTCAACCTGGCCTGGAGAGGAAGAACTCTTGGTGGAAACCATTGATGAGCTAAGAAAAGCTCAGCTTGATGCTCGACTCTTACTTATTCCTCGACACGCAGAAAGACGGAAGAAATTAGCATCTATGTTGCAACAAAAAGAACTGAGTAATCATCTTCGTTCCACCTGTAAACAAGCCCCCGAAGGGACCATCATCTATGTTGCAGACACAACGGGTGAGCTCGCCCAATTGATTCGTTGTGCAGATCTTGCCTGGGGCGGAAAAACCTTACCTCCTAACCGGGGAGGGCAAAACCCCATCGAACCAATTGCCCTTGGAATCCCGCTTGTGCTCGGTCCCAATTACCAGAATTTTCAGCATACCTGTAATGATTTACTGGCTCACCACGCTCTGATCTCAACCGAATCCCAAGCAGAGGCCAAAACAGCTCTCATTGAGCTCGCCCAAAACCCAGAACGCAGGGAACAGTTTTCTTCCCGTGCCTTAGATTGGATGGATTCACAAGGCTCTCCATCTAAACAAACCCATCAAAAAATTCTCGATCTTTTGTCCCCATCCTAGGGACTCGGAAAAGATATGCTCATTGACTTAGTTCCCTTTAATGTTAGTGCTATTGAGACTGAGTCTCAATTTAAATCACCCTTCTTATGAACTCAAAATTTCATTCTCTTTTTTCTTCAAAAGCTTTGTTCCTTAGCCTTTTTTTCACCGCTTTCTTTTCGTGTTCAAAAGAGGAAAAAACCGATGTTAAAGCAGATCAAGTCGCTTCGGCTGAACTAGCTATTCAAAATGTGGTGATTGCCCTCAAAGCGAATAAAAACCCAGAAAAGATGCTTTCCGAAAAAGAAGCCCTCGAAAAGTATTTATCTTCCAAACTTAACCGCCCGGTGGAGGTGCTCATCCCCACGGACTCATCCGTTGTGGTTGAATCCTTTCGTAACGGCACGCTTGATCTTGGGTATCTTAGTTCGACTGATGCGGCACGCAACCTGGATCAGAACACCGCTTCCATTCTCTTGATCCATCTAAAAAATGGCCTCCCTTATTACCAAAGTGTATGGCTCGGACTCAAAGACAAGCCTTACCAATCCATCGAAGAATTAAGGGGTAAACCCGTAGCATTTGCCAGTCGATCCAGCACATCGGGATACCTCATTCCTGTATGGGACCTCTCCCAGCGGGAATTAGTCGGCCCCAATCAATCGCTCACCGATTTCTTTTCCCTTACCCTTTATGGAACTGGATACGTCTCCGCAGTGGAAAAAGTCCTCTCGGGAGAAGTTGAAGCAGCAGCGGTGAGTGACTATGTTTACAGCGGAGGCAACAAATACCTCAACGATACCCAAAAATCTAAATTGCGTATTATTCAGGAACAAGGTCCCGTGCCCTCCCACACCATTTGTGTTCGTTCATCATTATCCAATTCCGATCGAAAGATTCTTCGTGATGCTTTGCTCATGATGAACCAAGACAACCCCACACTACGGGACCAAGTTTTTAATGGGGAACTCGTCGAAGTCGATCAGGATAATCACTTGAGTGTGACCCGCGACGCCATCGAGTTTCAAAAAATTCTTAAGCAATAACCCGCCGGTCCCCGCTTTCCATTTCATCCTGTCATTGGATATGAGCCCATCACTCTTGGAAGTTAAAGACCTTGGTTTGTCCCTATCCGATCGTTGGTTGTTCCGAAGGGTTCATTTTTCAGTCCCACCCTCTTCCGTTGTGGCAATTACCGGACCTTCTGGGGTTGGAAAGACCAGCCTCCTTCGATTATTGGCACAGGAACTCAACCCTTGCGAAGGAACTGTTCAATCCTCTTTATTTGTAGAAAAAAGTATCTGCTTAATCTTTCAAGATTTACAATTAGCCAATGGGGCCAGCACCTTAACCAATGCTCTCGGTGGTAGCCTTCGTCGATACTCTTCCCTGACTACATTTTGGGGATTTCCAAAAATTGAAAAACAAAAAGCCCACGATTGGCTCAAAGAATTTGGTTTAGAAAAAAAATCAAAGCAATGGGCATCCACTCTCTCCCGTGGCGAAAGGCAACGACTGGCAATATGTAGGTCCTTGCTTGCGGAGCCCAAACTGTTACTGGCCGATGAACCGGTAGCTAGTCTCGATACTAGTTGGGCATCCCGCACCTTGGCACTCTTGAGCGACCGGCAAAAACAAAACGGCGGAAGCATCGTTTGTTCATTACACGATGAGGAACAGGTGCAAAAATTTGCCGACTATGTTCTCCGGCTTGATTCATCAGAACCCACCCGTTGGAAGTGGGAGAAAATTACCCCTGCTTCATGATGTTAAAAAGCGACTTACCATGGCATAGCCGTTTTGACCTTCTGGGAGTTACCTTTCTTTTATTCCTTGTAGGCTCCCTAAGTGCCCTTCCATCGATTGAAGGTTCAGGAAGAGATCTCGACTACCTCGATAACCTCTCCCGTTTTACCGCTCAATTTTTCCCGCCTGATTGGTCTATCCTCGACCGTACCCTATCTGGTCTCATGGAAACCATTCAAATTGCCCTCGTTTCCACCCTGCTCGCCATCTTTCTTTCATTCGTCATCTCCCTGGGGGCTGCCCGTAACATATCTCCAGCATGGGTGCTTTGGCCAACCCGTATGTTGCTCAACATAATCCGTACCATTCCCAGCCTGCTTTGGGCTTTGCTTGCTGTCGTGATCGTGGGCTCAAATTCCCTAGCTGGAGTGATTGCCCTCACCCTTTATAGCGTTGGGTATTTGGCCAAGTTTTTTAGCGAAACTTTCGAAGCAACCGACCAAAGTTCACAAAATGCACTCAAGTCCCTTGGGGCTCGTCCCCTCCAGGCTTTTCAATATGGACTTTGGCCCAACGCTCGACCCATTATTTGGAGTCATTGTCTTTGGATGCTCGAATACAATGTACGCTCCGCAAGTATCATTGGATATGTCGGTGCCGGAGGGATTGGCCTGCATCTAAAACTTTATGCAGAATCAGCAGATAGCTGGAACAAATTCTCCCTCGTTCTTTTGTGTATTCTTCTGATTGTGACCATTTTGGATTTCGCTGGCGAAAAAATCCGCAAATCAATCCGAGACAAGCTCGATGGACTGAGTGCATAAATTAAAGGATAAGATTCGCCTTAATTTAAATTCGAATCCTTATAGTCCAAAAGAAATTCATCCAGCACTTCCTCCACGGCTTCTAAGATATAGGACTTATTGCGCCCGGCATCTCCAAATAGTCCGTACCTCCCTTGCGGAAGTTTCACCGAAGTTCCGATCTTTCTTGGGTCATACCCATACGCTTGAGCCATTTTTTTTAAAGAAACCTCCACAGTAAAAGCAGTCCCCTTAGATAAAATAACCAGATCGACTTCTAAAAAATGGGTATTGATCCTTGGTCTCTCTGGTCGTATCCCTTCCTTCCAGAGTTTTTGACGCACACATTCCAGAACATCTTTCCTCGTCACTCCCGATCGATTTTTTGGTATTTCAGAAACCACAGGTTCCAAAACTCGGTAATCACCATGCACTTTCAATCCTGAGTATTTTTTTGCATGGACTGCCTGGAGGAACCCTAGGCCCAAAAGAAGGATGCTAAAAACCTTAAGGTAGTGCTCTCTATGCCCTGTTTTCATCATTGATCATCTGGGTAATCTCAATGTTCACCACATCTGTTTTTTGTTTCCATTTTTTACGAAAGCATCCGCCAAAAAGCAAAATGACTAGAGCAAATATAATTAGTTTATACATATTTACACTATATACATAAATGCATCTTATAGCAAAAATTGGTTCAAAAAAGAACAAACAGGGAAAACCACTTGAATGACGACTAGAATGAGTTGGAAAAATTTACTTACTGCTAAATATTTTCCGAGTCAGCCGAATCGGAAATTAAAAAACATGAGATGCCATTAGCGTGGCTCCCAGATCGAACGATTCGTACTTGGAAGATGCACCCTGTAAACCCTCTCCCTTTTCATTCATTCTCAAAATGGAACAGGAAAGACCAAGATCGAGACTTAACCAATCCGTTGCCTGCCAACTTCCATTAATCCCCAAAGAGGTTAACCAATCAACGCGTCCATCATTCTCGTTTTTCAAATATTCAGATCGGGTCAGCCCTAGGCTAGGCATCAACATAAACTGCCCATTCTCTCCCAGCACTTGAATCACCATTAAATTCAGCCCCAACTGAAAGTTATCTCCATCATCTGCAAACTGCCTCGGTATAGGGTATGGCAACACACGATCCGTAATCGAGTAGCGGGCCATACCATTGAATACAAGCAAGGTAGTATCTCGAAGAGAAAACATCTTACTTAGGGTAACCGAAGGAGCAAAACCGTCTGACATTTTATCACCCGTATCCAAACTGCTCACCAAGTTATACTCATATCCAAGGTCTAAAGTAATGTCTTTGGGCAATGCAAAGCCCAGACCTGCCTTGACCAAACCAAACCTGTACCCAAGTAAGTCCTTGATATTTGCACCCCCCACATCCTTGTCCTCGTAAGTGGCTATTTGTAGCATAAGATCGAGTTTCGGAACCATGGTAATGTACGGACCCACTTCAAAAGACCGGGTCGAAAGAGATGCACCAGTCATATTTTCCCAGACTCCGGCAGAATCCTTTTCCCCATCTAATCGTAGCACATTATGAGTGTAATATGCCCGAGTACTGGCCATAACACTCATCGACAACGGAGGTTCTTTGCTCGTGGCACCCGCTCCATCATTAACATCGCTAGGAAGAACTTCCTCACTTGGGGAATAGCTTGGACTCTTTTTTCGGGGAGGGAGCATTCTTCGGTTCGCCAAAGAACCCAAAGGTATCGCACGGGGCGACAACTCTGATGGGAGCGGACCGACCCACCCCGTGGCAGATTTTTCTATTGGTAGAGGACTCCCCTTTAGCTCAAATGGGTAACTTTCCTCTTTGGGGAGGTCTACTTGCTCTTCTTCCACTTCTTCTACTGGCAATAGAGGTTCGGTTTCGGAGGCTTCTTCGATCAATTCAGTGGGAACATAGGTCTTATTTTTTAAGGAACCTAGCGGGATCGATCCTGGGGCTAGTTCTTGAGGAGTCGGACCGACCCATGGACGAACCACATCCACAAGTTTTTGCTCTCCTAAATTCGATTCAAATTCAGAAAAGTTCTTGGGCTGAGTAAATTCCTCGGCTCCAGCCATCACTCCACCAAGTAAGGTACATAAAGTTAGACATAAAAAAAATTTACCCATCTCCAAAAAATTTATGTTAGGGACGATTGATCGTTCCAATTTTTATGTTCTTACCATGTTGGTCAAAACTGGGTCGGTTGTTTAAGAGCTCTCTTCCCGACCGTACATTTTCAATAAAGTTTACCCGTCCAATTTGCTGGGCTGCAGGAATCGTAGTTCCAAAATTCGGGTACTTACCATCGATCGGGCCTTTCAAACTATTGAGCCTTACCTGCGACGCACTGGGGAAAGTAACATTTCTTAACCGCATCGTGGTTGCCTCCATCACGATTCGTGCAGGGTCCCGCTTAAAGCCCAATCCATTCACATTCAAATCCCGGCGTGCCTTAATCCTGGCCAGTTCGCTCGCACCTATTCTTACCTCGTTTAAATGAACATCGCGCAATCCGCGAATACTCACCTCTTTAGCCCCCTCCAAATCTATTTGATTGAGCAGTAAATTTTCCCGGGTGGCGATGACCAAGTCACTCGTGGACGAAGCAATGGTTGCCCCTTCATGTGTTTTGAATTCACCCCCCGACATCAGCACTAACCGGGCACCTTCCTTGTGCGATTCCCCCAGCTTAAAGTCTCCCCGAAACTCCATCACATCCCGGCTCATTAACACCACCTCCTCCACACCATCACTAAAATGGCTGGCAAACGCACGGGCATTTTCACTGACAATTAAATGATCCGCCCCCAGGACTTTATCTGCCCCATTGACTAAAGCATCGATTTCCAACTGATCATAAATATTGGCAAGCTCAAGAAAGAATGGATTATTCAGGCTCTCTTCGGCAGTGAATGTTCCGATGGTTGAGAAATCATTCACGGTTAAATTCCTTAAAAGCACTTCAGCAACCTCTCCAATACTCAACCATTTTTCATCCAAAGTCCCGCCCGACATACTTAATAACTCTTCCATCAACTCTCCATTCTCTTGCTCTTTCAGTCGATCGGCCAATGCCAGTGCCCTTTGATTTGCCTCAACATCCGGAGAATGATCAGGCATATTTTCTGGCCTCACCACTCCTTGATTTATTTTTTGAAGAGATTCTTTCAGGAGCACAGTATCCATTTCTGGATCGAGCAAATTGATCATAACCTCATCGCTCATGGTGAGTAATAATTCTTTTAATTCTTTTCCATGAGCAAAGAATATTTCCGATTTTTCGGCCTCAAAACCCTCCATATTCAACAACCTCCTGACCACCTCCGTTCGCTCGCTTAAAATGGCTTCCTTTGCCCGCGGAGACAACCGGTCATAATGGTCCGTTTGATCCTTATTAAGACCAAATTTTGAGAGCCTTTGATTTTTCTTTAGCTCAGGATTGTTTTCCATAAGTAAAGATTGATCCGGGCGCTCCACCTTGACCGGATCCGAGTTCATTCTTGGTATCGATTGACTGGGTGCCCCGACCTCTTGAGGGGCACTCTTAGGACTACCCTCCGAAGGAACTACCCCCACTTCTTTTATCGGTTGCCCCTCGGAAGAACTCTTTGGTACTCCATCTGTTTCTTGAACACCCTCTTGAGGTATTGGTTCCGCCAAAGGCTCGCTCTGGGCTAGGTTTTCATCTTTTACCGTAGCCGGTTGGGCTTCGGCTTTCTGCTCACTTGGGGCAGTCGCACCCTCCACTTCACTAGATTGACTGGCATCCTCCACCGGGGACGCTTCTTCCACCTGAGTATCCTCCACTGGTGTCGTATTTTCAGTTTCCGTCGGTTCATCCGTGTTGGTTTCGCCCTCGCTCGACTCAGGCTCTTCCTCCACCATTTCAGATTCCCCCTCTGGCTCACTTTCACTAGATTCAAAAGACTCTTCCCTCTCCGAATCGGGTTCACTCGATTCTGAGGTTTCCTCTTCAACATTCTCCACCTCCGGTTGGGCAGACTCCGAGGTTTCCTGAGTACTGCTCTCTGCATCGTTTGTACTTTGTTGTACGGCAGTGACCACTTCACCCAGAGAAATATCCTGCGTAGCTTCGGTGGCAGCCTGATTGGTTGTGGCAATCGTTTGGGCAACCACAGGGTTGACTGGTCGAGGTGTAGCTACTCCACTTGGCGATACACTCAAACCTCCCCCCTGACTTACCGGAATAGCTTGACCTCCCCCAGGAGGAGTAAAAGCAACGGTTGATTCCGTAACATCCAATTGTACGCCCTGCCCTGCGTTGGATGCCATTTGAAATTCCGTTCCCCGGATCCCCGCGACTCCCAGAGGCGAGTGGATACTCAGGTTGGAACTCTTTTTCAACTTCTTGGTTTTCACAACCAAAGATCCATAATCTAAGTCGAGTTCTACCTTGGATCTGCTGCTTGGTTCCTCGGGTAAATCATTTAGTTTTCGGCCATCATCTGAAAAAGGTACCTGTTCAAAAGTGGCTACCTTCATTCGGGAATTTTCGCTCACAGTCAGTAGGGTGCCATTACTCAAAAGACCCAACAACTTCCCCCCCTCTCCGGTTTCGATGGTATATCGCTGGGGAATCATTTTTCCAACCTTTACTGGTTCCACCACCTGCCCGTCTGGATCAAGAAAGCGCACCTCCCCATTACTGGAAATATGAATAAAGGCTCCATTTTGAACACCTCCCTCCTGAGCAAGCAAGCCATTACAAAAAGCCATAGAGAACAAGGTGATGAAAAATAAATCAGTAAACTTTCTCATTTATTCAACTCCTCCGCCTTGCTCTCATCGGTTCCTGTATCATCCAAGTAGTACCATCTATCCTCCGCATAATCAAACAACATACGCTTTTGATTTAAACCACCAAAATAATAGTACCAAGACTCCCGATCGCTGGAATACAGAAATGGATAGACATTTTCCTGGGTCCATACCCAGTTCAAGCCATCTTTCCATATCCACATGCCACCCTCGACACTACCACTGGGGAATATCCATCCCAGGTCTGCATGGTACCACCATCCATTCTCAGACTTAAAATAATATCCAAACCACCAACTATTCCACCAACCTGGAGCATTCTCCACAGGTTGGCCACCGGTCCAGATATCTCCACGGTTACGGTTATCAAATTCTGCGACTCCTCGATTATCAAAGGATTCAAGTATGCCATAATGCATCCCCTCATCATTTCCTGAGTAGGCCATTACATACACCTTCTTCGTATCCTCTCCCGGGAAAAACTCCATTCCAAACTCCTCAACATCCTTGGCTTGGGGCACTTTAAACACCCCTTTTTCGTTCGGATCAGTAAAGGGGGTGTTAAAGCTGATAAAAAAACCATTCTCCCAATTATTCACGCCCTCACGATCGATGATTTTTCCTCCCACCCATACCTTCCCTTCTTCACGACCCTCAGGCATTAATGTCTCCACCACAGGGGCCAGCACATCCCAAACCGAAACATCAAAGATTTGTTCAATGAAATGACCTGTTCTTACCGATACCCGTACCCGGATCGAATAGACGGAACGGGATTCATAATCCAATCTTTTTCTCGTTCGCAAAAGACCTTCTTTACTTACACGAAAAGCATGATTTCCTTCGCTCCCCTCTCCATCTACCAAGGCAAAGCTTAATTCTCCCCCGTCAGGATCGGTTGCATTAAACTCCCCGACCAAGGTTCCAATTGGTTCGTTTTCATCGACTCCCAATTGACCTAATGAGTGGAACAATTTGGGGATACGGTCAAACTGGGAATCATCTATTTTGATTATACGAATCTGCTTTTGCGCTTCATTGCCCCGACGATCACTCACCGAGTAACTAAGTAAATATTCACCCATCACATTGGGGTTCACCTCTCCAGTAACCTTCACCTCATCAGAAAGGTTACCATCCACCCAATCGTACGCCTCCACTCCAGGGTCAAGGAAAGGCCTTTTATAAGGATGGTTCAGAGTTATTGGACCAAGCAAAGTAAGGACTGGTCCCGTCGTATCCACCACATTGACCGTCCGCTTAACCGTCATAGCGACATTGCCCGCTTGGTCGGTGTAATCATAATTTAATGAGTAGGATCCAGGTAGAGAAATATTTAACTCCCCTGTGCCATAGACGGTACCGTTGCCATCTACATTATCTGACCAGTCCGCCCCGGCATCTTCGTAGGGCATGCCTGCTTCGTGGGTAACATTCGCATCTCCCTTTAAAGTGATTACTGGATTCTCATCGTCTTCATCCAGTAACCTAACCATAAACTCTGCCTGTAAGGTTGCATTCTTATCATCCTTGACCGCTACCAGAATTGAATACTCGGTTGAATTGTTCTCGTAATCAAAAACCGTGGCAGTTTTCAAAGTCCCATTTTCATCGAGAATAAACCAAGCATTCGAAGGATAAGAGTCGTTTTGGACCAGAGAATAAGCGAGCAAATCTCCATCGGGATCGGTAGCCAGTACCTGCCCTACCCAAGTACCTGAGGGTTTATTTTCATATACCTCCAGCATCTGGGAATAGCGTAAGTCTACCGGGGTTTGATTCGCCAATGAGTTTGGATCTCTGGGATCCGAACCAGCCGTAATTTCCTCCTCATTGCTAAAGCCATCTCCATCAATGTCTTCATCTTCATGGTCTTCAATACCGTCCCCATCGAGATCTTCAAATACATCCAGTAGGTAGATAGAAAAGACTCCATCGACTGAGGTATTCCTTTCATCGCTCACTCTTACACGCACCGAATAATCGGATCGCTCTGACTCATAATCAAATGACTTGGCGGAACGAAGCGTTCCATTTTCATCAAGATCAAACAACGCATTATCCGCATCCCCTGCTCCGGCAACCAAAGAGTAAGACAGCACTGCCCATTCATCTCGGTCATACGCCTGGAATTTTCCTACCCAAGTTCCAGCGGGTTCATTTTCCCTAAGGGTCAGGGCGGTGTATATGCGCAAGCCATCATCAATGGTCATGTTCACATCGGAACTGCCTAGGAACCCGGCATACTGACCGGTCGTATGATCCTCCGAGTCGGTCCAACCGGCAAGGGGGTCGATCATTCCAAACTGGTCATAATCTGAGGAGTTAGATTCGCCCGCACTTGCGGTTCCCTCTGCCTGCTCTGACCCATATGGATTATTTTCATATGGATCATCGAGTAAATGAATGGAGAATACTTGCTCGGCAGTTTCACTGGCTTCATCGGTCACCCTTGCACGGATCAGGAATTGGGAAATCCCTCCCTCATAATCAAAGGACTCCGCCGAACGGATGAGCCCGGAGCTATACAGAATGAATAAATGATTGTGATCATCCCCATCTCCCTCGACTAGTTCAAAAGTTTGCGCACCCGATCCCGTGCTGGTCAGTTTACCCACCGGCACGCCTGGTTTCTTATTTTCAGAGACATGGAGTGGTGCCAGGAAATCGAGGTTCTGGGGCGTGGCATTGGCCACCGAGTTTGCATTCCGGGGGTTGGATGGATAAGCGGCTTCCTCATCATTGGTGTATCCGTCCCCATCGATATCATCATCCAAATGATCTTCAATTTCGTCCCCATCCATGTCCTCATACACATCGAGCAGGGTTACTGTGAAATTACCTTCGGTTGTGGCGTTGTATTCATCTTTGGCCTGTACCGTGATGGTGTAAGAGCTGTGGGTTTCGTAGTCGAGGCTGGCTGCACTTCGGAGCGTACCGTTCGTTTCGATACTGAACAGGGAGTTATTATT
>JAYQBP010000009.1:6677-27753 GCA_038137385.1 Opitutales bacterium | reverse complement strand
GCCGTAAAGATGTAACTCATACGCTCTCTATCAAAGTAGACTATCCTATTATCGATAATGTAAAATTGAGTGCTAGTTCATCCTACACGCGTAGAAATTCAAACATTTCATCGGATTACAAGAGCTTAGATGCCGGTGCCAATATTGGTATCAATGTTAGCTTCTAATACTTAATTGTGTGATGGGTTAGCTCTTCGGTTAACTTCTTTTTTATTTTTCTTTCGCTACCCTTTTCACACTACGCCTATGGTTTGGCGTTACATTAGCTACTCCTTCTGTATCTTTATTAGTTTTACACATGGAGATGCGAAAGCTATTGGATCTTCATTTAAAGTTGATGAGACAATTAAGGGAGTGGATATAATTTTTGAGAGTTCACCTGGTGCAACTGCTACACGTAAAGTAAGATCAAACTCTGAATTCTCAAAATCTGAAATATTAGCCACAGGACCAGGTGGATTGTGTCAAATATCTAGTTCTTTCCACCATTCAACAATCAGACTTGGTTCGAACACGATCCTTCACTGGAAAAACGACTCAAGTTGGCATCTGCTCGATGGATCTATTCTTGTATGCAAAGAGAGTAAGGATCCATTAACTCTTTTTTCAGTAAAGGGCTCAGCCACTATCCTAGGCAAATGTAGCTTTATAGCTGAAGCAACAACTAATGGGGGATACAAATTCATCTGCCTATCTGGACAACCAGACTTAAGGACAGATAATGGAAATACCCAAATCAAGGCTGGAAGATTGGTGCTCGTCTTAGGTGAGACCAATGCCCTCGGGAATGCTTATGACATCGATCTCTTACTCCTGCTCAAATCCAGCTTACTTATCAACGCATTTGAGGAACCACCAGCTACCATGAAAAAGATCGGTTTGGCAGTCTATTCCCAGCAGTTAAAACTTAAAAATAAATACAATGCCCTCATCGGAGATGCACCCACTGATAAGAATCTACAAATGTGGGTGCTTGGAAAGTCGGGACAGGAGAAGGAATCTGACTAAGAGCATCAATCCTGCACACTTCGTGCAGAGGAAATACAATAGTTAGATTTATGGGAGGTCCTTGTGTTGACCATCGCAAAAGGGTGTATTCTTGGTGTATTTACAATTACAAAGGGCAACAGTTCTTGCTTCCTCTACCTCAAATTTTTGGGGAGAAAAGCTTGTCCCCTTGTGAGCCCCATCGCAAAAGGGTTGGTTTATAGATTTCCCGCAGGTACACCACCAATAAGTACCAGGTTCGATGTTGAGAACGGTAGGTTTGTTGGATGCAATTACTGGCTTTTCCTCACTCATCAATCTACCTTAGTCGGTTGCTTCAACCTGGTCATCGCTATAGAGAACCGCATCCACATAGACCTTGGAGGCTATGATTCCAATAAGGAGGACAACAAACATGACCACAGGCACTAAAACAACAGGCAAGCATAATTTTTTGTGCCCGATTTGAGGGTTATCGATAAATTCGTTTGAACTCATAAGAGTATTTGTATGGTTAATTACTCGACAACCCAAGAATTTTTCCCAGTGAGTAATTCCTGTAGGTTGCCCTCGCCTTGCGATTGAGCAGATTTAATTTGTTGATGTAATGCATCTTCATAGGTTTCTCTTCCCTCTATCTGCCTCAGAATCCCAAAAGGCGTAGGAAATGCGGGATATGCCATTTGGGCAAGAATCGAAGCATAAGCAGGATTGGTGGTCTTAGATTTATGAACGAGCAAGTCTGATTCTTCAACTCCGTTACCCAATTCCACAATCTCAGGATCGAAGCCATTTAAACGAATGCCCTTGTTCTCTCCAAACCGAAGAGGTTGGCCATCTTCTAGCATCAAGGATTGTTCACTACGCACTTCACGGCCCGTCACGGTGTCAAAGGCGTTATTATTAAAAATTACGCAATTTTGAAAAACCTCCACAAAGGATGTTCCTTTGTGAGCATGGGCCGCCTTAAATATTTCCACCATGTGCTTTTGATCGGTATCGCTAGTCCTAGCAACAAAAGTGGCTTCACTGCCCAAAGCGAAGAGTAACGGATTAATTGGATAGTCCAATGACCCTGCAGGCGTGCTTTTCGTTTTTTTGCCCACTTCTGAAGTCGGGCTGTATTGGCCCTTGGTCAACCCATAGATGCGGTTATTAAAAAGGAGGACATTAATATCGAGGTTGCGGCGGAGAAGATGCATCAAATGATTTCCACCAATTGATAATCCGTCTCCATCACCGGTCACCATCCATACGGAAAGGTCGGGATTGGCTGACTTCACTCCAGTCGCAACCGTAGGGGCACGACCATGAATCGTGTGAAAGCCATAGGTGTTCATGTAGTAAGGAAAGCGACTGGAGCATCCAATCCCACTTACCACAACAAATTTTTCTTTGGGAACGTCCAATTCAGGGAGGGTTCTTTGAACGGCGTTGAGGATGGCATAATCTCCACATCCAGGACACCACCGCACATCATTTTCGGTGACAAAGTCTTTCTTGGTAAGACTTGACGATTCAGTGTTTATAGAACTCATCGATTCAAGTAGGGGGGTGTAGTGTTAGGATAGTTGCTTGTGGAAGGCCTGGCGAAGTTCCGATACTTTAAAGGGCTTTCCTTGCACCTTGGTCAGAGGAATCGCGTCGACTAAATACTTTGCCCGAAGAATTAAGCTGAGTTGACCAAGATTAAGTTCAGGAACAATGACTTTTTTGAATTTCTTAAGCAAATCACCCAGATCATTGGGTAGAGGATTTAAGTGGCGGAGATGAACACTCGAAATCGAAAACCCTTCGGCTTTCATAGCCTGCACCGCAGAGGTGATCGCACCATAGGTGCCACCCCAACCAATTACAAGCAAGTCACCCTCGCCATCGCCATGCAATTCAAGCGGGGGCAAGGAGTCAGCAATACGATCGACTTTCTCTGCCCGAAGATGGGTCATTTTTTCATGATTTTCAGGGTCATAACTGACTCCACCATCCTCTGATTTTTCCAATCCTCCAATCCGATGCTCCAGTCCTGCTTGCCCAGGAATTGCCTGAGTACGAGCAAGGGTCTTGGGATCACGCTTGTAGGTAACATAGGGCTCATCTGGATTGGCAAATTCTGCGACAATCTTGGGAAGTTCAGATGCGTTAGGCACCAGCCAAGGCTCTGCACCATTTGCCACATAGAGATCGCTAAGGAATATGACCGGGGTGCAGTAGGTAAGTGCGATTCGGCAAGCCTCGATCGCAGTATCAAAACAATCTGAAGGAGAATGTGCTGCAATCACAGGTAAAGGACAGTCACCATGACGGGAAAAGAGGCTCTGCAGAAGGTCGCTTTGCTCCGTCTTGGTGGGTAATCCTGTGCTAGGTCCCCCACGCTGAACATTACAAATGACTACAGGTAATTCCGTAATACTGGCCAAGCCAATAAACTCACTTTTCAGGCACATGCCAGGTCCACTTGTGGCAACGACAGATAAATCTCCCGCGAAACTGGCACCAATGGCTACACCCATTGCGGCAATCTCGTCTTCCGCCTGCACCGTCTTGACTCCAAATTTCTTCAAGGCTGACAACCCTTCCAAAACCGGAGATGCCGGAGTAATGGGATATCCCGAATAAAGCAATTCGCGGTTAGCACATTGAGCACCCGCCACCAATCCATAGACGGTCGCTTCATTTCCGGAAATTTTTCGGTAAACCCCAGGTTGTACGGCCGCTTTGGCAAGTTGATATCGATTTCTTGCCGTTTCCATGGTGTCTCCAAGATTGTGACCTGCTTTAAGGGCGGTGGAATTAGCATCGGCGACCTCGGGCAATTTCTTGCCCCACTTTTGATTAAAAAAGTTCAAGGTTGGCTCCAAGGGCCTGCCATATACATAGCACATAAAACCAAGGGCAAAGAAATTTTTACAGCGTGCTTTGTCGGATGGTTTTAAAGGACTTTCCACCAGCGCTTCCTTGGTGAGGGTGGTCAAGTCCAATTCGATAAGTTGGAATTTTTTACGAAAATCCTCATCCTCCAGCGGGTTGCTTTCATAACCTGCTTTTTTGAGGTTCATCTTTTTGAATGAATCCACATTCACCACAAGTAAACCACCCTCAGGCAAATCACTAATATTGGCTTTCAAGGCTGCTGGGTTCATGGCCACCAATGCATCCGGCTCATCCCCTGGAGTTAAAATCGTGCGACTCCCAAACTGCAGTTGATAACCCGAGACCCCGGCAAGTGTGCCAGCTGGAGCACGGATTTCAGCGGGAAAATCCGGCAGGGTCGCGATATCATTTCCAGCGAAGGCACTGGAATCTGTAAAACGTTCACCGATGGTTTGCATACCATCTCCAGAATCGCCGGCAAAACGAACGACGGCGGACTCGATTTCTTCAAAAGAATCAGTTGCTTGACTCATGAGATTTTGTGGGGAGTAATATTGAATAAAAAACGATCCATTTATGACGCTTTGCCGAGTAGTTAACAACGAAATTCTTTATAAAACTTTGTGCGGTAAAAAAAAGAAAGCCTTTGAACTGATAACTCCAATAAAATTTAGAACTGATTGGAAGGTAAAGGGAATGGGAGTAAATTAAATGCCATAGAAAATCGAATTGAATTACTTCGGTTTGGCCGGACCCCATGTTTCATCCAGGGTTCAAACAAAACCAGTTTGCCGCACTCGGGTTCAATTTCTAAATCCGCCTCTCCATCCTGATGAAAATATAAATTTCCCGCATTTTTCTCACACTGCAAATAGACCACTCCCGACAAGGCAGAAAGCAGAGCATGATCGTGCAGACCGGTCGCCTCATTTGACTGGGCTAGGTTGAACCAAAAAGGAGGATGAGTGCTGCCACTACCCTTTAAACCATCGTAAATTATACACATTTTACGGGAGAATTTTTCGGTTCCTAAATCTCTGGCGTATCGAATGGGTATTCGGGCATCGGGTACGAGATCAATCGGCAGGTATGCATTCTCCCACCGATGATTGATTTTATGAGAGAAGGTTAGTTTCCCTCTATGGTCCTCGAAGTTCGTGATAAGAGAAGGTATCCACTCCTTATCCTGAGGGACGAATGTCTCTATAATTTTTCCCCCACCCCAATGATATTCTTTCATCTCACATTCTGATTTTTAATTGGAGGGTGCAAGTTGAGCAAGAAGGGAGCCTCTATTCTTGTATATCTTCCGCATCTTTTTCATATCGGGCCAGAAAAAACCTGCTTGTAAAAACCCTGGACTTACCGAACAACTTACCAAGCTCCAATCATGAGAAGAATCTGGGTCAGGGACACCACCAAATATCGTTCCCGCACCAATCGTAACTTGATACCTGGCTCCAATTGCGTGGTCGCCTCCAAGATTGATAAGGCTGTATTCACCTTGTTTAAATAGGTGCAAACTAAGGGGAGCTCCTTGGTGAAAATACCACAGTTCATCTGCATCAAGAAAATGAAGTTTGGAAACCTCCCCCCTTTGGAGAAGGTACAAAATCGAGGTGGAAGCGGGCCGTTTACCCCGACTAGAATTTATTAGACTTTTAGATTCATAAGTACGCCTGAACCAACCCCCTTCTGGGTGAGGGGTAAGCGATAACTCCTCAATCACTTTTTCCGCCGTTTTCAATGGTTTTCCAGTTTAGACCATGTCCAAAATTCTCTGCAAAATAGATGCCGCAGTAAATGGGGACACAAGCTCTCCTGCACTTGGTGCAAGCTCTACCATATCGATTCCCACACATTTTTTGCCTGCAAGGGCAGATTTCACAATGTCGATCGACTGATAATAGCCTAAGCCACCGGGCACTGGAGTGCCAACCCCGGGCATGATGCTTGGATCCAACCCATCAAGATCAAAGCTAAGATAAACCCATTCAGGGAAATCCTCGGGAAGAACTACGGAAGATATATTTTTACGGACCAACTCCTCCCCATCCATAAAAAAGATATTATTTTTTAAACGGAACGCCTTCTCCTCTTCACAAATCGCACGCACTCCAAAGGAAGCCAATGGGTAGTTCTCTTCCACCAATAAATTCATTACGCTGGCATGGGAGTGATCGTTGCCCCCATAACTTTTACGCAAATCCGCGTGGGCATCGATTTGAATAATGCCCACTTTTTGCTGAAGCTGATTAGATATTCCGCGGATGGCCGCCCAAGTAAGAGAGTGTTCGCCTCCCAAAGCTACCGGTAGTTTATCTTTAGAAGTAATTCGTAGCCTAGTGAATTGAAGCTCAGCCAAGCAATCAGCATGAGCCACAGAACAATCGATGGGGGGATGGGTAAAAATGCCATCTTTGCAAAGGGAGGACCTTTCCAACTCTTGACTTGCCTCAAGTAAGGCATCTGGACCAAGAGCTGTGCCTGAACCAAAAGAGACGGTTTTCTCCATGGGACATGGAATTATCTGAAAACGGGCGAAATCCTCGAGATTTTCGGAACTTCTAAGCTCAGACCCTAAAAATTGAATAGGTGAATTTGCAGTCATGATAAGCGATTTACAAATTCATCATATTCAAATTTCTTGGTAATCGACAACTGGTCAGTCTGTGAATCCCATAGGGCAATCGATGGCAAACAAACTCCGTTGAAAGTGTTGGTTTTCACCATGGTATAATGGGCCTGATCCAAAAAGGCCAACCGCTCTCCTTTTTCCAATGGCTTTTCAACGGTATAAATACCAAAGCTATCGGCTGTCAAACAACTCGCACCGCCCAAAATATATTGAAATTTTCCATTTTCAGATTCGCCCAGAAGAGCGGGTCGGTAGGGAGCCTCGATCACATCGGGTGCATGGCAAGTGGCACTTAAATCGAGCAGGGCATGTTTTTTTCCGGTGTCCATGATGTCCAGGACCGTGCCTACCAGAATCCCCCCATCTAAAGCGACTGCTTCACCTGGTTCTAAGTAAACCTGGCAGTCATACTTTTGGACAATCTCTGAGATCAAACCAATTAAACCATCACGGTCATAATCTGCTCGGGTACAATGATGACCGCCCCCTAAATTGATCCATTCAAAAGAATGTAAACTCTTACCGATCGATTTCTCAATTTTAGTCCAGGTTTCAAGAAGCGGTGAAAAATTCTGCTCACAAAGAGTGTGGATGTGCAACCCGTCAAACAAAGAGAGCATATCATCTGATACTTTACTCATTGGATAACCCAGTCGGGAGTTTTCCGAGCAGGGGTCATATTTTGGGTCTAACCCCAACGAAATCTCCGGATTAATTCTTAACCCAACTGAAACACCCGACTTTCGGGCATCCTTAATCCCCTCCGCGAATGGATGATTGAAAATAAGATGATCCGAAAGGGAACAAATTTCCTCCAGTTCCTCGGATCGAAAGGCCGGGGAAAAAGTGGAAAGAACCTGCAATTTTTCATCCCTAATAAAGCCCTTTTGTCTGGCTAACTTCGCCTCCCATAAACCTGACGCACAACATCCATCCAGGTAGTCACTGACCAGTTTGGCGAGGGACCACATCGAAAACGCTTTGAGGGCCAGCAGAACTTTTGCACCAGATTGGTTTGCTATATTCTGAAGAACTTCAAGGTTAGAACGAATCTTTTGCTTATCAACCACATAGCATGGACTTGGAACCCTACCCAGGTCGAAATGGGCAAAAGCACCCGACCCTCCACTTTGGGTGGGAAGCATTAGAACTGCGGAGCCTTTTCCAAATCGTGAACTTCCCAGGGTAAGCCATGATGATTGAGCATATCCATGAATGGATCTGGATCCATTTGCTCCATATTATAGACTCCCCTACCCTGCCATTTTCCTTGCAGCATAAGAGCCGCACCAATCATGGCGGGCACCCCGGTGGTGTAACTGACTGCCTGACTACCCACCTCACGGTAGCAATCTTCGTGGTCACAAACATTGAAAAGGTATTTAGTAACCGGGAGCCCGCCCTTTTCACCGGTGACAATATTTCCAATACATGTCTTTCCTTTGGTGTGCTGACCCAGCCCACCAGGGTCAGGAAGTACCGCTTTCAAAAATTGCAGGGGGATAATTTCCTGCCCGTGATACAACACCGGATCGATAGAAGTGAGTCCGACATTTTGAAGAACTTCCAAATGCTTGAGATACGAATCGCCAAAGGTCATCCAAAATCGTGCTCTTTGAATTTCCGGATAGTGCTTAACCAAAGATTCGAGTTCTTCATGATACATGAGGTACATATTTCGCTCTCCGACTTGTGGAAAATCAAAGGTATGTTTGTGGGAAAGTGCCGGAGTCTCGACCCAACCGCCATTCTCCCAATGCCTCGCAGGTGCAGTGACCTCTCGGATATTAATCTCAGGGTTAAAATTAGTGGCGAAGGGATGCCCATGATCACCGCCATTGCAGTCCAAAATATCCAGCGTATTGATCCGATCAAAGTGATGTTTCCGTAACCATGAGGTAAATACATTGGTCACGCCAGGGTCAAAGCCTGATCCGAGCAAAGCCATAAGTCCGGCTTTTTCAAACCTTTCCTGATACTCCCATTGCCAGCGGTACTCGAATTTCGCCTCATCCTTAGGTTCATAGTTGGCAGTATCCAAGTAAGGAACTCCGGTCTCCAAACAGGCATCCATAAGGGCAAGATCCTGGTAAGGCAGGGCTAGGTTAACCAAAAGATCGGGATTTACTGAGTGGATCAAGCGGATGGTTTGATCCACAAAATCGGCATCGACTTGTGCCGTTTTCACGGTGACCCCCAATCGTTCATGGACTGAACTCGCTACTTTTTCACAGGAAGACAAACGCCGGCTCGCTAGAGTAATTGAGGAAAAGACCTCCGGCAGTTGTGCCATCTTATGGACTGCAACCGAACCGACTCCGCCGGCTCCAATGACCAATACATTTGACATAATTTATCCTTGGTTAGTCGGATTCATAATAGGTGTAACCACGCAAGCTTTCGCGGTATGTGGAAACCAGCTCCTTGAGTTCCTCCAGGGTAGCTCCATGTTCTTTAACCGCACGCTCAGCCCTTGCCTTGAACCTTTCGAGCAGTCTCTTGGGCTCGTATTCCACATAGCTGAGCACTTCTGAAACCGTATCCCCCTCCACTTCATCGAGGAGTTCAAATTCGCCTTTTTCCTTCAGCTGGATAGTGACCACATTGGTGTCTCCAAAAAGATTGTGTAGATCACCCAGCGTTTCCTGATAAGCACCTACAAAAAATGCACCCAAATAATATTCCTCATTTTCGACCAAGCTATGCAAGGGAAGACAATCTGCCACTCCATCTGCCACCACAAATCGATCAATCCGGCCATCACTATCACAAGTGACATCACACAGAACTGCATTGCGGTCAGGTTTTTCGTTCAACCGAGTTAGCGGAATAATCGGGTGGAGTTGATCAATGGCCCAAACATCCGGAAGGCTCTGGAAAAGAGAGAAATTACAATGGTAGATATCCGCCATTCCCTGAACTCGCTGGTTAAGCTCCTCACTCCATTCAGAATCATTTAATCTTTCCATACTTCCTCTGATCTGGCCAAGGATTCTCTGGTGAGAACGCTCCGCCCGGGCCAGAACAGGAAGGGAGAGCCGGCCCCTTCGAAAAAGGGCTCTTAGTTCGTCCCGGTAATAAGTCGCATCGTTGAGCGATTCGAGTAAGTTATCATTGGATAATCCATCCGAAAGTTCGATGAGAGAGCAAAGAAGCGGATGGTCTCCGTCTTCTGCCAAAACCACCCCATCGCTTTCATAACTGGTACTTTCTAAAACACTGAACAAGAGCATAGAAGACTGGGCAACGCAGGCACGACCACTCTCCGTCACAATACATGGATGACCCACCCCGGCGTCGTTCATCTCAAAACCAACCGTTTCCACCACACTGTAGCAATATTCTTCCAAGGAATAATTGATTGAATTGGGGCTGGATGAGTTTTCCCCCGTGTAATCCACTCCTAATCCTCCTCCTAAGTCCAAATACTTCAAATTGGCACCCAACTTTTTAATCTCAATAAATAGTCGACTGGCTTCTTGGGCAAACTTTCGGATCTCGATCATGTTGGGAACCTGACTACCCAGATGGGAATGTTGAAGAACGAGGGAATTAAGGAGGTTTTCTTTCTTTAAAATTTCCACAACATCGACCACTTGTGCAATCGACAGCCCAAAAGAGGAACGATCTCCACTCGTGGCCGACCAGTAACCGCTGACCACATTAACCAATTTTACGCGCACTCCCAATTTCGGAGAAATTCCAAGTTCACGGGAAACCTCAATAATTAGTTTCAGTTCGCGCACACTCTCCATGACAATGATCGTTTGCATGCCCAATTTTGAAGAAAGCAGGGCCAACCGGATGAATTCAGAGTCCTTATACCCGTTACAAATGATCAAAGCCTCAGGATCTACATTTTGTGAAAGGGCAATCAATAGCTCTGCTTTAGAACCTACCTCGAGTCCAAAATGATAGGGTTCTCCATATTTGGATACCCTCTCCACAACATGGGCCTGCTGATTGACCTTAATCGGAAAAACCCCTCGATAATTACCCCGATAATCAACCTGTTGAATGGCTTCTTGGAAACTCTGATTGATCACTCGAATCCGATGCTCCAAAAAATTGGATACTCGGAGAAGCACGGGCGTTTGGATGCCTCTTTTTTCAAGCTTTTGAATGACTCCCGCCAAGTCCACTGGTGGGTTCTCAGGAATTAGCGGGTCGTGAAGTCCGATATTTCCGTTGGGTAGTATACCGACTAATCCATCTCCCCAACGGGAGATTCCGTATGTGTCATGATCCATAAAATAATACCCGGTAGGAAATTAAATGAGAGGAAGAGTATGCGGAAAAAAAATGGTCGGGATGGTGAGATTCGAACTCACGGCCTCCTGCTCCCAAAGCAGGCGCGCTAACCAGACTACGCTACATCCCGGAACCAAAAAATTATAAATGAACTATTTTTTTTCACTTGGCAAAAACATTCACCACCTCTGGGATAACTTCCCTGGAGCGGATTTTGTTTGGCAAAACGCATCATCGCATCATGATATGTTGATACGTTTATGAGCATGTTTCCCGACAGACGACCATCAGAACTCGACTTACGCCATATCCTTGACCAAAGGATTCTCATTCTAGATGGAGCCATGGGAACCATGATCCAGCAGGAAAAATTGGTTGAAGAAGACTTCCGTGGAGATTTTTTCAAAGATCACAAAGGAGAACTCAAAGGGAACAACGATCTTCTAAGCCTTACCCGTCCCGATGTAATCCGGAACATTCATCAATCATATTTCGATGCCGGGAGTGATTTAGTCGAAACCAATACCTTCAGTGCAACCAGTATTGCCATGGCGGATTACCATCTAGAAGATGTAGTACAGGACCTCAATGTGGCATCCGCGAGGTTGGCTAGGGAAGCGGCAGATGAAGCCATGCGGAAAGACCCATCCCGACCTCGATTTGTAGCTGGTGCAATCGGCCCAACGAACCGAACGGCGTCCCTTTCACCTGATGTGAATGACCCATCAAAAAGAAATGTCACCTTCGATCAATTAGTCGATGCCTATTACGCCCAAATTGAAGCCTTGGTGACTGGCGGTGTGGACATCCTGATGCCAGAAACCACTTTCGATACCCTTAATTTGAAAGCTGCGATTTTTGCGTTGGAAAATTTCTTTGATGATTCCGGCAAGCGTCTGCCCGTCATACTTTCCATCACCATCACCGATGCTTCTGGGCGTACCCTATCCGGACAAACTACGGAAGCCTGCTGGAATTCCATCTCTCATGCCAAACCCCTAGGAGTTGGCCTTAATTGTGCCCTTGGTGCCGATGCAATGAGGCCCTACCTGCAAGCCCTTTCCAAAAACGCAGATTGCTTTGTTCACTGTTATCCCAACGCAGGTTTGCCCAACCCACTCGCGCCTACTGGGTATGATGAGAAACCTGAGGATACCGCGGGAGCTCTTTTCACTTTTGCCGACGAGGGGCTGTTAAACATGGCCGGCGGATGCTGTGGAACCACCCCCCCTCACATCCATGCCATTGCAGAAAAACTCAAAGAGGCTGAACCGAGGACGGTCACCAAGATCGATCCTGCCATGCGCTTGAGTGGATTGGAACCCTTTGAGATTAGAGGTCAATCCAAGTCACTCATCATGGTAGGTGAACGAACCAATGTTACCGGGTCTCCAAAGTTCAGAAAGCTGATCGAGAGTGGAGATTACGATTCTGCCCTTAAAATTGCCAAGCAACAGGTGGAGAATGGGGCCAATATCATTGATGTGAATTTTGACGCCGCCCTGTTGGACGGTGAAGAATGCATGACCAAGTTTCTAAACCTAGTCGTCTCCGAGCCCGATATTTCCCGTGTACCCATAATGATCGACAGTTCAAAATGGTCTGTGATTGAGGCGGGGCTCAAAGTTATTCAAGGAAAGTGTATCATCAATTCGATCAGTCTCAAAGAGGGCGAGGAAACTTTTAAAAAGCACGCTCGCTTGGCGATGAGATATGGTGCGGCGGTTGTGGTTATGGCCTTTGATGAGAAAGGACAGGCAGCCACCTTAGACGATAAGGTAAGAATTTGCCAAAGAGCTTACAAGATTCTGGTTGGGGAGGTCAACTATCCGGCTTGGGATATCATCTTTGATCCCAATGTGCTCACCCTTGCCACAGGAATGGATGAACACAATGCCTACGGTCTGGACTTTATCAAAGCCGTAGAGGAAATTAAAAAACGCTGCCCTCATGCTCGAACCAGTGGAGGGATTAGCAATGTATCCTTTTCATTTCGTGGAAATAACCTAGTTCGCGAAGCAATGCATGCCAGCTTTCTTTATCATGGCTGCCAGGCAGGGCTTGATATGGGTATAGTCAACGCGGGCATGCTCGCAGTTTATGACGAAATTGAACCAGAGCTCCGCGAAAGAGTGGAGGCGGTTGTTTTAAATAAGTCGAAAAATGCTGGCGAGCAACTCCTTGCCCATGCAGAGAGCATCAAAGACCAAAACGAAGACCGAAAGTCGGAGGGGCCCGATCTTAGTTGGCGTGAAAAACCAGTCGAGGAACGCCTGACTTATGCATTGGTCAAAGGAATTGGAGATTTTGCTGAAGAGGATGCTGAGGAAGCACGCCAATTGCTTGGCCGACCCCTCGAAGTAATCGAGGGGCCATTGATGGACGGGATGAAAGTAGTGGGCGATCTTTTTGGGGATGGAAAGATGTTTCTTCCTCAGGTGGTAAAAAGTGCACGCGTAATGAAAAAAGCCGTCGCTTACCTTGAACCCTTCATGGAAAAGGAAAAGGATGCATCGGGATCTGGCAAACGGGGAACCATGGTCATTGCCACCGTAAAAGGAGATGTTCACGACATCGGAAAAAATATCGTGGGTGTTGTTCTTGCCTGTAATAACTGGGAGGTAATCGACTTGGGAGTTATGGTCTCCTGTGACAAAATTCTTGAGGCAGTGGCTCAACACGGGGCCGATGTTCTTGGGCTCAGTGGTTTGATTACCCCATCACTCGACGAAATGATTGATAATGCCAAGGAAATGCAAAGGCTTGGTCTGAAAATCCCCTTACTTATTGGTGGAGCGACCACAAGTCGTGCACATACTGCGATAAAAATCGCACCCCACTACGAGCCCCCTGTTATTCAGGTGCCGGATGCTTCTCTGGTTGTCAATGTATGCAACGATGTTCTACATCCAGACAAATCACTTAAGTACATTGAAGAGTTAAAGGCAGATCAACTTCGAATCCGAGAACAACATGAGGCCCAGGGAGAAAGACCTTTACTCTCTCTAGGCGAGGCAAGATCGAAAGGGTTAAAATTTGATTGGCAAAATCAGGAAATTGCCAGCCCTCTAGCGGACAATTTAGGTACTCATTCTTTTCAACCCTCCCTTGAAGAAGTACTCGAATTTTTTGACTGGTCTCCCTTTTTCTGGGCTTGGGAACTCAAAGGTACCTATCCGCAAATTTTCGAAAAGAAAGACTCCGGCAAGGAAGCCAAAAGTTTATTCAAACAGGCAGAAAAACTCCTTGAAAAAATCATCGAGCAAAAGCTCTTTTCCTGCCAAGCTGTTGTCGGGATATGGCCTGCCCATACTTGCGGGGATGATGTGGAATTATTTTCCAGCCTATCCAAAGAGAAAAAGCTGGGAACCTTTCGGTTTGTTCGGCGTCAGCAAGTCATTCCTAATCAACCTCAATACTGTTTATCCGACTATGTTGCACCCAAATCATCCGATCGAATGGATTACCTAGGGGCATTTGCAGTTAATGCTGGTAAGGAGGTCGATGAACTTGCGGAGCTTTACAAAACAAACAATGATGACTTCACCTCGATTTTGATTAAATCTTTGGGGGATCGATTTGCAGAAGCCACCGCAGAATATGCCCACAAAAAAATTCGTGACCTCTGGGGTTTTGGTTCTTCGGAAGGCTTAAATAATTTAGAATTGATTGCCGAAAAGTATCGTGGAATTCGTCCTGCCGCAGGATATCCATGCCAACCAGATCATACCGAGAAGGATTTAATCTGGGATTTATTAAATGTTAAGGATCGAATTGGTCTCGAACTTACCGAGTCCCGGGCCATGAATCCAGGCTGCTCGGTATCTGGCCTCTATTTTTCTCACCCTGAAGCACGCTATTTCAATGTAGGAAGTCTCGGCCGCGATCAAGTAGAAGACTATGCCAATCGGAAGGGATGGGAGATGGAACAAGCAATCAAATGGTTACGCCCCAACCTCGGCTTCGACGCGTAAGGTTTCTTTGAGCTAAGAGAAAATCAACCCCCTTTGGCATTGCAGGATGCCCTCGGAAAAAGTATATCTTGACGGCTATGAAGGAAATGTCCCCCTTAGAGGAAATCCGCCATTCTGCCGCTCATGTTCTCGCTGCTGCGGTCCTCCGCCTGTATCCGAAAACCCAGCTGGATATTGGGCCACCTACTGAATCAGGATTTTACTACGATTTTGATTCTGAAATTCCCTTTACCCCGGAAGTCCTCCTGGAGATCGAGGAAGAAATGGCCAAAGTAATCAAAGAAAACCAACGTTTTGAAAGGCTGGAAGTCAGTCGTGATGAAGCCATCTCTATGATCAGTGAAATGAACCAAACCACCTACAAGATAGGCAGGTTGGAAGATATTCCGCACGGAGAAACCATTTCTTTTTACCGCAATGGAGAATTTCTCGATCTATGTGCAGGCAGTCATGTCTCTTACACGAAAAAGATCAAGGCATTCAAGTTGCTGCATGTTGCTGGCTCTTACCACCGAGGAGATTCTTCTCAAAAACAGCTGCAAAGAATTTACGGAACCGCTTTCCCAACCAAGGAAGAGCTTGCTCAACACTTGGCCCGTATGGAAGAAGCCAAAAAGCGAGACCATCGAGTAGTAGGCAAAGACCTGGGGCTTTTTCATATTGATGAGCAGGTTGGACAGGGCTTGGTGCTGTGGAAACCAAACGGAGCCATTATTCGTCAAGAACTTGAAGGTTTCATTACAGAGCAACTCAACCAACAAGGCTATTCACAAGTTTACACTCCCCACATTGGTAAGCTCGATCTCTATCGGACTTCAGGGCACTTTCCATATTACCAAGATTCTCAATATCCCCCGATTATTCACCGGGAATGTCTGGAGAAATTGGCACAAGAAGGCTGTACCTGCTCCGAACTTTCGAACCAATTGGAGAAAGGAGAAATCGACGGCTACCTGCTTAAGCCAATGAACTGCCCGATGCACATTCGTATTTTTAAGTCTGAACAACGTTCATACCGTGATCTCCCAGTCCGGTTGGCGGAGTTTGGTACGGTTTATCGTTGGGAGCAATCCGGCGAGCTTAATGGAATGACGCGTGTGCGAGGCTTTACTCAGGATGATGCTCACCTCTTCATCCGAGAGGATCAGCTGCAAGATGAGATTCAAGGCTGCTTGAGCCTAGTAAAAATGGTTTTCTCGACCCTTGGTATGAATGAGTATCGGGTACGTGTCAGTTTGCGTGATCCGGAATCAGACAAATATGTCGGAGCTCCTGAGGCCTGGGACAAAGCCGAGGAAGCCCTTCGCAAGGCCGTCCATTCACTCGGTGTGGAATATGAGGAAGAACTTGGAGAAGCCGCTTTTTATGGACCGAAAATTGATTTTGTGGTTCAAGATGTGATCGGTCGAGAATGGCAACTGGGCACGGTTCAGGTCGATTACAACCTGCCAGAACGCTTTGACCTCACCTATGTAGGAAGCGACAATCAAGACCACCGCCCGGTTATGATTCATCGTGCTCCCTTTGGTTCTATGGAACGTTTTTGTGGTGTACTGATTGAGCATTTTGGCGGAAACTTTCCAACTTGGCTTGCTCCTGAGCAAGTAAGACTCCTTCCAATGAACGATGATTTGATTCCTTTCGCAGAGGACTGCCTCCAAAAAATGAGGGAGAAAGGAGTACGGGCCAGTGTGGATGGACAATCGGCAAAGTTGGGGGCCAAAATTCGTCGTGCTGAAACGGACAAAATTCCTCACATGATGATCATCGGAAAAAGGGAAGCCGAAGAAGATAAGGTATCCATACGCTCCCGAAGTAACCCTGAATTGGATGGCTCTCATACCATCGATTCTGCGGTGTTGGCGATAACTCAGGAAATCTCAACTAAGTCGTTGCCCAAATTACGGGCTTCAGTTTCTTAAACTATCTATCCCGGGACATGAGTAATTTGTCCGAACCTCCTTCTCCCAGTAGAAAGAGCACCATGTTACCTTACGCTGAAATTTCGGTTCTTCAGTACTGGCTATCGGTTCCTTTTATTATTTTGATTAAGGTGTACCGTTTGGTCTCTCCGGTTAAGCAGTTAATCTTCGGTCCCTATGCAAGATGCCGTTTCCATCCTACCTGCTCCGAATTCGCCCTTGAGTGCTTCAAAACCCTCCCTGTTCATCTGGCAATTTTCCGCTCCCTCTCTCGTATTTCGCGGTGCAATCCAATGCATCCAGGTGGGTACGACCCCGTCCGCCCTAAACCCGATCACCCATCAAAAGTCTCGGAGTAATGACTGTTTTAACACTTCCAGCCCCTGCCCATTGCCTTCCAGGTGATGACCTAACTCCTTACTTACATACGCTTGTTGAGAAGGCCAAGGAGAGAAATTCCTCGTTAATTTCATCCGTCTCATACAAAACCTCATTCACCGATCCTCTCGCCTTGCTCGAGGCTCTTCATCGGCCAAACAATCCTCACTGCTATTTTGAAAAATCAACCGATGAATTTTCTATTGCTTGCGGGGAATACCTCGCCCAAGCAGAATTTCATGGTACGGAACGTTTTCAGCACGCCAAGGAATGGTCCCACTCTATACTGGAATCCGTTGAACGGGCGGGGGATGCCCCCCTTGCTGGGTCTGGTCCCACGCTTTTTCTTACTGCAACTTTTGAGTCTGAACAGAGAAACCTTTCCTTACCCGCCCTTTCTGTCTTTCTTCCATGTTGGCAAGTTATCAACCAACGCGGACAACATTACATTGTTCTCAATACCAAAATTCTTCCTAATTCTGACCCAAAACAGATTCAGTCTTCACTTGAACACAGACTGCAATCCATGATTGGGCTCACCTACGAAAATCATTACACAGCTGGAAAACCCAAAGTCTCACTGGGCACATCAAACGAAAACTTTGATTACCTCGATGGTGTATCTCTAGCACTCAACGAAATTAATTCAGGACGGGTTTCCAAGATCGTTCTGGCCAGGCAACTTACTTTTAATGCTAACGCCAATCTTTGCCCCTTTTCGATTGCTCATGGATTGAGAGCCCGATTCCCGGACTGTCATGCATTCAGTCTTTCTGCGCCCGATCATGGAACTTGGGTTGGAGCAAGCCCCGAGACCCTCGCTCACCTTCGTGCGAACAAAATTCGCACGGAAGCTCTTGCCGGGTCTGCCCCACGGGGAATATCAGCTGGGAAAGACGCCCATTGGGGAGAAACCCTACTGGCCCGTGAAAAAGAGGTTCACGAGCACAACCTCGTGATCGAAAGCATTCGCCGACGCCTCGCATCTGTTGGGGTAAGCGAACTCAAACAAGGTCTCCCACGCCTACTTCGCCTTGCCAACCTTCAACATGTCCGCACTCCAGTCGAAGGAATGATTCCCACTGGTTTGCATCCCTTTGACATTCTTTCCGCCCTACACCCCACACCTGCAATGGGAGGCACCCCTAGGATTCCTGCCCTTTCTAAGTTAGCCGAAATTGAGCAATCTCCTCGTGGCTGGTATTCTGGGGTAGCGGGATGGATGGATTCTCGCGGGCGTGCTGAGTTTATTGTCCCCATTCGCTGTGGCCGGTTATTGCAAAACTCCCTTACGTTGTATGCCGGTGCTGGTATTGTTGATGGATCGATTCCTGTGCTTGAAAAACAAGAGACTGACTGGAAGTTACAAGCCATGCTTGAAGTCATCACTGGAAGTCCTAATCTTCCGGTTTGAATGACCACCCTTGCTGACTCTATCGCTCAGGCAAATTTCCTTTGGGGCCACACCACAGCCCGATGTTTGGCGGATCATGGAGTTCAAGTTATCTTTTTCTCGCCCGGATCCCGCTCTACACCCTTGGTTCTAGCCTGTGAACAAGAACCACGCCTATTGTGTTTCCCGATATTGGATGAGCGGACAGCCGCTTTCCTCGCACTCGGCTATAGTAAACGAACGAAAACACCTGCCGCTCTAATTTGCACATCTGGTTCAGCACCCACTCATTGGTATCCGGCCATAACCGAGGCATTTTATTCTGGCATTCCGCTCTTGCTTTTGTCGGCAGACCGGCCCCCAGAACTTCAGGAATGCGGAGCTGGACAAACTATCTGCCAAGAGCGTTTATTTGGTTCCTTTGTTCGAGAGTTCTATAGCGTGCCCCTACCCGCTGAGGATTTTCAATCATTAAACAGCCTACATTCTTTAATCGCACAGGCCTATACCCGTGCAACTTCGCTCCCCACCGGTCCCGTTCACTTGAATTTTGCTTTTCGGGAACCGCTTTGGCCCAGCAATCCGGACCTCTATCAACCGCCCGACCGACCTCCAATCGCCCCGATCACACATTCAACCAATCCCAACAAATTCCCCTCTCTTATTGATCTTAAATATGCCTGTAATACAGTCATCATCGCCGGACTCGATTGCCCAGTAAGCCTCCCGTCATCATTCCATTCCATACCCATCCTTTGTGATTCCCTTAGTCCGCTTCGAGAGAACGAATCTCCGTCTCGCATTCTTCGCTACGAAAATTTATTAAGAGACCCTAATTTCATTCATTCTGCTAGACCCGACTTATTCATCGTGCTCGGTCCTTTACCAACCTCCAAGACCTTGCGCTCTTGGATTGAACAAAGCGGAGTTCAACGCTTGGTAATAGAACCAAGCGGCAGAAAGGTCGATCCTCTTAAAGGCCCTTCCCGCTCTATTGCTCTTCCTTTTGATTGTTTATCAAATTTGGAACTCCCTCCGCCCTCCCCTGATTGGCTCGCAAAATGGATCAAAGCAGAGAAAATTATTGAAGGGAAATGGCAGTCGGAATGGGATCAACTTCCTTTTAATTCTGAACCCAAAATAACCCGTACTCTTTCTGAACGCCTTCCAAGTGGCTCTTTATTTTATTGTGCCAACAGTATGCCGATCCGCGACATTGAATGGTTCTGGATTGCAGGCAACAAGAACCGGAATTTATACGGAGCACGCGGGGTTAACGGGATCGACGGAACCCTGGGTACCGCCATGGGCATAGCTCACTTAGCAGAGAAACCAACCTATTTATTGACGGGAGACCTTGCCTTTTTACACGATTCCAACGCCCTGCTTTTTGCTTCCGATCTCATGGGATCCCTAACGGTTTTTTTGATCAACAATCAAGGAGGAGGTATTTTTGAAAACTTGGCAGTATCCAAGTTATCCGAATTTGAAAAATGTTTTGCCACTCCTCAACATTGCGATTTCGAAAAACTGTGCTTGGAACACTCGGTCACTTACACTCTCTGCAAAAATGAAAGTGATCTTACTTCCGCTATTTCAATTCCCCCAGATAGAGGGGTCCATGTGATCGAAATCAAGACCAACCGAAAAGCGGACTTTGCAACCAGAAAGCATTTACTCTCCTTGTCCCCTAGTTATTAATGATTTATGCCTGAACTTGCCGAAGTTACATATGCCTGCTCCGTGTGGCAGAGAGGTTTAAACCAGCGGGTTCGAAGTGTTTACGCTCACTCAAAGTCACGGGTATTTCGGGAAGAAAACCGGGCACTCTATCGAAAACAACTTATTGGGAAACGCCTTCAATCTGCCCAAACCCATGGCAAACAAATGCTTTTTTCCTTTTCCGGAGATTTCTGGCTTGGTCTCCACCTAGGGATGACTGGTTGGTTATTCCACGAAGCAGAAGATTATCAGCCATGCAAATATGATGCACTCGTCTTGAAGCAGTCCAAACAATGCCTCGTTTTCCGCGACCCTAGGCAATTTGGCCGACTGCAACTCCATCGGGGAAAATCACCTCCTTCTTGGTGGAATGAACGTCCACCCTCAATGTTGAGTGAAGAGTTTAATTACTCTCTGCTATCCAACGCCCTTAAACGGCATCGTAAAAAACCAATCAAAGCCCTGCTCCTTGACCAACGCTATTTCCCTGGCATGGGCAACTGGATGGCTGATGAAGTTCTCTGGCGGGCCGGCATCCATCCTGCCTGCCACTCGCCTACTCTAAGCACCAAGGATCAGAAAACTCTTTTTCGTAAAATTTTATTTGTGGTCAAGGGAGCAATGAAATCAGTCGGTTCCCATGGTAGAGATCCACCAAGGGGTTGGCTGTTTCACCAAAGGTGGAAGGATGGAGGCACCTGCCCTAAATCTCACAACCCTCTCCGGCGTTCTCAAGTGGGGGGTCGGACCTCATGTTGGTCCCCTGAGTTACAGCCCCTCAGAAAATAGTTTTCTTGCTATCTCGCAGTCTTGTTCGATTTGTAATTTCAGGTCTGCAACACCCGCAAATTTCTTCTCTGTTCGGATCATCGTACTCAGTTCCATCGACAACTCGGCTCCCTCGTTCCAAAAAAATAGATCAGGTTGTTCCAGACAATGA
>JAYQBP010000009.1:0-6558 GCA_038137385.1 Opitutales bacterium | reverse complement strand
GGGTAAATCGGCACCTAAACTGACCGTCGGTCTAAGCCCATAATTGGCGACTGCAGGCATCTTTTGGCCACTTTTTGCTTCCTCGACCCATCCTGCATACACTCCGAATGCAGGCTTTGCTTCAGGAGACCAAGCAAGATTCAGAGTGGGGAACCCCATCGTTCTTCCTAGTGACTTGCCCGCGACAACCTCTCCACTAACCAGATATTTTCTGCCGAGCATATCATTAACCTGATCCATATCGCCAACGGACAATGCTTCGCGAATTCGCGAACTACTGATCGGAAAATCATTCAAAATAAGAGATTCAGCCACCTTGACTTCGATTTCCTCTTTGCTTCCATAAGCGATAAGGTTCACAGAGTCTCCTGTCCGATTCTGTCCAAAGCGAAAGTTTTGGCCCACACAAATGGAACGAATATTGGGTATCCTTTCTTTTAAAAAATGCACAAATTCTACAGCAGGAACTTCCGATAATTCTTGATCAAAAGGATGCATAATAACTGCCCCCATTCCACTTGAGAGAAGTTTCTTAGATTTCTCTGTGGGGTTCATAATCAAAGCAGGTTCTTTACCGGGTCTAAGAAAAGAAGCAGGATGTTTGGGGAAAGTTAGGGCTACACTTGTACCACAGAACTTGGCAGCATCAGTTGCCGCACTATCCAAGACTACCTGATGCCCACGGTGCACCCCGTCAAACATTCCTAAAGCCAAAGAAACTTCCTTTTTCCACTCCCTTCCAAGATGGGCTATCGAGTCAAAGACTCGTTTCATCATCAAAGTGCGTGGGATGGAACGGCTTGGTTTACAGGAAGCAAACGATTCTGGAACTCTCCGAGGGGAATATCATGAATCTCATCAAGAGTAAGGGCATCTGAAATCTTAAATTGATCAATTCGGGTACGCCTAAGACTTTTCAGATGGGCACCGCAGCCGATTCGCTGCCCAAGATCATGCACCACGGTCCGTACATAGGTTCCCTTACTGCAGTCCATAAAAAATTTACCCTCCGGGGATTCCCAATTGTCTAGTCTTAATTCATTAATTCGAATAAAGCGGGGTTCCCGTTCCACGGTCTTTCCTTTACGAGCCATTTTGTAAAGAGGCACACCATCTATTTTTTTAGCCGAAAACATTGGAGGAGTTTGATACTGATCTCCTAGAAAACCCTGCATTTCACTAATCACCATTTCTTCGCTTAATCCTTCAGGTAAAGCTTGTTCCGCAACCACCTCTCCATCGGCATCTTGGCTGTCCGTTTCCACCCCGAGGTGAAAGGTACCTTCATATGCCTTGTCTAAACTAATAAGAAATTGGGAAACTTTAGTGGCCTTTCCGATGAGCATGATCAGCAATCCAGTAGCGAGGGGATCGAGTGTACCGGCATGACCAATCTTTTTCATGCGTAACTTCCGGCGCAACCGGTCTACCACATCATGGGAGGTAATACCCTGTGGTTTATCCACCAGCAGAATCCCCTCAAAATCAATGTCCTGCCTAGTGCTCAACTCAACCCTCCCTTTTCAATAAGTTCTAAATGCCTCTTGATAGATTCCACTAAGGTCGGATAAAGAGTTTCCACTGTACTATCTAAATTGAAGCCTGCGGCACATGCATGACCGCCCCCGTTAAATCCTTTTGCTAAAATATCCACGCGAAAAATCTCGTCTTTTGCCCGAAAACTGCCCTTGATCGAACCGTTCCTTTCCTCAATGAAAACGGCAATTTGGACCCCTTCCTGCGAGCGGGCATAATCAACAAAATTCTCTGCATCTTCGGGCTTGGTGCCTGTGTCCTTAAAGTCTGAACCATAGATGAAACCAAGGCATACCCTTTCTTCTAATTCCATCCGAAAACTTGCCAGGAAACGTTGAAGTAACTGAATTCGTCCGGGCTTTTCTTTCTCATACAACTCTTGGGCAATCTCAGCGGGACTGGCTCCCGCCTCACAGAGCATCCGGCAAATTTCAAAAACAGAACCATTGGTCCCCGAGTAACAAAACTGCCCGGTATCCGTGCAAATACCCAGGTAAAGTGCCTCTGCTGTCGTCTTATCCACCTTGTACCCACAATCAAAAAAGAACTTTGCCAATATCTCTCCCGTGGCCGCGGCATCTGGTAAAATTAAGTTTTCCTGCCCGTATCGGGTGTTGGATACATGATGGTCAACATTGAGCTGTACCTGAGGAAAGCGTTTACATAAACTTTCTCCTACTCTTCCATGATCCGCACAGTCTACTGTGATAATCTGGTAGTCTCCTTCGGGAACTTCAGCGGGTGAAATGAATGGGGTATCATCAACAAATTTTTGAAGAGTCCGAGGAATTGGGTCCTGATTAACAGCTTTGGCCTTTTTACCAAGAGCAAGCAGCACACGGGTCAAGGCAACCTGTGAACCAACACAGTCTCCATCGGGACGTTTATGACCAAGAACCAAAATCGGACGATCGTCCAATTTTGATAACGATTTTTGAAACAGTACGGACTCTTCTAAAAAAGCAGACATGATAGGTGAAAAGGTGAAATTTATATCATATCTAAGCATGCAGGAAAAGCATGGAACTCATCTTACTTGGAGAGTAAAAATCCATCCTCATCCATTCCCCCCACCCCGAACAACTTTTCTGGTTGCCCCACTCCACATAGAATAAAAGTGCCGCTTTCCATCTTGTATGAGTACCCAGGAAGAAGAAGCCCGAGAGTATTTTGCTTTGTACCAGACTGAATAAGGGACGAAGTTTTGTCGTCTGGTAATTGTAGGGAAACTAAACCATTTTGTTTACTTGCATACCCACTCACAAGATGTCTACCTCCGTGAACATTCCCATCGACGATTCGTGCCCACCGATTACTGGTCATTTCCTCAAAACCGAATTGACCAAGCAAAGGAAACCAAGGGAACCATTGGGAATTCCAAACTTTTTCAGCAAAAGGGATCTCCAAACGCAAATGCTCCAACAAATTGGTCTCCTTTAAACGCATCCAATTCACCCATGGTTGACATACTTCCGCCCGGCCCCCGTCTGTTAAAACTTGATGCACCTGCCTTGCCCAAGCTTGATATGGATTGGGCAAACCGCTCCCCTCCCGTTCAACCGCAATTAAAAATTGTTCCCGCTCAATAACCGACCCATCCATACTTCGGAATAAAATTCCTTGGGTATTACGAAAGATTGCTTTTCGCAAAGACTGCAATGGATTCATGCCTTGGTTTATGCGTTGATTAAATGAAAGCACCCCAAGATCCATCACTGCTCGGCGGACTGATTCAGGCGTTTCACTGCTTGGATCCAAAGGCTTCCCACTTCTTACTGTTAAGGAATAGGGAAAGGCCTTGGGTAACTTTGTAAAAAAGTGCCCCCCCTGATTACTGTAAATAGAACCCCATACCCCATCCAGATAAACGGGAATAATTGGCACCCTGCCTTTTTGGGCCAATAAAATGGGTCCTCTTCTAAAAGGCAGGACAACTCCCAACCGAGAAATTCCTCCCTCAGCAAATAGGCATAGGGCGATGCCTTTTTGCAAATGTTTAATCGATTTTTTGAAAGCAGATAGAGAGTGATTGGAGGAAAGCGTCTGGGTTTGGGTAAGACGAAAAATCCAATCAAGAAATCTTGACTGGGCCAATTCCAGATGGGCAAGATACCTCACCTTTCTCGGATAGGCCGCTCCAATAAAAACGGGATCCGCATAGGACAAATGGTTACTGACAATCAATACCCCTCCCTGATCGGGAAAGTTTTCAATTCCTATTACCTGAATACGGTAAAAAATCTTCAGGAAAATTTGGCAAATTGCTCTCAGTAGATCCTCCAGCAAAAATGAACATGTAAATCCAGCGACTAAACCCAAAGGGAGGATCAGTATAAAGACTTCCTCCTTTGCGTTCAATTGAAGTACATTGGAAAACCAGGCATGGACCCCAATCAAACTGATACCAGCTAACTGGGTAAGTAAATTGGAGGCAGCCAAAACACGTCCCCGCTCATGATCTCCTGCTTGGTCTTGAAGGTACCCATTGAGAGGCACAAAAAACAAAGACCCAAAAAAACCAAGCATCGCACAACTGCACTCAAAGGCGCCAGCAAGAGGATCAGCATGATAGATACCGATTAGGCTAAGGGTCATGCCAATCGCCCCCAGCGGGCTCAGGCCTAACTCGATCCTTCCCCGATTTAAGTAGGCACAGAACAAGCAACCGCACATGATCCCTACCCCGAGAAGGAGAAACCAATAGCCGTAGAGACTTCCCATGCCCTCCCTCCCCTCAATCACCTCCCCCGATAGCTTGACCAAGACAAGGTAGAAAAATCCTCCTACTGCCCAAAAGCATGCATCGCCCAACGCCGCCCAACGCAAGTTGGGCCGTTTCAGTAAGATGCTCAAGTCCTGGAAATGGTGCACCAGGATCATTGCCTGAAATGGCCCTGCCTTGGCGGCTTTTGTTGCCGGAGTGGGGAGAAAAACCAACCATGAAACTAGGGCGAGCAGAACCACACTCAAAGACAACTCATAGGCGGCACCCCATCCGCCATGCCCAACTACCAACTGGTCAAAAAGAACTGCTCCAGCAAAAGCCCCCCCCAAGATTCCAAGAATCGTGAGCATCTCCATCCACCCAACCGCTTTACCCAATAAATTAGACCCAACCATTTCCTTAAGCATTCCCTTTTTCGCTGGTGATAAAAAAGTGGACTGAGTGGAGAGAAGAAAAAAACCAGCCAAAGTGAAAGATAGGCTCTTGGAAGAAATGCCAAGGAGGATACAAAGGAGTCCGATTATCTGGGCAAGCAGGCTTATTCCCACCACTTTTCTTTTCTCATACCTGTCTGCCACCCATCCTGCAAACGGAGCAAATAAGATGAAAGGTAAAATAAGCAGTATGGATACCTGCTGGTTAACCAAGTCCATAGTGCCCTTGCCGATTTCATAAGCAGCAAGAAGAGGCAAAAATGCCTTTACCGCATTATCGTTAAAAGCAGCAAGTAATTGAGCAACCAGCAGGGGAACCGTTTTTCGAAAAGGAAGGGTCTGAGTGCTCATAATCGTAACAAAAGAGTTAGTCGCCCCGTTTTCTAATGGCGATTTTTTTTGGAACATTCTGAAATATAGGTTGCCCCAGATTAGTGCACGGGAAAACATAGTAAGTATGCATAAATTGATCCTACCCCTATGCCTTTGCCTGCTCGGTTCCGCTTTTGCCAAGCGTCCCAATATTCTTTTCATTTTTTCGGATGACCATGCCTACCAAGCTATTTCTGCCTATGGCTCAAACCGGAACCAAACACCCAACCTAGATCGCTTGGCCAACGAAGGAATGCGGTTTGACCGAGCCTTTGTCACCAACTCAATTTGTGCACCCAGTCGTGCAGTCGTGCTCACAGGTAAGCATAGTCATCTCAATGGACAATTGACCAATTATCAAACTTTTGACGGCTCCCAGCAGACCTTTCCGAAACTTTTACAGAAAGCAGGCTACCAAACCGCCCTTTTTGGAAAATGGCATCTCAAGAGTAAACCTACTGGCTTCGATTCGTGGCAAGTGCTTCGCGGACAGGGACCTTATTACAATCCGCTTTTTCTGACTCCGCATGGCGATCAAAAAATGACTGGATACACCACCGATCTGATCACTGACCGCACTTTAGACTGGCTGAAAAAAGAAAGAGACCCTGATCAACCCTTTTTCCTGTGTTCCTGGCACAAGGCACCCCACCGCAACTGGTTACCCGCACCCAAATACATGAGTAAATATAATGATCGCGACATCCCTGAACCGGAAACGCTGCGTGATAATTATGAAAACCGTTTATCCCCTGCCTCCACTCAGGCGATGACGATTGAAAAACATATGCACGACACCTGGGACTTTAAACTAACCACACCAAGAGAACTCAATGATGAGCAGAAGAAGATATGGAATGCAGCTTATGAGCCCAAAAATAAAGTTTTCCTGGATTCCAAGTTACAGGGGGACGACCTCCTGAAGTGGAAATATCAACGTTATGCCAAAGACTACCTTAGATGTATCGACTCGGTGGACGAAAACATCGGTCGCCTCTTGAATTATCTCGACCAAAGTGGATTGGCTGAGAATACCTTAGTGGTCTACTCCTCAGATCAAGGATGGTACCTCGGTGAGCACGGGTGGTATGATAAACGCTGGATGTACGAAGAATCCTTCCGCACTCCGCTCCTTGCTCGCTGGCCCGGAAAGATTCAACCAGGCAGTGTAAACAAAGATCTTGTTCAAAATCTGGATTATGCCCAAACCTTCCTTGAAATTGGTGGGGCTAGCCTGCCAAAAGATATGCAAGGCAGATCTATTGTTCCATTGCTCAAAGGAGAAACCCCTAAGGATTGGAGAAAGTCGATTTATTATCAATACTACGAATTTCCTGGATCACACAATGTGCGTCGGCACTATGGTGTTCGCAACCATCGCTACAAACTCATTCACTTTTACATGATCAACGGATGGGAATTATACGATTTAGAAAAAGACCCCAACGAGTTGCGGTCAGAATACAGCAATCCTGAGTATAAAGAAATTAC
>JAYQBP010000008.1:8363-30390 GCA_038137385.1 Opitutales bacterium | reverse complement strand
TCGAAGCATTATTTTGAGAATTATCCCGAAACCTTCGATCCCAACACCCCGGAGGAATATCTGTACTGCGGGCCCCACCGATTGACTGATTCGCTGCCCGGTTCTCCACTTACTGTGGGAGAGGCCCTTCTTAGCCCAACGCGCACCTACCTGCCTGTGGCCAAAACCCTGTTCGAGCAACTGGGCGATCAGTTGAAAGGCTTGGTTCATTGTTCGGGAGGCGGGCAAACCAAATGCATGCGGTTTGGTACAGGGGTGCACCACATCAAGGACAACCTATTTTCCCCTCCTCCCTTGTTTGCTGAGATTCAAAAAGCCTCCGGCACATCAGACGAAGAAATGCACCAGGTCTATAATATGGGTCACCGGCTCGAAGCTTATTGCCCCCCCGATCAAGCTGACATGGTTATTGAAATTTCAAAATCTTTTGGGATCGATGCTCAGGTGGTCGGACGGACGGAACCCTCCGAACGCCCAGATCAAGCCAATCATGTGACCATCCAGCGCGGTGAGATTAAGTTCACTTATGGCTGATGATCACGATGCCGCTCTTTTGCAAGCTTGTGAACTCTTGCAGCATACCTGGGGAGATATTAGGCCACATACCTGTTTGATTTGTGGTTCTGGATGGGGAGAAATTGTCGAAGGGTTATCTCCTGTATCATCGATCCCTTATGAGCAAATCATGGGGATGGGTAGAACCACGGTGGATGGACATAAAGGAAATCTTTGGCTAGCCAAGCCGGAAGGTAAGGAGGTTCTCATTTTTCAGGGTAGAAGGCATTTTTACGAGGGAGCAGGGTGGGGGCCTGTTGTTTTCCCATTACTCCTTGCTCATGAATTAGGGATTCACTCAGCTGTTCTGACCAACGCAGCAGGGGGCATTCGCGAGGACTTACAGGCGGGCGATTTAATGGTAATTTCAGACCACCTCAACTTCATGGGATCCAACCCCCTCATTGGAAATATTCTACATCCCAAGATTCCCCGCTTTCCCGATCAATCAGAAGTGTACGATCGTGGCCTGTGCGATAAAATTCATCAATCCGGCAAGGTCATGGGGCAGAAACTTCATGAAGGTACTTACCTTGCCCTTTCAGGGCCCACCTTTGAGACTCCTGCAGAGATCCAAGCCTTTGCAAAACTGGGAGCCGATACCGTGGGGATGTCCACCGTGCCCGAAGCGATGGTGGCCAATAGTCTGGGGATGAAAGTGGCGGGCGTTTCCTGCATTTCCAACCTGGCCGCGGGACGATCCACCAAACCCCTAGGTCACGAAGACGTCCAGCAGACAGCGGAAAAAGTCCTGCCTAAGATGACATCCCTACTCGCCCATTTCCTGCCCGCCCTCGCAGAAGGCTAGCGTATCTTCAGAGAAAACGTCCGTGGTCACTACCGGATGGTATTGAGCAGCTTTCTTTTTTGCCAAACCAGCGGTATCGAACCGTAGCTATGATTCCATAAATTAAATCCCTCAGGGGCTTCGGTACGACAAGCAGAGGGAAAAGTAAATTCCAGGGGAAGCTCAACTTTCTGGCGATTCGCAGACAGGCGGAAGAGCGATCATGAGCCCGGTTGTATTCGATCAAGATCAAACCGTCGAGGTAGTCCGCCGGATAACCATATTGCTGGAGGAGAGATTGGCCGGAATCGGATTGCAAGGGTGCAAACTTCAGTTTTCCAGTTCTTTCTCTTTTAAGGATAAAACGAACCGCTCCATCACAAAGATGACACACTCCGTCAAACAGCACGATCCCCTGTTCTTTGCCTACCTGCATGATCTTCGATACTTATATTTTATATTTTTAGGAAGTTACAGACAATTATCGGAGTTGTGAACTTTTCCCATTCGACTCCTGCGGGTCTTGGTTATAATCAAAGAGAATGAATCATCATGAATTGGAAACGGGGGATGTACTTGCCTTAGATTTCAAAAAACTTTCCAAAGTGGCTGCCTGTGGGGAAAATCTGCTCCCTGCGATTGCCCAAGATGCAGATACTGGAGAGGTTTTAATTGTTGGCTATGCCAACCAACTTGCCCTAGATACTGCACTGAAGGAAGGCATGGCCACATTTTGGAGCTCGAGCAGGAATGAACTTTGGATAAAAGGGAAAACATCCGGTGACTTTCTTGAGCTTGTAGAGGCTCGAGTAAACTGCGAGCAAAACTCCCTACTTTACCTTGTTCGACCCAAAGGGGAAGGTGCCTGTCATGTAAAAGACGGTACCGGTAAAGCTAGGCCAGGGTGCTATTACCGAAAGATTCTGGAAACGGGAAAATTGGGGTTTGTTGAACCCGTCAAAGGTTAAGAGGCTCTTTGGACTGAGGTTCGTTCTTTTCTTTCTCCGGTGCCTTCTTTGTTTGGGGTGGCACACCATATCCGATCGCTCTAACTAATGCGGTCGATTGGTTATCTATGATGGGCATAATGTTAATCATATCATCCTTTGCCCGAAGAAAGAATATGCCCCTTTTGCTTTGATGATTCATCACTTTCCTCGAATAAACCTTCTTAAATTCCTGATCTTCCTTTAAATAGATTGTGATTCTTACATTTTTAGAATCTTCAGAAGATAGATTAATGTTTTTAGTTTTTCCAGGGGGTAGGGCGAACTTTTGTTCACCCACAGATAAGTAGGTGGTTATTTGGGCAAAGGAAACAAACTGGTACATTCCATTACCCGTTTTTTCGGAAGAGAATGGATAGCTTTTAACAGTTAATTTTTTCCCCTCTTCCCGTAGAAATAATATTTCTTCCCTGATGCCTCCCTGCTCTTGAAATTCGTACTGACAAGCAATTTCTAGATGCTCAATTGGATGGGGGGTTACCTCAGCACGGTCCGATTCCTTGGTTTGATAGAGCGTGAGAGGACTTTCTCCATAGTATAAAAACTTCGGCGATAACCTACTGGAATGAACATTCAGATTGAGTAGTGTGGCATTGCCATCCGGAGCATTTCCCCAAGGTGCGTAAGTAAATCTCTGGGAAATATCATTCTCCCAAAATACAGCTTGAAAGAGAGCCTTGGGAGAAGGTTCTTTTTCAATCTCCTGACCTAGCAAAATAATAGGTAGAGCCCAAAACCATGGTAATACATTCCGCCAATCTTTTACTAACATGAAGCGATTATACATCCTGTTCGCGGAGCCAACGGAAACGCACGATCTTGAACTTTCTACCAAACCTTTGGTTGATCCCTTTGAGTGATATTCGCCCGGGTTCCGAATCATCCTCCTCATGGGGGTCCAAGTTTAATTTTAAATCTGAAATCATACCATCACGGTAATCCCGTTCTCTGCCCGACTCACCCACTCCAGGCAAGTCTGGATTTATCACAACATCTCCATTGCGGTTCAAATCGATCCATTGCTCTTTAAGGTTATCGTCATCATCCCAATAGCCATTCAAGTTTAAATCTTTAAAGGGTTCGTGAGGCCGGTGATGCGGGGCGTCCAAGTCTGACTTTACATAATCTGGTGTTCTTTGAACCACCAGTTCTATCCAAGATTTTGTCGTAAATTGAGCATCGCTCTCTCCCATCACACGGATGGTGAAAGTATCGGACCGGGCAGAGGTGACCGGTGCCAATGGGCTAAGCAAATCCGATTGCATGACCCAGCCAGGCTTGTTCGCTCCTGTGGCCACATGCTCCACGGCCAATAAATTTTCAGGAGCTTCACCAAAGACTGAGCTACTATATTTTATTGTACTATCAAATAATTTGGCCGTTCCAAAGGTGGGGGAATCCAAAACTTGAATTACCTTATCGCCTTGATAAACCATCCCACTACCAAAAGCTTGAAGTACGGATTGAGTTTCATTTCTTAGATAATCCCAATATTGATAATTTATTTTATTCGAAGATACTGCATGAAAGCCAAATTTGGCATATTGATAAGAACCTACATTGTTGGGGCCAGGACTTGCCTGACTTACCCATCTCTGACTGGGCCATTGGGGAATTGAGTTATTTGTAACCCAGCCCTTCGCCTCATCGTCGTTCAGTCCCGCATTTGCAATGGCTGCTTGTACCGCTCCTCGTAGCCCAAGAACACTATGACGATCTTCTGGATAGCTTGCCCATTCGCTCATCTTCTTTTGCAGGAAGATAGGACGGCTACCCCTGGTTACACTGGGATCAGGGTCCATTGGGCTGGGATTGAGCCGACGATTAACAAAATCAGAAAAAGATAAAAAAGGACCTCGTAACTTCACTTGTCGAACCATCTGCTTGGCGAGTGTAACGATTTCTTGATCCGTCAGCATACGCAGATCGTTCCAATTATTTGAGTCAGGTTCTTTGAGAAAGCGGGGAACCGGAGTTTGATTGTTTGATCCGATATTTGCATTCGGTACAGGTACTCCCCTCAGAGAGGCAAGTTGGGCAACCCAGGCATCCACCGAGGTGGAATTGATATTAAAGGAACCTTCAACTAGCAAGTCTCCTGCAATCGATTGGTAGCGATATTCTTCATCATCCGTGGTTGAATTCGCTTTCTCTGAACTTTGGGAACCAAAGGAAGATCTTTCATCCGCCCAAGTGCCTGTCTTCCTCATGTAAGCGTGTAAGCGATGGTTGCCTTCCGACTCAAAGTAAAATGGCCGGAAGCGATCTCCTAATGAGTTATTGGTCTCATCATTAAAATCGGTGGGGTCGGTGGATCCACTAAGGAAATATCCATCCAACAATGCACGGTTTAAATAAAATGAATGGTCGAGGGTCGTGTTTTGATGGTTATTCGAGTTGCTGGCATGTCCGCGCCAAGGAGCAAATCTGGAATCCCTATCGGAAAAATCAAGCCCTTGCCCATCCCAATGATCAACTATTCGATTAGATTGCATAAGGACAAGATAGTTCTGGCCGTATTTGGCCCACATCGCGTCATGGTGCTCATTCTGCAACTTCACCATATCGGCTGGTGTTTTGACACTCGCCGTCCAGGTTTCTGCCTCTGGTACCGAAGGGTCGTCTTTGACAACTTTAGTCTCCCGCGAATCCAACCTGCCCCATGGCCTATGCCTTGCCACTTGAGTGGATGCATAAGAATTACCCAAAGCATACGCTGGGCCGTGTAAATAGTTGTTTAGGCTGGCATGTCGGTATTGAAGGATCGAAAGAGGCATTTGTCGTGGAATTTCAAATAGAATGGCATGAGAGGAACTCGTTAAATCACTACCAATCTCGTTTCGATCCATTTTTTGACTTCGCTTTGACTCATGGTTAAAAAAACCGATCTTTTCTTTCGAATTAACCGTCCGAGGAATCGTAGCGGTCAAGAGGAAAGCATTGGCGTTATCGTTCTCCAGAATTTCAGCCGGATTTTCTCCCGTAGAAGAGAGTCCAAGTAATTCTGCACGGTCATCAGGATTGTAAGAACCAACGCTTGCCGGAAAAGAATTAAAGGACCTTTCCGTATTGAAATCATAGTCATCGGGAGACCACCCTCCATCAAAATCATACAACCATGGGAACTCTATATTGGTTGGACGATTAGACATGAAGCTAGGGTAGGTGTAACCGTTCAGTACTGTGTCATCACTTAAATCGAAGGTGAGGATATTACCATCTTCATCAGTTCTGGAGTACTGCTCTACGCCATCAAAAGAAAAATTTCGGCTCAAGCCATTCTTTTCTGACAAAAATCCAGGCCCAAATTCTTGCCAATTTTTCAGCCATTGCCCTCTGCCATGTTGGGTACTATGTACTAAGGCTCTAGGATTGAACTCATTTAAAATGATTCTTTCATTTCCCTCATCCGCAGGCATGGCAGCACTCCACTCCCATCCTGTGCCAGGTAATAAGTCATTGGTATGATCAAATGCATTCGAGTAGTTATCCTGTAAATATTGTTCCGTAGTATGTATATTCGCATAGGATTTGATGGCCCGATCATCCAGTGTCTCTGAGCGCCCTTGGTGCAAATTGAAGCGAATCAGTGGTTCTGCATTGGTTGGATCAAAGTTGGCAGGATTGGAACCAGTATCTTGATAAAGGGCCAGGCTATCATACTCGATATAACCACTTCCCAACTGGGAATAGGTAAAACCGTTTTTCGTTTTGGTTATTTGTTCCAAGGAATTTGATCCCAATCCATTAATTCCTGTGAAGTCTAAATAATAGGATACGATATAGTCACTTTGTAGTTTTTCGTTGCTGTAAGCAAAACTGGATTCCCAAAGAAAAAAGTCTTCCAAGTCACCTTTTCTAAGGCGAATCAAAGGCGGGTTAGATTTCGGATCGCCGGGTATGTCTTCGGTCTGCAATTGTTCTATGGTAAAGGTTGCCACCTCTCCCGGGTCAAGAACATCGTCTTGCAGGCTGACATAGATTCGGGGAAGATTTACATTTACCTTAAATTTATCCGCAAAAGAAAAGAAGTGGAACTCGCCAGTGTATGTGACATTTTCTCGGGGGTTTTCATGATCCAAAACTTTCGTTCCATTGTTTAAAGACCGCATCTGTAAGGATTGAGGATTACCGTCTACATTATAGCTCATTTTACTCGCATCGATAATTCCTGGTTGCGCGTATTGAAATAGCCCCTCGACACCATCCGCTGTTAATCTTTCTTGATCGACCACTCTACGAAATAAACCCCAAGGAGAATCAGGCTTTTTAAGCTTGGATCGGTCACTAATCCCTTTTGCGTTTCCACGCGTTGGAAAACTGTCCACATTATTATAAAGCCTTATCCACCATTTGCGATAGAGGTCGTACTCTTTTAAATTAAAATTTGTGGCATTAAAAGTAGCTTTACGGAAAGGTATATCAAGGTATAAACCCTCAAGCTTAATTGGCATATCATACGGGTTCCAAAGAGACACTTTCGGGCTTATTGCCAGAGCCAGTTTACTGGTTCCCACCGCAGGAAAAACAGATACGCCCACCTTGGTAAGGAGAGGAAATATTGGATAGTTTTTCGGTTCAGGACGCTCACTCCGGATCGGGCCTCCAAAAATGTTAAAAAAAGGGCGTGCCTGAGAAATCGTCATACCTTGATTGCCCTCGATACCCCGACGATCAAAAATTAATGCATTATCTCCCACGACCCGGGGAAATTCGTCGGCCGGTTCAATCTCTAGTTCCTCGGCTTCATTGTATTTTTCATACAACTTATGATACTCGGCAAGGACAGACCAACGAGGCCCCGCCAGCAAGGCATTCTTATCATCCACTAAAGGCCCACGGGCTGTTCCCCCTGCTTGGTCAAACCAATGGTTTCGGTGCAACCCTTTACCAAATGCTTTCTGACTTTGATGGTTATAAATTGGCAAACTCTTCAGGCAATGCACCCGATCACGAAATATAAAATTATCGTTAAAATCCTTCTCCCACAGTTTACTTGTTGAATCTTTTGCAAATGCGAGGCTTAAGTCACGCTTCAATCCACCCGTTCTCACATCGCTAAGTACTCCATAAGAATCGACCGTGAATTGATGAAAGTTCATCGCCATTAAATCCATCAATTCTTGCTCCCTTGCTTCGTCAGAAGTGCTCAGTTCGGCATGGCTTAAGAGGGTGATCAGATCATCATGCCCATCCCCTTCATCAAACCCTCCACTCACCGAGAAGTTCGGGGCCGGAGCAACCATCAAACTCGAGGTGTCGCTTAGACCAGCGGGTGGATTGATGTTAAACTTGGATTTTACCCCTTCATCACCCACCCAATAAGCATAATTACCTACCTCCTTTCCACTGCCAGAAGCAATTTTAGTTACTGGAACCCTGACGGGCTCGCTCGCATAACTTCCATCTACTTTCATCACTGGTGCACGAAGAATGTAAGTAGTTTCGACGATTTCTTCATCTGTCCCAGTTTCATTGATATCTACCAAGGGGTGAAAATAATCCACCAGTTGACCCTCAACAACAAACCGGTGATCTGCCCATGCATTCTCTACTTTTCCATAAATTCGAGAGTTGGGCTTATTTAGAGTTCTTTGCCCCTCATCATCAATAATCACCCCATCTGGGACTTCTATATACTCGGTAATTATATTGTTTTTATCATAGATACCTAACTTTCTTGACCACCCCTCATTGCCACTCACTAACCAAGCCAACTCGATCGCCGGGTGCCGATCAAAGGCATCATCCGTATCCCAAGACTTTGGGAAACCCACTCCGGCATCTCGATTATTTGGCAGGGGGCGAAAGGCACGCTCATCGCTTTCGCTATTTCCGCCACGGGTCTTCCATACCCCTGTCCATCTTCTTTGTCCAATGGGGATGGTATCATTGGCGTTGCCGTCCTCATCAAGGTCCAATGAATTCTCGGTGGTTGGGCTTTGTGGGTACGATGATGTTTTAAACAGTTGGGTGGATTCAATCCGTTCATCATAAATATCCGCAGTGGTCGATACCCGCATATCGGGCCCAAGATGCTTCTGCAGTTCTCCAATTGCAATCATCATGCCCATGCGGGCATGGGCTTTCGATAATATCAGATTTTCCCTAGCTTCGGTATGAGCCAGGTCCATTCGAACTTGGCTGATTAACCCCATGACCAGCAGAAATACAAAACTGATCAAAGAGAGAGTTAATACCAAGGCGAACCCTCTTTGATCAGCGTAAGGGTTCTTAACTTTATTTTTGGCAGGTTCTGGATTCATGCCTCTAAATAAGTTGCAACGAACAGGGTATGTTTCGCAACGTAAAACCTAAACTTTCAAACAATACGGAATAAAAATTAGGGAGATCTATTGATCCAATTCTACTCAAACAAATTACCTCGATGGAATCGCAAGAATTTCCGCCTCTGATGGCCAATACTTTTCTATATCCTCCAAAGGCGGAACTTCTCTTGGGCGAACCACCCTAAAACCCACAAAAAGGGCATCGGTATGATACCAAACACTTTTGGGAATTTGAGGGTCTTGCTGCTTCCAGGATTCCTCGGATGCCATGCGGGCTGCGGAGCGATGATTTTTGACTCCATCATCCCATGATCCCCCTTTCACTACCCGAGGATACAAGGAGGTGGGCACAACTAAGGGATTTAACCTTTTAGATGCGGGCAGGGTGGCAGGAGGAGGGGCAAACTGGTCAAGTGTCCATTCCCATACATTCCCATGCATATCAAAGAGTCCAAACGGGTTGACTGGCTTTTGTCCAACCGGTTGATATTGGAAATAGCTGTTATTTAAATACCACGAGTGCTCAGAAAGCATTTCTGGATCGTCTCCAAAATTATATGCGGTATTGGTTCCAGCTTTGCAGGCATACTCCCACTCCGCTTCGGTAGGAAGGCGGTAAAATCGACCAGTCCGGGCACTCAGCCACATGGTGTACATTTTGGCAGAAAGTTGGGTCATACAAATCGCCGGATATCCACTCTTGCCCATTCCAAAGGTCATGTCGGTGTAAGGTGCGGTGGGTTTGGTAACCGCATCAGACAAGGAATCCGACTTGGTCGTCTCCAATTTTTTGTATGCTCGGTTGTCGCGATCAATATTGAGCATCCACAATTCGTAAAGATCCCAAGTGAGTTCATGCTTCCCCATCCAGAAATCAGAAACTTCAACAGGGTGAGCCGGCCATTCATCTTCACCACGATCCGGATCATCCAAGGAACTTCCCATGGTAAATTCTCCTCCCGAAACGGGTATCATATCGAAAGCTAAATCTGAGGTATCAATCCCTTCTTCATACTCCGTAAATTCGTCCTGCACAGAACCTGCAGAAAAACCAAGCTCTTTGTATAAATCTTTAGGCATAGTCCCTAAAATGGTTAGCGACTTCTTTTTAGGAGCCAAAGTCACATCTTCTGGCCAATCCGCACCCTCGTCAATCCATCGGCGAAGGGTATAAAGATCAACAGAAGACAGAGGGTCCGCCGGGGCCGGTGGCATAAACATCTCGTCATCCATGGGCAGGGTGCAAAGAATATAGAGTTCGCTTTCCACCGCATTACCGGGAACGATCACATAGTCCGTAGCAAAAGCGTGTGCCTTGGTGTCTAAACGAAGATCTGCCTTCACTTTGCCTTCGTAGTGACAGGCAACACAATTGAGCTCTAGAATGGGTTGTACATGCTCCACAAATGAAAGGGTCTTGGGAAGCCGCTTGCGAGGTTCCAGGACAAGATCCTCTGGCCAATCTGCTCCATCAAGAATCCATTGCTTGAGGACCGCTTTTTCCGCATCGGTTAGTGGATAATCTTTTTCCTCGTTCTTGATTGGGGGCATGAAGAGTTCGTCATCAATGGGCAAAGTGGTTGTCCAATACAAGGAGCTCGATTCCGGGTCACCGGGAACCAAAACATCATCTCCGGCAAATGTCGCTTCCTTAGTGTCCAACTGAACATCCCCCTTGGCATTGTCTGCTCGGTGGCAGCTTACGCAATTGTGCTCAAGGATGGGTTTTACATCTCTGGCAAAGTCGATTTCAGAGGAAAAAACACCCACAAAAGGGATGAAAATTAAACTAGTTAGGGCTGATTTTAAAGTGAGATTGATTGACTTCATTTGTCATTAAAAGAAAAATTTAGTTAATGGATATTTATGGTGAATCTCAATCTTATTCACATCGATTATAAATAATTAAGAATTAAGCGATGTTTCTGACTTATCGATTTATCGTAGTATTGGCTATGATCCACTTTGCGATGCATTCCTTCTTGAATGCCAAGTTAGAATTTACTCAAGAATTAATGGGCACCGAGGTTCGAATCGTTGTGGACGCACCTAAGAACCAAGCTCTTTATGATGCGGTTAAAGGTGCTTTTGAAGAAGGTCGGCGGCTCAATCAAATTTTTAGCGATTGGGAAGCAGAAAGTGAGGTTTGCCGCTTTTCGAGGAGTTCCCGAACGGGTGAATGGTTCGAATTATCCGACGAACTTTTGAGGGTCCTTCAATTCAGCCAGAATCTAGCCAGGCAAAGTAATGGTGCGTTTGATGTAACCATTGGACCGGTTTCCCGATTATGGAGAATCGCACGTCATCAAAATCAATTCCCCGACCAAGAAAAACTCCAAAATTCCTTGTCCAGAACGGGTTTTGAGAAATTGATCATCGATGCTTCAAATTCTCGAGGCAAATTAACCACCCCATCGATGGTTCTTGACCTTGGTGGGGTTGCCAAGGGGTTCATCGCGGATCAGATGCTTACCTCGATGAAAAATAAGGGCTTTGATCGCTGCTTGATTGATGCAGGAGGTGACTTGACCATTGGAGCCCCCCCTAGAAGAAAGAGAGGTTGGCAGGTAGATATAGGAGGCCTTTCAAATTCAATACTTCCATCCTTGGACTTATCTAATTGTGCTGTAGCCACATCGGGTGATTTAAACCAATTTATTGAAGTGGAAGGCAAGAGATATTCCCACCTTATTAATCCTAAGTCTGGGTATGGTGTGGATGGAAACTGTCAAGTGACCATCATTGCCAAGAATGGAATGTTTGCGGATGCTTTCGCTTCGATTTGTTTAATCTTAGACACCTCAGGTGCTCGTTCCTTTTTGAATCATTACGATTTTTACAAAATGTACCACATTCGAAAACTCGTTCCGTCCAACGAGATACAGATTAATCAATTCCATAGCAGCTCCATTGATTGATACCTTTAATCTTGTCAGATTTAGGAATCAATATATTGTAGAAAGTTTACCTCAATTTGTTATGTCTAGAATTTGTGCAATTACCGGAAAACGCCCTAAGGTTGGTGGGCGAATTATTCATAAAGGCGTTAGTAAAAAAGCTGGTGGAATTGGCTTGCAGTTAGTCAAGAACAACAAGCGTACTTTCCGTCCAAACTTACAGCGTGTCCGTGTCAAATTGCCATCCGGACAAGTCAAAAGATTATGGGTATCGGTCAAAGCAATCAAGGCCGGGAAAATTCAAAAAGCTTAATTCTGCTTTTGGCCCGCCCGTCCGAATCGGGCCTCTCTTAAATGAATTCGGATATTATTTATTGGAACCCGAAATCATGTGCACATGAGAAAGAGGAAGTGTACGGTGAAAAGTGGCTCCTTTTCATTTATCACAATTTTTGGGGTAAATTAAGTCTTTGGGCTCTTGTCAAAAGAGCATGGTTTTCAAAGTGGTACGGATGGAAGATGGATAAGAGAAGCAGTAAAACCAAAGTCTTGCCCTTCATCGAGAAATACAAACTCAATACAAATGAATTTTTAGAGCCTCCCGAAAGCTTTAAAACCTTCAATGCATTTTTCTTCCGCAAACTCAAGCCAGATGCTCGACCTATTGAACCCGATTGTAATCAAATCATTTTCCCTGCAGATGGCAGACACTTTATAATTCCTGATCTATCTACCGTAAAGTCCATCTACGCCAAGGGACAATCCTTTGATCTGTTGAAGTTACTTGGCAACTCAGATTTAGCCGATTCATTTAAGCGTGGCTCTATGGTGATCAGTCGACTATGCCCTGTTGATTACCATAGGTTTCATTTCCCAACCACCGGTCAGATTAGCAAGACCCAATTAATCAATGGCTCTTTATTTTCGGTTAGTCCCATTGCCCTTCGGAAAAAAATCGCCATCTTCTGGGAAAATAAAAGATACATCTCCATTCTTGAAAACGAAAAAGCAGGAAAGATTGTCCAATTATTGATTGGTGCTACCTGTGTCGGCAAGGTCCATGTAACCGCTCCAAGTAATGCACTCGTTGAAAAAGGAGATGAGTATGGTTATTTTGCATTTGGAGGCTCGTGTATGATTACTATCTTCCAGCCTTCCTCGGTGCAGTTTAATGAGACTTTAGTCGAACAATCTGCAAATGGAATTGAAACTTACGCAAAAATTGGAGAATCCATGGGTTCTTTTATATACTAATCGTTAATAAAGTCATCTTGTGAAACTTTCTAAAACTCACGGCTTTACCTTACTGGAACTCATCGTTGCAGTGGCTGTGACTGGCTTGCTCTCTGGCATGTTACTTACCATTTCTTCGCAGGTTTTGAACACCCAGTCCAAGTCTTCCGGTCAGCTTGAAACCAATCTAATTGCCCAGTCCGTATTGGATCAAATTCAAGAAGATATGCAATGTGCCTTATTTCGCAATGATGGCAATATTTGGATGGCACTGTCCATTTTAGAGGACGAAGAAAATAGTGGCTTTTGGGCATCTGCTGTTCAAAAAAAGCCACCAGAAAGCTCCCTTCGTATATTTAAAAGCGATACCACGGAAAGTGAAAATATGAATGAACCGGAAGTGCCAGACAACTTGGGCCAACTTCCTTTCGAACTTTCACGTTTTGGGGTGGGGGGGGTATGGATGCGCTTTTTTACCCAAGCACCAGAACTTGGAAACAATGAAGAGATTAATTCTGGCGGAGCCAGAGCGATTGCTTACCAACTCATAAGGTACGGATTAACTGCATCTAAATCTTCGACACCTCGATACCAGCTTTTTAGAACCGATGTGACAGCCAAAAATACCTATGCCGCTGGGTATGATTTGCACCCCGATGGCCCGTATGGTGACAAAAGTGGAGAAGTGAATATCGTAGAACCTGATACACCAAGAAACCATACTCTCTTAGAAAAACCGATTCTTGAAAGTGGAGACGATCAACCGGCTACCGCTTTTTCAATAGGTTCAAATATTATTGATCTTGGAGTGCGTGCTTACCTCGTTGAATATTCGAGTAGTGGGACGGGAAATCTAATCCAGATATTTCCCCCGATCAGCCCTGCCTCTCCAGGGAATATGATCTCGAATGTTTTTTATGCGACTTCCAACCTGAGTCTTGATTACAGCCCCAACCCTCCTCCATATAACAAGTTTCCTGATGTGGTGGATATCATGGTCAGGGTATTGACTTTAGAGGGAGCCAACAAGCTTGAGGCTTTTGAAAGTGGTGATATCCCAGAAACCGATTCCGTAAACTGGTGGAGTATTGCGGAGGAAAACTCGGATGTATACTTTAGAAGAGTGAAAATCTATGGAAGTGGGATCTAATTCTAAATAAACCCTCTTTGCTTCCTGTATTTCAGGGGGGTGATCTTCATCTGCCTACGAAATAGCTGGGTAAATGAACTTTGATCATAAAAGCCATTTTCTTTGGCGATGACCGATAGCTTATTACTAGAAGATAGAAGGTCATCACATGCAGCCTCAATTCGAGTTCGGGTGATGAATTGCATGGGTGCAATTCCAAATAATTCAACAAAACCTCGGTGAAGTTTCCTGTGGGTCAGTCCTGATATGCTCACAAGATCTCCGATTGAAATTTCTCCCCTAAAATGATTACGGATGTGGTTGACCGCTCGGCCAATCTCATCATCTCTTTCCCACTTCAATTCTTTTTTTTCGCCATCGCCATAAGGGCGTACTGTGCCCATCAGACCAATGACCTCTTTTTGATCATTAAAAAGAGGATACTTATTGGTTAAATACCAATCCGGTAATCCTTGGCTGTTAAATACTAATTCCAAAATATTTAATTTCGGTTTCTTCGTGGCAAAGATTTCCCGATCCTCTCGCCGAAAATGCTCCGCCAGTCTAGCAGGAAACAAATCGAAGTCCGATTTCCCGAATAATTCCTCTTGCGAGAGACCCAACCGAGGAAGGAATCCGTTGTTAACCATCACTAATCTGTGTTCTCGATCTTTGATAAAAAAGCTTACCCCAGGAAGATCATCAAAGAGTGTACTAACCAGTAAAGGATTGCATTGATTCTCCTCAAACCAATTAGATGCATGCCTACTTGTATGGGATAATTTATCAAAATCATAATCACTCATAATTTTAGATAATTACCAAAATTTAGATTAAGCAACTATTTAAATATCACAAAATAGTCACGCTTTATGAGCATAAAATCGAATATGTTTTTTTATTTTTTTGCCATATATCCAGAGAAATAATTCTGGGCTTGAGATATTTTATGCCTAATACACATAAAAATTCATCAAGGTTTATTATCTAAAGAAGTCCTCAGATAGAATCCTGAATGAGTCACCAAAAGAAGCTATTCAAGTCCTAGTTTTTTTAACTTGGGGCGAATTACAAAATTGCAGTAACCTTGGTTTGGATTTTTGGCATAATAATCTTGGTGGTAATCCTCGGCAGTATAAAATTTAGGGACTGGCACGATCTCTGTAACCACGGGATCAACTAGCTGGGCAGAAAGTGCTTTTTTCCAAGAGATGGCCAATTTTTTCTGTTCTTCATTATAAAACATAATGGTAGAACGATACTGTGTACCCACATCAGCACCTTGTCGGTTTAAAGTAGTCGGGTCATGAGCTCTTCCAAAAATTTCCAGAATTTTAGAGAAAGAGATTTTATGGGGAAGAAACTTGATTCTAATGACTTCTGCATGCCCTGTCTGACCGGTGCATATGTCTTTGTAGGTAGGGTTTTGCGTTTCCCCTCCAGCGTACCCAGAAACTACTTCCAGTACACCCTCTAAATTTTCAAAAACCGCTTCCGTACACCAAAAACAACCACCACCGATTAGAGCAAATTCACTACCAGTCAACTCGGACGATTTTTTTTTGGTATTCACAGTATTTTCTTCTGTAGTCTTGGAAAATGTTGCCAGGGGGATGAGAATAGAAATGAGAAACGCATTTAAAATTTTAAAGCAGAAGTTCATATACTATTTGGTTAACCATTCATGGCCATGCTTGAGTAACAATTTATCGGCTGCCAGAGGGCCCCATGTGCCCGCTGAGTATTTTTCTAACCCATGACCTCCTTGGGACTGCCATGTCTGAAGAACCGGAGAGAGTAAACCCCAAGACTGTTCTGCTTCATCTCCTCGAATAAACAAAGTTCCGTCACCCACCAAGGCATCAAGAATTAACCTTTCATATGCCTCGGGAGTATTGGATCCAAATGTTGTGTCATAACCAAATGAGAGATTAACGGGTTGAAGCTTGGTTTCCAATCCTGGTGTTTTTGAATTAAGACTCAGGCTGACTCCTTCATCAGGTTGGATCCGTATCGTAAGTAGGTTCGGGGAAAGAGGTTGTCTAGAGTTTTGCCCGAATAGAATGGCAGGAGGGCGCGTGAATTGCACCACAATCTCGCTAACCTTTTGCTTAAGCCTTTTTCCGGATCTTATGTAAAAAGGCACTCCTTTCCATCGCCAATTATCGAGTTGTAAAGAAAGTGCCGTGTAGGTTTCTGTAATGGATGATTCAGGCACGTCCTCTTCCTCTAAATAACCCACCGCTTTTTCTCCACCGACTAATCCTTCGGTATACACACCCCTAACCACTTCTGAATCCAATGTGTCCAGAGATATAGGTTTGATCGCTTGAAGGGCCTTTACTTTTTCGTCTCTAATTGCTTCAGGATCCAAAGAAGAAGGCGGCTCCATTGTGGTGAGGGCAAGTAGTTGCATCACATGATTTTGAATCATATCCCGAAGAGCTCCACTTCGGTCATAGTATCCCGCACGAGAACCTACTCCGAGATCTTCCGATACGGTAATTTGAACGCAGGAAACATAATTTCTATTCCAAACGGGCTCAAAGATGGAGTTGGCAAAGCGCTGGACCAACAAACTTTGAACCGTTTCCTTGCCTAGATAATGATCGATGCGAAAGACCTGTGACTCCGCAAACCTACGGTTAATCATTTGGTTGAGTTCTTGAGCACTTTCCAGGTCTCGACCAAATGGCTTTTCCACAATAACTTTGGAAGCCGAGGGAGTGTTATGATGTAACCGCGCTAAACCACTGTTTCCAAGATTTTCAAGGATAGGCAGAAATCCAGATGGCGGGGTGGATAGATAAAAAATACATTGTACAGGTTCTCCAACCGATTTTTCAATCTCTTCGATTTTCGTCTTGAGTGAATTGAAGCTTTCTTCGTCGTCGTAAGCCCCGTGGTGAAAGGATACTCGTGGGGCCAATTTACTCCAGACTTCTTCAGCCACTGGCCTTCTTGAATGAGAATTAAGAGAAGCATGAAGCGTCTTGCGAAATTGTTCATCCTCTACGGGTCTACGACCATAGCCGATTAAGAAAAAATGATCAGGTAAGAGACGATCTATTGAAAGATTAAAGAGTGCTGGTACCAGCTTACGCGAAGTTAGATCTCCGGATGCTCCAAATATAACCATTACAGTCGGAGGAATAGTTCGTTTGCTTAAATTTGACATGAGTTTGCCACAATACGCAGTGAGTATTGTTATGGAAAGAGGGAAACGTTTTCGTGATGAAATACTTCCCCCCCCGTTTGACATAAGTCCACTTCAACAACATCAAATCGGTAAGAAATAAATTTGCCATGTTGACGCCTGAGAAAGTCTCGGCAGGCAACTAAAAGAACCTTTTTCTTTTGCGAGCCAATGGAGTAAAAACCATGATTTATGGCTTGCAGTGACCTCGCCCGAACTTCAACAAATACCAGACATTCCATATCGAGGGCGATCAGATCAATTTCCCTATTTTGATTATAAGGACTGCGCCAATTTTTTTCTAGAATTTGATAACTTTTCTTTTTTAAAAAGCGGCAGGCAAGCCATTCTCCATACCATCCCTTAACTTGGTTACTTTCTAATTTCACAGGCATGCCTAATTGCCAGATAAACTCAAGAAAGCTTCTTCTAAAACGGATCGTTTTCAACGCCATTCGTGCTTTGGATAACGCCCGGATAATTCTTTACGAATTTGGGGATAAGCTCCTTCCCAAAAGCCAGAAAGATTCGAAGTTCTTTGAACGGGCCGACGACTCGGAGCAAGGATTTCAACTACCAGAGGATATTTTCCATAAACAATCTTGGGATGTTCTGCTACATCGTATAAATCCTGAAGAACCGCACTCAAGATAACTTCTCCTTTTTGGGAGTAATCAAGAGAGTAAGGACGTTTTCCTGTTTTTAGATCAAAACTTTCAGGAACCGCGTCATTCAATAGAACTTTTTCTTCCTGACTAAAGCAATTGAATAGAAAAGGGTAGACCTCTAAGTTTTTGATTTCTTTCCAGCTAGAACCATTCTGACAAAGTTGCTCATAGAAAAGCAGTTGGGTGGCCTCGTCCATTTCCGTGAGACCAAATTCCGGAAATACGGATGCGAGGAAACTTACCCGGTTCAAAAGCTTTTCGACCTGTGCATTCCAATGCTTTAATTTTAAATCGCCTTTGAGTAATGCTTGGGCGTAAGCGTGGGCACGCTCACTAGCAGTTACCTCTTCAGTTTCACGCACTGACAAGATAAGCTTCTGCCAGCCTTCGACCTCCCTGCGAACCACTTTTCTGGTACTCTTATCTAAAAGAACTTGTCGGCTGGTAGAGATTTGGGCATTTAAATCCTGCCTTATCCAGGCTTCGTCTATTCCGCTAACGCACTCCATTTCCAGCACGATTCTACCTTTAATTTTTTTCTCTAAAATCTGTAGAGGTAAGACAAACTGTTCATTTCCTACCACAGAGTGCTTACTTAAATGTAATTTATGGCCTCGTGCATCTTGATAAATTTTTTGGCCAGCACTCACCAAATGGGCAATTTGATTCGGAAAACAAGTAAGCAAGGATCTTGCTAAAGTTTCATAACTAGATTCCTCCAACTTAAAAGGGCATTCGGCTAGATTGCTTAATCTTTGTGCCACTTTTCCAACCTCACGGGCTCTTCCTGCATGAATTCCAACGATTTCGCACTCATGGAAATCAAAGTTTCTTCTGACAGCTTCTTCAAATGCAAGCAAAGTACAGTAAACATCTGATCTTGGGTGGCTCAGGGGGAAAAAATCGCTTAAAACCTGGGATTGAACAAACGATCTGCCCTCGAGCATGGCCAAGATTAATGAGATTGAAGAAATCAGATTTTTTTCTTTCGCAATAAGTAAAGCATGAGCCCAATGAGGATGAGTAGATATTTTACTCATCTTTTCTCCATGTTTTGTTAAATCGTTGTTGTGATCTAAAGCCCCAAGAGATCTTAATTTTTCTTCCGCTTTTAAAATTTCATCCTGTGAAATAGGATCTAACCATTCTAAACTGTTCAACTTTAGGTTGGCGGCTGCCAAATTTAAATAAATCTCGCTAAGATCAATACATTTAATCTCTGGAGGATCAAAATCTGGGCGATTTTCATGCTCCGATTGAGACCATAATCGCAAGCAGTAGCCCGGCCCCATACGACCCGCTCGACCCGCCCGTTGTTCCGCAGAACTTTTACTTATTGGTTCGGATAATAATACATTGATTCCGCGCTTACTATCATAACGCATACTCTTTGCTTTACCTGAATCAATCACGACTTTAACCCCCTCTATGGTAAGAGATGTTTCAGCAATATTGGTGCTTACAATGATCTTCCTTTGATTGGTTGCCGCAAGGGCTAGGTCCTGATTCTCTGGAGATAATTCACCATAAAGAGGGCGAACCAGTACACCACTCGACCAAGGACTTCTGAGAATGGCTTTTACTGCTTGAGCAATTTCAAACGCACCATCCAGAAAGACCAAGATATCACCATCAAACTGTTTCATTAAAGAGGGAATCATTTGAACTGCACTCTTCCAAACAGGCATCTGATGGGATATACGCTTGTGTTCGATTTGGACCGGAAAACTTCTCCCCTTGATCTCTAAAGAAACTGAGCTAGGAATGAATTGGGCAAGGGCATCCAGATTTAAGGTTGCCGAGGTTAAGATCAATCGAAGGGAAACCGATGGCAACTGACACATTTTCAAAGCCAAAGATAAGCAAAGATCCAGTTGGGCACTTCTTTCATGGAATTCATCTAAGATCAAGACATCCACACCCAGCAGTCCTTCTTTGCTTAGGAGCTTATTTAAAACGACTCCGTCCGTGGCGTAGATAATTTGGGTGTCTTCCGAGTATTTTTTATCAAAACGAACCTGGTAACCCACTTCTTGTCCAACCTTCCACTTAGCGAAAGAGGCCACTTGGTGGGCAAGTACCCTAGCGGCGATTCTTCGAGGTTGAATAACCAAAATTTTACCGCTTACTAATTGAGAGGCTTTTAACAGATAGGGTAGGGCAATTGATTTGCCTGACCCAGTTGGGGATTTTAAAATTATGTGACGGTATTGATCCCAGGCGTTCTGGATTTTCTCAAATTCTTGAAATACAGGAAGCTTACGAATGAGGTCCACAAATAAAAGCTTTAGGGCAGATGAGTATTTTGAGTTCTGATATAAGACTAAAAGGCACCCTATTCTGTGGCATGCCAGCGGGCCGATTCATAGTCTTGAATGAACAAAGGGCTAAAAAACATCGAACATCGGAAAAGAAATTGAATACCAGACAAGTGGACACAGGGTAACCAATCAACGCATTTACACCCCAAAACTTTTGCTCTAAAACAAGCTCTTGTACTGCTCAAGCATTCGCTTGGCCAATGAATCTCCATTCTCCGCAGCCTTGGAGAGCCATTTTTTAGCATCAGATAGGTTTTTATCTGTTCCCTTTCCAGATAGCTTCATCAACCCTATCAACCTTGCCGCCTCAGCAAATCCATTTTGGGCTAAGGGTAACAACATCTTGTAGGCCCGGTGATAATCCTTATTTCTCCCCACACCTGTGTAGTATTGTCTAGCTTCGTTTAAAATGGCCTCATTTTGCAATTTGGGTGTAGAATTTCGGGTCAAAGATTTATTTTCATACGATGCATTGGAAGGCGAAGATGAAACCTTCTTTTTTAAGTAATCTGTAGCTAATTTATGATCCTGACCCGCAGCCTTTCGTAGGTATAGGGTACCCTGGCTTAGGTCTTGAGGAATATTTTCCGAACCCTCCGACAACAGAACACCCAACCTATATTGAGCTTCTGCAAAGTTTTGCTTTTCGGCTACTTTCAACCATTGAATCGCCTTTTCTGAATCCTGAGCTACTCCCTCTCCGTTGTAATAGGCCATCCCTAAATTAAATCGAGCGGTCATTGATTTCGCCCGCACCGCCTCTGAAATTAAAGTGATTCCTTTTTTTGAATCCCTACTTAGAATACCGGGTAATCCCTTAAGGTAAAGGGATCCAAGCGTGGCTTGAGCCTGAGGAAAACCAGTATCCGCAGATTTTTGAAAATAATCCAAGGCACGTGAAATATTTGTGGGTTTGACCTGAAAGTCAATCTCTCCCATACAATACATGGACACCGGGTCACCACTTGATGCGGATCTTTGAAGAAGTAGGGCGGCATCCTGGTAATATCTAGTGGCTTCCGAAAAATCACCTTTCAACATGGCAAGATTGGCCAAGTTATAGGAACCGAAAGGATGCCCCTTGTTTAAGGCCGCCTCTGACCATTGCTTAGCGGCCTTAAAATTAACCCGACAACCCGCCTCACCCGAGCGTAAATATATGCCTAAAAGCCCCATATAATATGGATACCCTGCCTGGGCTTTTTGAACAATCTCCTCATAAGTAAGGGATCGGTTCCAAAATTCATTTCCTAAGCAACAATGAAAAAAACTTGTTGTAATCAATAATCTAAACAGAAACTTCATAAAATAATCGCTTGGCAAATAGAATTAAGTATAAAAACTTCGGTTCCAAGCTTGAAAGCCCTTGATGATTAACAAAATTACGATCCCAGCAATGACTTTATTCTACTCAAGGTTTTCCCTGATAATTTTATTCTTAATCACCGGATATCCAAGCCATGCCACTTCCTATTTGGAAGACTTTTCTGATTTAAAACTCATGGAAATTCTAGAAGACCAAAAGGAACTTTTTCAAGAAGATAGCATTTTGTCTGACGACGAACTTTCCCAAAAAGCCATAAGGATACTTAATCGATATGAGGACTTCCTTTCTCAAAGCCCCAATAACCTGAATGCCCTGATTCTGTATGGAAAATTTCTCTTGCAAGTCGGGGAAAGGGACCAAGCCATCAAAATATTTTTTAAAGCCAATCAAATTGACCCGAACATTGCATTTCTTAAACAAGCCATCGGCAATTATCTCGTTGAGTCGACTAAGCCGGTTGATGCTTTTGCCTTTTTTTTAGAAGCGACAAGACTGGACCCAGAAGAACCTTTATACCATTTTAATCTAGGAAATTTTATTTATCTCTTTAGGGAAGAACTTACCCACATTGAAGCGAGCGAAAAAGTCAGTGTTTCGGGTCTCGCGGGGTCTTCTTA
>JAYQBP010000008.1:0-8353 GCA_038137385.1 Opitutales bacterium | reverse complement strand
CTACAAATTTAGACCCTGACAACTTTGATTTTCATCTTCGATTTGCCCAGAGTTTTTTTGATTTTGAGAACACTCTTCACCAAGAAGCTTTAAATTCATGGGATCAATTGATCCATGTTTTCGGCAAAAGAACCACTAGAGAATTGGACTACATAAAAGTCTGCAAAGCGAGAGTTTTGCTAGCAATGAAAGACTATGATGAAGCCATCCATCAGTTAAGTTCCGTTCAATCCGAGGCGTTAGAAACAAAGAAGTCCTTGTTGCTTGAAAGAGCCATCCAAGGGAAGAGTGGAGTAACGGCCAAAAATGTGGAGCAAAACAAGACTCTTTAACGAATAAGCCTTAAACTAGAAATAACTCTATTAGGTCTAAAAAAACCGATTAAATTCTTTATTCATGCTAAAGGCTGGTAATCTAGCCAAGACTTAATACTATATAGGAATGCGTCGTGTTGCTGAATTTACCCAAGAAAATCACGCCCTTCGTTTCTGGAGTTATTTAAAAACGAAAGGCATCGAATCCTCTTTAGAAAAAACCATTTCCGACTCTACTGAAACCTGTGAGATTTGGGTAGCGGAAGAGGATCAAGTCGGTTTGGCAATTTCTTATGTCGAAGATTTTAACTCCAATCCAACGGATCCAAAATTTTCTTCAACCAAGAAAAATATTCCCGATACCGAACCTTCCCCAAACTCCAAAAAACGGAGATTTGTTGAATTTAACCTGCGAGACAAGTGGAAAGATGGAGACCGAAACCAGGGAGCCATCACACTTTCTTTAATCATTACCTGCGTGGCAGTATTCTTGATCTCAGGGATGGGGCAAAATACCGAATTGGTCGGTGGTTTTTTTATTTCCGAGAAATTAGATGGGCAATTATCTGAATTTAGTAGCGGTGAAATTTGGCGCCTTTTTACACCTATCTTTCTGCATTTCAATTTCTTACATATTTTGTTCAATATGTTTTGGCTGTATGATCTTGGGTCACAAATAGAAAAAAGAAAGGGATCTAAATTTTTTGTTACCTTTATCCTGTTACTCGCCCTTGCTTCTAATCTTACGCAATTCGTACTTTCAGGACCAGCTTTTGGAGGAATGTCGGGAGTGGTTTATGGTTTATTTGGTTATGTTTGGGTGAAAACCCGCCTAGACCCTGCAGATGGTTTTCGCCTAGACCCAATGGTTGCGATGATTATGTTTGGCTTTTTTCTTGTAAGTTTTACAGGAGTCTTTGGCGGAATCGCAAATTGGGCACACACCGGAGGTCTGGCAATCGGATTGGCATGGGGTTATGGGTCCGCTTACAGGTGGAACCATCGCTAGAACTGTAATCAAGTTTTTTTGATAATTTCGTAAATTGCCAACCCTGCCCTTAAATTTGGCAGCCAAGTGCACTTATTTATCCAGTCGCCCCGATAAAAAACTCTTCTTCCGATTTCTAATTGTAATCCATCTTCCTGAAGTCGTGAGCAAAAGTCCTCAAACTCTCCGATAGAGAAATGATTACTCAAATGATTACTCTCCCACTCATGAGGGTAAACTTCGTTAAGTACGCGATGTCCCTTAAGCAGAAAATTAATTCGGTTTCTCCAGTACCCATGATTTACAAAACTTACCGCAACCTTTCGACCGACTCGAATGGCTTCTTTTAAAATCGACCCTGGTTCGGGTAGCGACTCGACCATTCTAGAAAAGATGACCCAATCATAAGAGTTGTCATTAAACTTGGATAATGCCGTAAAGATATCTTCCTGGTAAATTGGAACTCTTCTAGAAACACAAGAAATGGCGTTATTTAAATCCCAATCGACTCCCAATCCTTGAACCTCTTTGGTTGCAGAAAGGTGCTCTAAGAGTAAGCCTCTGCCACAACCTAGGTCCAGCACTTTATCCTTTGGCATAACCCATTCATCGATGGCACGGAAATCGGCTTCTTTTTTAACTTCATATCTATCTTTTAACTTTCGAAAGCCATCATCGTTTTCATTAAGAAGCGAAACCTCCGAATCGCTAGTTCGCAGAAAACTTCCCAATGCATGAAGAAAAGGTCCGGAATCAATAAGAAATGAATCGTGTCCGTGAGTGTGGTCAATTTCGACATAAGAAGCATTTTTACCCTCTTTGAGTAACGCATCCATGATGTCCTTGTTTTGTTTGGGCGTGTAAAGCCAATCGCTTGAAAATGCAATTACTAGAGTGCGTGTGCTTACCTCGCTTACTGCTGCCTCAAGCCCTTCTTCTCGGACGAGATTAAAACGATCAAGGGCCTCGGTTAGCTTTAGGTATGAGTTGGGATCAAACCTTTCCACAAATTTTTTCCCTTGATGATCCAGATATCCCTGAACGCTAAATTCAAATTCCGTAGATGGATCTAGCCTTCGATCGCCGCCAAACTTTTCCTCCATGCCAACATCGGATAGGTAGGTAATGTGAGCCATCATTCTAGCCACAGACAATCCTCGATCAGGGCCATTACCCTTTTCGTAGTTGCCATCTTGCCAAGCTAAGTCCCCACGAATTGAGCATCTGCCTGCTTCATTAAATGCGATGGTTTGCACACTATGCTGTGCGGTTGCTGCTATGATGATGGCGTTCTTAGTAAAACCTGGGTATTCAACAATCCACTGCAAGGCTTGCATGCCTCCCATACTTCCTCCAACTACAGCATAAAGCTCAGAGATTCCAAAGTGGTCAATGAGGGCTTTCTGTGCTCGAACCATATCTGAGATCGAAAGATCTGGGAATGATGCTCCATATTGAACGGCATTTTGCTGAGGCTGAAAACTGGATGGGCCAGTTGACCCTCGACATCCACCTAAACAATTGGACGATAGCACAAAAAAATGATTTGTGTCGATTGGTTTACCTGGGCCCACGACATGATTCCACCAACCTGGCTTTTCATCGTTCTCATCATAAATTCCTGCAACGTGGTGGTCGCCGGTCAAGGCATGGCAAATATAGATGGCGTTGTCTTTTGCTGGACTTAGTTTTCCGTAACTTTCATATCTCAACTCAAAACCATTCAAAGAATTACCATTGGAGAGATGAAAAGCTTCGTTGTAATGAAAAGTCTCCTCCCTAACAATACCCACTTCTTTGGGTTTGTTTTTGCATGGTTGATGGTTGGAATGGGGCATCAAGATCGTTTTTAAGCAAAATGTCTTAAAGACAAGACTAGGAAAATCTATCAGGAAATTTTTTCAATCAAAGCCTTGTCCATGTCATAATTACTATGAACCGATTTCACATCTTCCAAATCCTCAAGGGCTTCTATGAGTTTTAGCACTTTGCGGGCTGTATCTTCGCACTCGATGGCAACTAAAGTATTGGGCAGATAAGCAAGTTCCGAAGAGTCCGGCTCAATGGCTTTCAGTTCAAAAGCTTCGGCCAATTGATCAAACTCAGAAACTTCACAAATAACTTCAAAGTGGTCATCTTCAACGAGCACATCCTCTGCATTGTTTTCAAGAGCAAACTCAGTCAACTCATCTTCTGAGATTTTTTCTAATGCCAAAAGGAATTGGCCCTTGCGCTTAAAATTAAAAGCCAGAGCACCCACGCCCGCAAGATTACCACCACCCTTTGAAAAAGTACTTCTTACTTCAGAAGCAGAACGGTTTTTATTATCTGTTGTAACCTCGACAATTAACCCAACCCCGCCTGGACCATAACCCTCATAGAGTAATTCTTCAATCGTAAGCCCCCCCAATTCTCCAGCACCTTTTTTGATCGCTCGATCAATGTTATCGGATGGCATATTTGCCTGTTTTGCTTTGAGGATTAGGGTTCTCAGTCTTGGATTAAATTCCGGGTCTTTTCCTCCATCCCGAGTGGCAAGAGAAATTTCTTTGCTTATTACACTGAAGATCTTACCACGTTTTGCATCAACGGCCGCTTTGTGCCTTTTCGTGGTTGCCCATTTACTGTGCCCTGACATGAGAAACGAATTTATATAAATTTGCGGGAAAAACCACGATTTTAACTCTCCAATTCTTTCTTTAGAGCTTCATAAGCTTGCATGATCTTGTCACGCTTTTTTTCAGCTGCCTTTCTTTTTTGTTCCGTCATGCCATCCAATCGACCTTGGGTGTAGTTTTCCATTCTCTCCTTATACCTCGATTCCAAAAGTTTAGAATCGATATTTGTCTTTATTTTTAGACCCAACAAATTACGGCTTTTGACTTGGACTTCATCTAAATCGTTTCCCTCATGCTCGGGATATTGGGCTGTCTTTTTCTTGTTACCGGCAGTGGATGAATTCGCCTCGCTATCTGTCTCTAAGGCTTTGGGAATTTCAACCGTATTTTTCGTAAGAAGAGTTTGTAGAATAGTCATAATGTTCTGAACCGTCCAATAAAGAACAAGTGCCGAAGAGAAGAAGTAAAGAAACACAAGAAACATAAAAGGCATAAAACGCATCATTTTTGCGTTTATCCTCTGTGCCTCACTCATTTCAGGCCCCAGCTGCATAGGATTAAGTCTCATTTGGTACCATTGAGTAAGAACCATAAATATAGGGAGGATATTAATCGAAAACCCTTGTAGCATGGCGATATTGTCCTGCTCCGACAGGTCATTTGCCCATAAAAACTCTTGTCCATAAAGTTCGGCAGCCGATCTTAACATCCAGAACATGCCCAAGAAAATAGGAATCTGAATGAGAATGGGCCAACAACCAGCAAATGGATTTACCTTATACTCTTTGTAAAACTTCATCATTTCCTGATTAAGTTTTTGTGGGCTTCCTTTGTGCTTTTCCCTGAGCTTAGCAAGCGGACCTTGTAAGGCCTGCATTTTCTTTTGGGAACGAGTTGCCTGAGCAGTGAGTGGCCAAAGGATTAACTTTACAATAACGGTAAGAAAAATGATACCAAGCCCGTAACTTCCAAAGATTGAACTCAGTTTATTTAAACTCCAACTTAGAGGTTCTGAAATCCACCAAAAAACACCAAATTGCATGACTTTGTTTTGCTCAGCGGAGAGTTTTGAAAGTTCAACATAATCTTTAGGCCCAGTATATAAGCTAAAAGAAAATTCTTTTGGGTCATTCGGTTTCAAAATTCCAAGTGGAAAAGAAATGGATCCACTAATACCAAGGACTTCTTGACCGTTTTCTAAGGTTTTTCCCTGAACCGACTCACCCATCACTCGAAGGTCGCTCAATTCAGTTTCAGGCTTGAGTAAATTGACAAAGAACTGATTGTTCACACAAGCCCATTTTGCCTTGGACAACCTTCTTGGCTCAATCTTTCCACTAGGACCCATTTCATTGAGCTGAAAAAATTCTTCTCTTTCGCCGTCAATTCTTCCGCTACAAGTGGCACAAGAACACCCTTCAGCAACAGGTGCACCATCATTATAATAACCAACACTAAGATAGGTTGAGGCCTGATCAAAAGGATTGTACATCCGAGGAATTTGAAAACTGGAACCAAGCGACATCCTAACTCGGTCTATAGCGATGGGAGATTCTTTTAAATTCTCAAAGATTGTTCGATGTCGTACCAAATATCCTTCGTTTGGATTTCTTTCATATACACGATCAATTTGAAGATCCGTATTGGACTTCCATCGAAATACCATTTTGGTCGAGGAATGTTCAATCAGTTTGAAATCCCTTGGATTCGGCAAGGTATTTGAAATTAAATTCCCTGAACTATCCTCAAAGGTAATTCCCAAGAGTGGATCATCCGAGTAATTGCAATCGTATGATTTACTCAAGCGGTCGGACTGGTGAAGCATGATCGAACGAATGCCACCTGTATGATTAGTAAAAGTCAGAGAAGATAAACCTGAGGATAACCCTGGGGTAAGAATTTCTTGACTGAGTTTATTCTGCGAGAAATTGTTGATCGAAGTCAAAGTCTCTAAACCAGAATCATCCGCAACCGAGATTGATTTTTGGTCTTTTTCGAAAGGTTGCAAGTTTTCGGTACTCTTTTGAGGGGTGATAAGATCCCGTTTGTTGGAGTTAATTTGCTCGGCTCCTTGCTCCCAGATTAGATAAAAGGCTAAGACAAGAAATCCGATACCCAAAAGGTAATTTTTCATAGTCGATTTGAAGCTTTCGAGAGTGCATGAATGAAGCACTTCTCGAGTTTTGAAAATTTGGTCAAAAATATTGATTTCTTTGGTAAGATTACCACATCTGTAGATACAGGAATAATTCCCTTGTTTCTTCGATAAATTTCTCGAACGGTTCGCTTAGCCAAATTTCTACTCACCGCATTGCCTATTCGTTTGGTAGCAATCACTCCTAATCTAGATACCGATTTTTGATTTTTGAGTACCTGCAACCAAAATGGATTTTCCTTAACAGAAGTGCCCAAAGCCTTGACCCTGAGAAAATCCGAGGATTTGGTTAATTTTTCAGTGCGTGAAAGACACTCACTCACGCATACAATAAACCAATTTGATGGTTATCGAAAACGAGGAAGAACCGAAGCGGTTAGCTTAGCTCTTCCCTTACGACGACGATTTTGGAGCACCTTGCGACCAGCACTAGTTTGGTTGCGCTTACGAAATCCGAATTTTCTGGCTCGGCGCAGTTTCGATGGATTGTAGGTAGGTTTCATGACAAAGTAGAGACAGTAAAGATTCTACCTCTAATGTCAAACTCTGAGCACAAAGAATCATCCCCCGTAGAAGGATTATATTCGTCTTGCGGAAACTCAAAAATCGTCCATTATGTTTTTTTTGTCCCGTTCGTCTAGCCAGGTTAGGACACCGGGTTTTCATCCCGGCAACAGGGGTTCGAATCCCCTACGGGACGCCATTTTTTAGAGAGTTTTGTCTCAGACCTCTATCTCGTTATAAATCAAGGATGGAGTCATCGCACAATCCAATCGTCCTCAAGGGTGCCCGTGAAAACAATTTAAAGGATATAAACCTATCTCTTTCTCCAGGAGAATTAACTGTATTCACGGGTTTAAGCGGGACAGGTAAATCAACCTTATTATTTGATGTTTTGCATGCCGAGGGACAAAGAAGATATGTTGAAACATTTAGTCCTTATGTAAGGCAATTTATGGAAGCCTTGCCCAGGCCTAAAATTGAGTCCATGTCAAATGCACGTCCATCCATTGCGGTAGAACAAAAAAATTCGATTAGGAATTCTCGATCTACCGTGGGTACTATGACGGAATTGTGTGACTATTTTAAGGTGTGGTTTCCACAAGTTGCTCAATTGCATGATCCGGACAACGACAATACAATTATTACTGAAGCAACGGCTTCAACCCAGACCAAGAATTGTTTGACTCAATTTAAAAATCAAAAAATTGTTTTCGGGTTCTGGCTAGAAAGAAACGAACTGCCAGTAAGGGATTTTTTAAGCTTTCTAGCTTCAGCAGGCCATTCCCGCATTTTAGTCCAAAATAGATATATTCGTGTTCAAACTTTAGACGAAAACAATTGGAATGAAACATCCGCCTTCGTGGTCGTTGATCAAACCATGGTGACTCATGACAACCGAGCCCGTGTGTCCGAGGCAATCAATCTATCACTCGAACTCGGCAAAGGGCTAGCGGAACTAAGATCTGTTTCTGGAAAACTTTATCTTTCGATTCACAAAGGTTTGAGGTCGGCAAAATCAGGAAAACACTACAATCGACTAGATCAGGGGTCTTTTTCGTTTAACAGTGCAGTGGGTGCCTGTTCCAAATGCAAGGGTTTTGGCAGCGTGATCGAAATCAATCCTGATCTTGTTATACCCAACCCATCTTTGTCCATTGAAGAGGGCACCATCAGACCATTTGCTGGTAAAACATATAGCAATTGCTTACAGGACCTGCTTCGACTGGCCAAAGAAAATAGTATTGAAACGAACGTCCCCTGGAAAGATTTAACCATTTCACAAAAGAGATTTATTTGGAATGGAGACCCCAGTCACCAAGAAGGAGACAACCGTTGGTATGGTCTTGATGGGTTTTTTAGGTGGCTGGAAAAAAAGACTTACAAAATGCATGTCCGGGTTTTCCTCTCGAAATATCGAGGCTACTTTGAGTGTCCGGACTGCAAGGGGAATAGATTTCAAAAAAAATCTCAAATGTGGAAGTGGGAAGGTTGTTCACTGCCCGACCTTTATGCGATGCCAGTAACTGAGTTGTTTGGCAGACTCAAGAAAGTGAAGCCCTCCCAAAATCCAAAAATGGATTTACCTTTAGAAGCAATTTGTAAAAGACTTGGATATTTAGAGGATGTAGGGTTGGGGTATTTAAGTTTAAATCGTTCCTCAAGAAGCTTAAGCGGTGGAGAGACTCAAAGAATTAATTTAACCGCCTGTCTCGGTGCGGGGTTAACGGATACTCTTTTTGCTTTGGACGAGCCTACCATTGGTCTTCACCAGCAA
>JAYQBP010000007.1:21965-31051 GCA_038137385.1 Opitutales bacterium | reverse complement strand
ATAATATTCAATTGTACCCTGAAGAGCTTTACGAAAATGGATTAAAGATCATTTCGGTACCCACCCGCAGGATCAATGCGGCAGCTCTGCCCCCTGCGGTCAAGAGCTTAAATTATTTAAACAATATTCTGGCTAAGATAGAAGCCAAACGGGTTGGGTTCCTTGAAGCCTTGATGCTCAACGATAAAGGCGAAATTGCGGAATGTACGGGGGATAATGTATTTATTATTCGCAAGGGTGTGCTTTACACCCCACCTTTGGATGCCGGTTCTTTGCGTGGTATCACCCGGGCTGCGGCCATGGAAATCGCTGAGCAAATTGGGATTCCTGTTAAAGAACAGGCCCTGACCCGATACGATTTGTGGATTGCAGATGAGTGTTTTCTAACCGGTACAGCCGCGGAAGTAATTCCATGTGTGGAAGTGGATCACCGGCCGATTGGAGATGGGAAACCAGGCGAACTAACCCAAAAATTAATTCGATTATTTCGGGTGAGTGTCAAAAGCGATGGGACGCATTTGAACAGCGCGGGTTGAATTACCATATCTTTCCAGTTTTTCGAAAATCAATTGGCGCGTCATCTGCGTTGTATTTTTGGCGTATCCAAGGTATATTATTATGGTAATTAATCGTTTAGGAAACTCATGAAATGTCATCACTGTGATAATCAGGCAACCGTCCATTTGACACAAATTATTAATGGTCAAATGCATAAGATGGATTTGTGTGAATCTTGTGCTCAGGAAAAGGGGGTAACTAATCCGGATAATCTCTCCATTGGCAGCTTGCTCGATGACCAACCCAAATTTGACTCTTCCACCGCTTCTTTAACTTGTGAGAGTTGTGGAACGACCCATCAGGATTTTAAGAAAGGAGGGCGTTTGGGATGTGAGGCTTGCTACCATGTATTCCGTCCCGTTCTTGAGCCCCTTCTTGATGGCATGCATGCCGGAATTAATCATCTCGGAAAAGTGCCCACTCGAAGCGTGGGTAAGAAAAAGGTCGTTGAGAACGAAGATGCCCTCCGTAAGGCTCTGCAAAAAGCAGTGGAAGAAGAAAACTACGAAAAAGCAGCCGAACTTAGAGACCGTTTAAAAAAACTTCAGGCTCAAAGCCCGACTGCGTCCTAATTTGTTCTCATGTTCCACGATCTCTTTTTTTCGAAGTCCAAAAGCAAGGTTCCCAAACCTTGCCCAATTGCTTTGAGTACCCGTGTGCGGTTGGCTAGAAACCTTAGAGAATTTCCATTTCCTGGAAGAGCCCAGTCTGGGCAGAAAAGAGCGGTTCTTTCGAAGTGTATGGAAGCTTTGGGAAAGGTGAAAGATCTCAAAACCTGCACTTCTGTGGAGTTGGACGAATTAAGTGAACTGGACCGCCAAATTTTAGTGGAAAGGCACTTAATAAGTCTGGAACTTTCTCAGTCCGATGAATCGGGAGGAGTGGTCCTTTCGGGCGATCGTGCCTGCAGTGTGATGGTCAATGAAGAAGACCATTTAAGGATTCAAGTACTTGGAAATGGGTTGGATTTTGATAAGGTCTGGAAACTGGCGGATGCTCTGGATAGTGGTATTGAATCGAAGCTAGACTATGCGTTTGATAGCCAACTTGGTTTTCTTACGGCTTGCCCGACTAACCTTGGTACGGGCATGCGGGCATCGGTTATGATGCATCTACCCGGCTTGGTCATGTCCAAAAATATGGATAAAGTAATCAACGCGGTGAACCACCTTGGGATTGCGGTACGTGGTTTATTCGGGGAGGGTTCCGATGCGAGCGGCAGCATTTTTCAAATTTCCAATCAACAGACTTTGGGCGAGTCAGAAACTTCTATTTTGGAAAGGTTGCAAGTAACTTTAGATAATATTGTTCATCAAGAGCGTATGGCCCGGGCTAAGTTAATGGAGGATGATGGAATGAGGCTCGTTGATAAAATCAGCCGGGCAGTGGGTTCACTCAAAACCTGCTACCTTATCCAAAGCTCCGAAGCTATGGATCATCTTTCTCTCATACGACTGGCCGCCGATTTTGGTTTTCTTCCCGAAAAGTTCCGTGCATTGGCCGATCGTATGTTTATCGAAGTGCAGCCTGGTCATGTCCAGTTTGCAGCTGGCAAACCTATTGAGCCCGGTGAACGCGATCAATTAAGGGCGGAAACCCTGCGCAAAGAATTTATTCGAATGCCTCAATTAAACTTGGACCCCCAAGTTGACTAAATATTTAACCTCAATATCTTAAAAGTCATGTCCGAACCAATGAGCAACTTCACACCGAGAGCCCAACAGGTTCTCGCTTTGGCACGCAAGGAAGCAGATCGGTTTCATCATAATTACATAGGCACGGAACACCTATTGCTCGGTTTAATCAACCTCGGGCAGGGAGTCGCGGTCAATGTTTTACAAAAGATGGGACTCGATTTAGACACGGTCAGGCAGGCTGTTGACGAACAAGTAGGATTGGGCCCGGAAGCGAAGCCATCCGGCAATATACCCTACACCCCGCGGGTCAAGAAAGTACTGGCTTTGGCTGGCAAGGAAGCAAAATCTTTAAACCATAGTTATGTGGGCACGGAACATATCCTGCTCGGTTTACTTAGAGAAGGGGAAGGCGTGGCCGCTCGTGTGCTCAAGTCCCTCGATGTTGATGTCGATCGTTGCCGTAACGAAATCTTATCCGAACTCGACCCCAATTTTGCATCGAGCGAGGAAAAGGAGTCCTCTGTTGTTGGGGGAGACGGAGATGAGCCAGAAGAAAAAGGCAAGGATGTCAAAACTCCAGCCTTAAAGGCATTTGGTCGGGATCTTACTGAGTTGGCCAAAAAGGGTGAGCTTGATCCGGTGGTCGGGCGGGCCTCTGAAATTCGTCGTATGACTCAAGTCCTTTGTCGAAGAACCAAAAATAACCCGGTTTTGATTGGTGAGGCAGGGGTTGGAAAAACTGCGATTGTCGAGGGCCTTGCTCAGCAGATTGCGGGTGGATTGGTTCCGGAAAACTTAATCGATAAAAAAGTGGTGACCCTTGACCTGGCTCTGATGGTAGCCGGTACCAAATACCGCGGTCAATTTGAAGAACGGATCAAGGCGGTGATGGATGAATTGAAAAAGTCCAAAAATATCATCATCTTTATTGATGAGTTGCACACGATCGTGGGGGCGGGTGCAGCTGAGGGAGCCATGGATGCGTCCAATATTTTTAAGCCCGCACTGAGCCGTGGAGAATTGCAATGTATCGGAGCCACGACTCTGGCTGAATATCGGAAATACATCGAAAAAGACTCGGCCTTGGACCGACGATTCCAATCTGTGAAGGTTGATGCACCATCGATTGATGATACCATCTTGATTTTGAAAGGTATACAATCCAAGTATGAAGACCATCACAATGTCAGCTACACGGATAAAGCATTGGAGGCGGCTGCAAAATTGACCGACCGTTATGTGACCGGAAAGTTTCTTCCAGATAAAGCGATTGATGCCATTGATGAAGCAGGGGCCCGATCCCGTATGGAATCGATGAAGAGACCTCAAGAAATTGAGGACCTTTCAGACGAGATCAAAGAGGTATGTGCACTCAAAGAAAGTGCTATTTCTGACCAGAATTTTGAAGAGGCAGCTGAAGCTCGGGACAAAGAAAAGAAACTTCGTGCCAAGCGGGAAAGGGTCTTGGAAAGCTGGAAGAAAAACCGTGAACAAAACCGGGCAGAGGTCAACGAGGACGATATGCTCCAAGTGGTTGCTGACTGGACTGGGATTCCTCTCAATCGAATGGAATCCAAAGAAAGCAAGAAACTGCTCAAGCTCGAAAGTGAGCTCCGTGAACAGGTGATCGGTCAGGACTTCGCCACAGAGGTGGTAGCCAAAGCGTTGCGCCGATCCCGGGCAGACTTAAAGGATCCACGCAGGCCAATTGGTTCCTTTATGTTTCTCGGGCCCACAGGTGTGGGTAAAACTCATTTGGCCAAGGTTTTGTCTGAAAGAATTTTCGGTGATCAGGAATCCTTGATTCAGATTGATATGTCTGAATATATGGAAAAACATGCGGTTTCACGAATGATCGGTTCTCCCCCCGGCTATGTTGGGCATGATGAGGGAGGCCAGTTGACTGAAGCAATCCGTAGGAAACCCTACTCAGTAATCCTGTTTGACGAGATCGAAAAAGCCCATCCCGATGTCGCTCAAATTCTTTTGCAAATCTTAGAGGACGGTCGATTAACCGATAGCCTAGGCCGAAAGGTTGATTTTCGTAACACCATTTTGATCATGACATCCAATGTGGGGGCTGAAATTTTGCAGCGCAATACATCCTTAGGCTTCTCCATTGGCGATGCCGAGCAGGACTTCGAAAAAATCAAAGACAAAATTATGGATGAGGCCAAAAAGGTATTCAAGCCGGAGTTCCTTAACCGTCTTACTGAGATCGTGATTTTCCGTCAATTGCTCAAGGAGCATATGGGTTCGATTGTTGATTTAGAACTGGAGAAAGTATCCGAACGCTTGAAAGAAAGAAAACTCAAGTTGGATGTCTCTCAGGAAGCTAAGGAATTTTTAATTGAGCACGGGTATGACAACAAACTGGGTGCCCGACCGCTTCGACGAGCTGTGGAAAAGTATTTGGAGGACAACCTCGCTGAGGCTCTACTCTCAGGAGATTTGAGGAAAAATATTCCTATCCAAGTTTTAGTGCATGATGACGAGGAGATTGGGTTACGCTTCGAACAGACCAAGAAAGGTCAAAAGAAAGTAAGTGTTTCCTCACCCAAAGAGGACGAGGAGAAAGATTCCTGAGTTGATTTTATTGCTTGCTCCGATGGGGTTGGCTTAATCGACTCGCCAATATCTGTATTTCTGTTATGTTGGACTCTTTTATACCCAACTATGGAACGCACATTAATACTCCTGAAACCTGATTGCTTGGACAACCAAGTAGCGGGACAAGTTATCTCACGCTTTGAAGAAAAAAATTACGGGATTGTTGCAACCCGTATGCTTCAGTTGGATGATGCTTTGTTGCGCGAGCATTATGCTCATGTTGCCCACCTTCCTTTTTTTCCAGAGATTGCTGGATTCATGAGCTCACGCCCAGTTATGGCAATCATTCTGCAAGGAGAAAATGTGGTACAAGGCGTGCGAGATTTACTAGGACCCACTGATTCGACATCCGCACCAAAAGGAACCATTCGTGGTGACTTGGGAACCGATAGAATGCGCAATGTGGTGCATGCATCTGACAGCACTGAGAATGCTCAGATCGAGATCGAGCGTTTTTTTGCTGATCAATTCGTTTCTGCTTAAAGAAGAAACGAATTGCGGATTAGCCGCCGCAATCTCAGTCTGAGGATTTCACCAGCAGGCACACTGCATGGGTGGCAATCCCTTCTTCTCGTCCCAGAGAACCAATTTTTTCGTGGGTTGTTGCCTTGAGTCCAATGCAGTCTTCAGGAGTATGAAGTAATCTAGATAATTTCTCTCGAATCTCGGGTAAGAATTTTCCCAGTTTGGGTTTTTCTGCAATCACAGTAAGGTCAACATTTCCGACTGAATATCCACGGTCCTTGGCTAGCTGAACTGCCTTGGCCAAGATGATTGAGGAATCAAGATCTCGATTTTGAGGATCTTGGTCGGGGAAATGATGCCCGATATCAGGTAGGGCCAAAGCACCGAGGATCGCATCTGCCAGAGCATGGATTAAGCAATCCGCATCCGAATGACCGAGAAGGCCCAAGGGATGGGGGATTTCAATTCCGCCAAGAATGAGCTTTCTCCCTTCGACTAATTGATGAAGGTCAAAGCCATGGCCAATTCGTAGATTAGATGAGTTCACGATCGGAAAAGAAATTCAGCGTAAGAAAAATCGTCGGGGGTGGTGATTTTTGGATTTGGATAATTGGTTTCGAGCATCGCAATCGGATAACCCGCTAATTCAAGTGCCGCCATATCGTCAGTTACCAAAGTCTCTAACGTATTTGCTTCTTTAAGCCCTTGAATGAGCCATTTCCTGGGAGCCCCCTGAGGCGTTTCCATAAGCCAATGCTTTGCTCGGTTAAGGGTTTTGGTAACGGAGGGTTGGAGCGGGTTGTCGGAGTCGTCGATCCGTAAACGCAGAGTATCCTTGAGGGGGCGAGCTACTGAGACCGCCCGGTTCTGAATAATCTGATCCGCAAGTTCACAAATTGTATGACCTTTTATGAAAGGGCGGGCACAATCATGAATCATTACATGCGTGATTTCTTCAGGCAAGGCATGAAGACCTTCCCAGACAGAATCCTGTCGTTCTTTACCACCTTGAACCCAGAGAATATTAAGTCCGGGTAAATTTGAATATTGAGCGAGGTGTTCACTAAGACAAAAGTTGAGCTGGATGCGCTGTTCCTCGTTTTTGTATACGATCACTATGGAACTGACTGCACCCGAATCAAGAAAGGCTAGGCAGGAAAGAAGAAAGGCATTGGAGTCCCCAATGGGTTGAAGAAGTTTATCTTCTATTTTTCCCAACATTCGCGTGCCGTTTCCTGCGGCCAATAGCAATGCACCAACCATAATGACTAGGATAGTTCTTCGAGGATTTGCTCTAAGGCCAACTTCGGGTCGGAAGCTGCGAGAATGGGGCGGCCAATCACAAGGAAGTTGGCACCTGCCTCCTTGGCCTCCTTGGGAGTCATTATTCTCTTTTGATCCCCCACATCCGCATTGGCAGGTCGAATGCCAGGGGTTACTAATTCAACCGTGCTTGGCAGAATGCTCCGAAGTTTGGGCAATTCCAATGGGGAACATACAATTCCTCCAAGCCCACTATCCACCGCAAGGGATGCAAGGCGAACCACTTGATCATCAACTGAATGGGTTACCCCAATGGATTCCAATCCCTGCTGATTGGTGGAGGTGAGGACAGTAACTCCAAGCAAGGTAACATTGGGCATTGCTTGACGGGCAAAGGTTGAACACCGAGCAAGGGATTCTGCTCCGGCACAGGCGTGAAGAGTAATCATTCCCACGGGCATATCAGCCAAGCTTTCCAAAGCTTTTGCCATGGTGTTTGGAATGTCATGAAGTTTTAAATCTAGAAAGACTTTTTTGCCAGAATCCGCAAGTTCCTGAACCAAGGGTTTCCCGTCTCTTAAAAAACTCTGTAGACCCACCTTTACCCACTTTAAACGACTGCCTGTGGCATGGAGTATACGGTTAATCTGTTCACGATTTTCTAAATCTAATGCAAGAATGATTTCAGGGGATGGGTGACTCATTTTAATCTTTATCATGTCGACCTGAATGAGTGAGCCAATTCAATTCTTGTATCGCTCCGATTTCTTTTATCAACTAATCCAGTTTAATTCGTCCTATGTCCACTCGACCCAAAGAGAAAACTACCATAAAAAAAGAAGTTCTTGCTCCTGCAAAAATTAATCTCTTCTTGTCCGTTACCGGCAAAAGAGAAGATGGATATCATGAATTGACCTCAGTAATGGCAAAATTAGCCATTGGAGATCTTTTAGAAATTGAAAGGGATTCAAAAATAACTGGCATAAATCTTCGCTGTCCTGGATTTACTGAGCTTGAAAACCTTGATAACTTGGTTTACCGAGCAGCAAAAAGATGGTTTGAGCAAACTGGAGAGTTATGGGGAGTTAAGATTACGCTGAAAAAGATTATTCCCTCCATGGCGGGATTGGGGGGTGGCAGTTCCGATGCGGTGTCAGCTTTGCTGGGGATCAATCAGTTAGCAGATGCGCCCTTGTCGATGAATCAATTAGTGGCCATAAGTGCAGAAATAGGTTCCGACTGTCCAAGTTTTTTTGAGTCTGGCTTGTGTGTTGTAGAGGGTAGGGGAGAGCGGGTTAGGCCGGTGCGTAGTCCACGGGTAAAATCCTTGATCGGCCAAGAAATACTCCTGTTTAAGCCGAGTATCGGATTTTCCACTGCGGAGGTTTATAAAAATTTATCCCGGCATTCAAAATTTTCTTCTGAGGCTTGGAAAAAGGAACGCTTGGAAATGTGGGAAAGTGGGAAACTATCCACCTCGGACTTTTTACACAACGACTTGGAATTTGCTGTTTTCTTCAAGCATCTTTACTTCCGCCCACTTTTTGATCAGATTGAGAAAGATTTCGGGATCGTCCCCAAAATGTCGGGTAGTGGTAGTGCATGTTTTGCCCTCATTCCTGAGGGGTTTAATCAGGTTGAACCCTTGCGGGAAATGATTTTTGCCGCCTGGGGTGATCATTCCTGGTTAGAATTTACCAAAGTTGTTTCCTGATTGTAGAAATTAAACCACTCAGAATTTGTTTTCCCTAATTAAGAATTTAGGGCATGATGATTGGTTGGTTTAAATTTTTCACTTATGATTCAGGACAAAATAGAGAAGTCTGAGCTTATGCTTTTTGGCATTCCCGCATCCCCGGGAATTGCTCACGGGTCTGTTTTCCGGTTCCTTCATGATGAGGTAAGTGTAGCGACTTACGAAGTAAGTGAGTCGGATCAAGAAGAAGAGATTAGCCGATTTCTTGAGGCTCTTGAAATGACCAAATCTGAGATTCGCAAGATTCGGGAAGATGTGGCCAAAAACCTTGGTGAAAAAGAGGCGGGTATTTTTGATGCCCACATGCTGGTGCTTGAGGATCGGGCATTGATTGAGGATGTGAAGAAAGAGGTCAGGGAGTCGGGTGAAAATGTGGAGAAGTGTGTTCATCGTGTAACTCAAAAATACCTCGCATTTTTTGATCAATTAGAAGACAAGTATTTAAGGGAACGAGCCGTAGATTTAAGAGATATCTCAAGAAGACTGCAGCGCTGTTTATCCGGAGCCACTGCATCCGGTACTGCTTTTCTGGATCAGCCCAAGGTGTTGGTTTCTGAAGATCTTACCCCTTCGGATACGGCGGCCCTTGACCGGTCGAAAATTCTAGGTATTGCAACCGATCTTGGTGGTCAGACCAGTCATGCCGTAATTATGGCTCGTGCGAGTGGTGTGCCTGCAGTGGTCGGGTTGCGTGGTTTGTCTGACAAGTTGAGCGATGGGGATGAATTGTTGATCGATGGGTTTGAAGGGGTGGCTATCATTAATCCCAGTGAAGCCACCCTTTTTCGCGATGGAAA
>JAYQBP010000007.1:21102-21955 GCA_038137385.1 Opitutales bacterium | reverse complement strand
GTACAGCGAAGAAAGTTGCTCAACCAAGTGGAGCGTGAATCCGATTTGCCCGCTGAAACATCCGACGGAAAACCGCTCGATATTTGGGCGAATGCAGACACTCCAGTCGAAGTAGTCAAAGCGATCGATGTGGGTTGCTTAGGCGTAGGCCTATATCGAACTGAATCCCTTTTCCTAAGAACCAATGCAGTGCCTTCCGAGGAGGAACAATTTGAGGAATATCTTAGAATGGTTGAGGCCTCTGCTGGTAAACCGTTAACCATCCGAACACTTGATTTAGGCGGAGATAAACTTCTTCAGGATTGGAATCATGAAAAGGAGGCAAACCCATTTATGGGTTTCCGGGCGATTCGTTATTGTCTAAGCAACCCAAAAGTTTTCCTCGATCAATTACAGGCAATTCTGCGTGCCAGTGCCCACGGAAATGTTAGGATTATGCTCCCCATGATTACTGGTATCGGGGAAGTGATCCGCTCCAAAGAGTTGATTGAGGAGGCAAAAAGCGTCTTGGATTCGCGTGGTCAGAGCTATGATCCGGATATCCAGGTGGGTTGTATGATCGAAACTCCTGCTGCCGTTGCTATTTGTGATTTGCTAGCTGAGGAGGCTGATTTTTTTAGCATTGGGACGAATGATTTAGTGCAGTACCTACTTGCAGTGGATCGGGTGAATAACGAGATCGCGTTTCTTTACGAGCCTCACCACCCGGCAGTCTTGCGATCTTTGAAACAAGTGGCAGAGATTGCGAAGAACAAGGGAATACCCGTTACGGTTTGTGGCGAGATCGCAGGGGATCCCCATTTCTTGCCTCTTTTAATCGGCTTGGGGTTTGACTCGTTTAGTGCTTCCGCAT
>JAYQBP010000007.1:18796-21092 GCA_038137385.1 Opitutales bacterium | reverse complement strand
TTTTTGCACGCCGTTTTACCATGGAAGAGGTGGCAGGGATTACCCTCAACGCCGAAAGCAAGTATCGCCCATCTGAGGTGAAGGAATTGATCAAAGATTTTTACGAAGCCAGAATATCTTCTTCCGTTTGACTGCAAGAGCAGGTTAGCAGGTAGCGAAGATTTATTCGTCCTGAAATTTGGAGGCGAAAAGCTCTGTCATTTGCTTTTCAATCTCAGAAGCATCCGCAGGTTCGCATTCAAAGGTTAATTCAGACCCACGGGCTGCGGCCAACATCATGATCCCCATGATACTCTTTGCATTTACCCGTTCACCATCTTTTTTGGTTACCCATATTTCACCGCTAAATTGAGATGCAATGCGAACGATCATGGCAGCAGGCCGGGCATGCACACCCATCTTGTTACTCACCTCCAAAGTAAACAAATGGGCATTTTCTGGCGTCTGATCGCTCACATGGATGATTTAGATAGGTCAGGAGAAAAAAGACAAAGAAAAAGTTTTGGCAGCCCAAAGGACGAGGCCAGATGCAACCGCTGCAAGTAGATCATCAATCATCACACCAAGTCCTCGGGGGAGTTTTTGTGCCGATCTGATAATCCACGGCTTGAATACATCAAAAAAACGAAAAAGGATAAAGCCGGCACCTATCCATATAAATGTTTCCTGGGTGACTGGTTCTTCAAAAAGTGGAGACAAGGGAAGAAAAACAAAGGGAATAACGGTGAACTCATCCCAGATGACTTCACCCGGGTCATTCCGGTCTAGCAGAATTTCAGCTCTGGAGCACAACGGAATACCTATAAGAAAGAGAGGGATAAAGCCGATGGCAATCATATGGGCAGACCATCCTAATCCTAGAGTGAAAAAGAGGTAAAGGAGCGTGCCAAAAATCGAGCCCATCGTCCCTGGGGCTGGAAGCGTTTTTCCTATTGGACCCAAAGTGGCTAGAAAAAGAACGATTTGGTTCATCTGTAATTCTTAGGAATTGCCGTTTGTAAAAACGCTCCAATATTTTACGAGGTAATTGCATCCTGAATAAACTGTCAGCAAACAAGCAAGGACGAGGCTAATTTGGGCAGCTTGGATGACCACTCCAGACCATGGAGTCAAGTCCGCAAATAGGGTGGTATTCGAAAGGTCATGCCTAATTGCTCCGTAGCCTATAAATAATGAAATTGATGTAATCTGCATTACGGTCTTTACCTTGCCTGCTTTTTCAGCAGCCAAAGTTTTCCCTTGGGCTGCGGCTACGAGCCGTAAGCCAGTAATTAAAAATTCCCTAGCTAAAATGAGAAGGATTGGAAAGAGGGCCCATAAACCAACAATCCCTAAGGCGAGCAGGCTGACAAAGGTCCCCATGGTAAAGATTTTATCCACCAATGCATCCATAAACTTACCAAAATCAGAGACTTGTCCCATTTTTCTGGCTAACCATCCATCCAGCCAATCGGTTAGGGCACCGAAGAGAAAGATGATCAACGCGATGGTCCACGACCACGGAATAGGAGACCCGCCCCAAGGATGGAGCAAGGCGACCACAATTACCATCAACGGAATTCTCGATAGGGTGATCAGGTTGGGTAGGTTCATTGCTGGAAGTAGGCTTTAGGAGTTTCCTCCCAACTTGGCAACCACAACTCGTGCTTTGCTTGGTTGTGGACTTGTGAAAGGTTAATTGATAGGAGGGAAGGAATGGCAATTGCTTTGTATCCCGGTACTTTTGATCCCGTAACCCTAGGTCATCTTGATGTTTTGACTCGTGCATCCAAGTTGTTTGACAGAGTGATTGTGGCGGTAGCCTCAGGCAATTCTGCCAAAAGCACCATGTTTTCTCCCGAGCAAAGAGTGGAAATGGTTCAGGAAAACCTCGTCGACTTCGAGAATGTCACGGTTGAGTTATTTGACGGATTGCTGGTGGAGCACGCTCGCAGAAGGGGAGCAACCGTTTTGGTTCGAGGATTGCGGGTAATTTCCGATTTTGAATACGAATTTCAAATGGCCCAAATGAACCGTCATTTAGACTCAAGCTTGGAAACTATTTTCCTAATGCCCAGCCAGAAGTATTTCTTTACAAGTTCCCAATTGATCAAACAGGTACACCAATACGGAAACCAAGAAACTGGTTTGGTCCCAGAAAATGTCAGGCTTGCCCTTAAAGAAAGATCGGGTCTCCAATCATGACTTCTTCCAAGAAATCGGTTTTTGGGATCGTTTTTATGACCATCTTTCTGGATATGGTCGGTTTTTCTATTATTTTTCCTTTGTTTCCGGCGATGTTGGATCACTATCTCTT
>JAYQBP010000007.1:0-18786 GCA_038137385.1 Opitutales bacterium | reverse complement strand
CTATCTCTTTCTGGAGCAAAGTCTTGGAGATGGTGTTTTATCTAAATTTGTCCATTGGGCGGGGAGCCTGGGGAACTACGCAAAGGTTCAAAATTCTGGTTTTCATTTAGAAACGGTCATTTTTGGAGGTGTCTTGGGCTCTCTCTACGCGGTTCTTCAATTTGTGTTTGCTCCGATTTGGGGAGGGCTCTCGGATCGTTTTGGTAGGAAGCCCATTTTAATTTTTACTCTTTTGGGAACTGCATTGGGGTACTTTCTGTGGATTATGGCGGGTAATTTTTGGCTTTTGGTGATCTCACGGGTGGTCGGGGGTATGGCCGGAGGAAATATTTCGGTGGCTACGGCAGCCATAGCTGATGTTACTTCTCGCGAAAAGCGATCCAAAGGTATGGCTTTTGTGGGAATTGCATTTGGGTTGGGTTTTGTCCTCGGGCCTGCAATTGGTGGACTGGCTTCTCAATGGGACTGGTCAGGTTCTGAGTTAGTGATTTTTGGAATGCATCCATTTTCGGCGGCGGCTACGATCAGTTTTTGTCTGGCTGTAATTAATTTGCTATGGTTAGCCGTGGGGTTTTCAGAGACCCTCCCCCATGATAAAAGAACCCAGTCAACCACTTTTCTACCGGCAGTTTGCAAAATGAGCCAGGTAACCAGTCCTGATGCGAGAAGAACCTGCCTGACCTACTTATTTTACATGGTTTCGTTCTCCGGGATGGAATTTACTCTTACCTTTCTTGCGGTGGAGCGATTTTCATTTAGTCCCAAAGACCTGGGGGAAATGTTCTTGCTGATTGGGGGTACCCTTATCTTGGTGCAGGGAGTTGTCGTTCGGCGGTTTGTAAATCGAATGGGCGAGAGAAACATGGCTCATCTGGGAATATTCCTAGGCTTCTTCGCTTTTATCATGATTGCCTTGGCTGATTCCTTCTCATTTTTTTATCCAGGACTCTTCCTGATGTCTTCGGGTGTGGCTCTTATCAGTCCCACATTAACGGCCTTAACTTCTCTGAGTTCAAGGGATTCTGAGCAGGGCGTGAACCTAGGTATTTTTAGATCCTGTGGATCTATTGCCAGGTCGATTGGACCTATTTCTGCAGGACTGATTTACTTTACTTATGGGTCCTCAGTTGCCTACATCCTTGGTGCGATTTGGCTGGTTTTTCCTGCCCTTTTTTTGCTTACTGTCAAACAATCTGCGGGGAGCAAAGAATTAGTATCTGCCTAAATGGGCTCTTTTCACTCGCCATTTTTTGCTGTTTTGCTAAAAATTGGAAGGACTGAAACTAGCAACTGAATTTACAAATTAGCCTGAATGAATACTGAAGTTATCGATCGTTTGGTCGAAAAAGATCCATCCCTTGAAACCTCACGCACGATCCTGGAATCCATGAATCCAGGAACTTACTGCATCCACCGCAGTTGGGGGTTTGGGGTAATTTCTGGGTTTGATGAGGATCGCGGTATGATCCTAATCGATTTTGAGGATGACGAACGCACGAGTCACGCGATGGACCCTGTTTTTTGTATCGATAAATTAGAACTATTATCTGAGGACAGTATCCTTTCTCAACATCGAAAAAATAAGGACGAGATTGAGAAGTTGGCCAAAAAAGAACCTGCGGAGTTGATCATAAAGATCCTCGAGCAAGGAAATGATGGATGCATGAGCACCCGTGAGATCGAGAGAATCCTTGGTTACATGTTTGGGTCGGCCAAGGGCAAGCGTTGGTGGACCGCTACAAAGAAAGTGCTTATCAAAGATCCAAGAATTGCTGTCCCCAACAAAAAGAGCGAGCCGTATGTTTTGCGGGATGAACCAGTCAAACCGGAGCAAGAGATTTTACAGGACTTTTTCGAAGAAAAGAGATCTTACGAAAAAATCGTCCTGGCTGAGAAGCTTTTTGACTTGGCTGCAGAAAAAGAAGATTTGCAGACCGACCTGCCTCAAGTTTTAGCAGATCTTACTGTTGCCATCATGGAGGCGAAAAACCTTAGCCAAGCGGATCGTTTATATGGTATTTGGGTACGAAATAATTTGGCTCGCGATGTCGAGGAGGATGTGGAAAAACTTGAACCGACTTCTGCATCAATTCTCAAAGAATGTGAGGAAGATTTACCTGCTTTGGCCGATTTAATGCCGGCCAAGTTTCATTCCCGCTTTCTTGATCTTGTCGCCCGTACTTATCCGGATAATTGGAGAGATCTGGTTCTTAACCTTTTGCAGAATACCGCAGTAAAGTTTTCCGGAGAGTGTGCACATTTCTTGATTGACCGAGAAGAGTCCAAATTACTTATCAAATCATTAAACCTTTGGCTGGACGAACAAAGTTTAAAAGCACCGGTTCTTCTTTGGATGCTCAAGTTTCGTGGGTTATCCAAATTTAAAGACCTTCTGGGAGACATGATTAATCCTCGGTTATTAACCGCTGTCTTCTCAGCGATTGATTATGAATCTCTGAAAAATGCCACCAGTAGGAGGATTCCCTTGGCTGAGATTTTGTCCGATGATCGTGAATTGCTTTCTGACATACTCGGGAAAGGTTCCGAAGAGAATGCAAAAGACCTCGCCCAGGCACTCATTCTTAACCCTGGTTTCGAGGATTTAACTAAGCGGTCCCTACTTGCCCGATTCATCAAAAAGTTCCCCAAAATCCAATCCTTGCTCGATAGGGAACAACCTGGAGATTCTTCGAGTCCTGCGAGTGTTGCTACTGATGATACCTTGATTGTATCCAAGGGGAGTTATGATCGTAAGCTTGCTGATTTGGACCTTATCACCAAGGAGAAAATACCGGCCAACTCTCAAGCGATCGAGGCGGCCAGAGAACTGGGTGATCTCAAGGAGAATGCGGAGTATCAAATGGCTAAGGATGACCAAAAGGTATTACTTGCACGTCAGGCGGAACTTCAGAGTGATTTAATGCGAGCTAAAGCCACTGATTTTACCGAAGCACCTGCTGATTTTGTGGGCATCGGTTCGATTGTCGACCTCCAGGATTTAGTCACTGGGGAAAAGATCAAGTATACAATTCTGGGGGCTTGGGATAGTGATCCAGAAAACAACATTCTTTCTTACCTCACCCCGCTTGGCCAAAGTATACTTGGCAAAAAAGTCGGAGAAAAAGTTCAAATTGATATCGAAGGAAACGAGCAGTCTTTAGTGATCGAAGGTTTGAGCCGTTGGGTCGACCAATAATAAGTTGGATAAACCGGGCTTGATGCCGGTTTGTTGTAGATTAGATCGGGAATTACATTCCCCGATAATACCTTCCCACATTAAGGTTGCCAAAGGGGATGTACTGAGGGACTTTACAGCTCTCCTTCTATGAAAATTACTGAGGTTTTACAGCTTCTCTCCGATTCTACCCGTTTAAGAATGTTGCGCCTTCTTGGGCAAGAGGAACTTTCCGTCGCTGAGTTGCAGGAAATTCTTGAGATGGGGCAGTCCAGGATTTCATCTCATCTTGGGTTGCTCCGAAGAAATCAGTTGGTGGTGGACCGCAAAGATGGAAAGCGCACCTACTACAAACTCAGTATCGATTCTTCTTCGACGCATGAGTTTATTCGTCTTGCTCTATCCGAGGACTCGGAGGAAGAGTTTTGGGAAAGTGATCAGTCTGCCCTGTCCCGAATTGTGGACCGGAGAAGGCTCGAGTCGCAAAGATACTTTGATGAGGTCGCAGAGAGATTAGGCAAAAATTATGTTCCGGGAAGAACATGGGAAGCCATTGGCCACTTTCTTTTTCGATTGGTTCCTCCAATCACTATTGTGGATTTAGGTGCTGGAGATGGTATGATTTCGCAACTTCTCGCCGATCGTGCCAAAAAAGTAATTTGTGTGGACAGTTCAAAAAGTATGGTTCGTCTAGGCACAGACCTTGCCAAAAGAAAAGGCTTGGGCAACTTAGAGTATAAACTTGGAGACTTGGAAAAAATCCCACTGGACGACAACAGTGTCGATCTTGCTTTGATGAGCCAATCACTTCATCATGCACTTCGTCCAGAATCTGCGCTTCAGGAAGCTCATAGAGTACTAAAGCCTAGAGGTCAATTAATGGTGATTGATCTCAAAAAACACCATTTTGAGAAAGCCCGTGAGTTATATGGCGACCATTGGCTTGGCTTTGGTGAAAACGAACTTTATCGAATGCTGGTGGATTGTGGTTTTAGTGAGGCCAAGGTGGAAGTGGTGGCCAAGGAGAAAAAAAAGCCCTTTTTTGAAACTCTTTTGGCAACGGGAGAGAAAGCGTGACCATTTACTTGGCTTGCTTCCCCTTGGTTATTTCATCGAGCAGTCGATTTACTTGATCCAGTTCTACCGCTGGTTTTTCACATGCATACTCACGGCATAAGTACAGGGTGGGTTGAATGGTTGTTGAAAATTTCTCAAGGTGAGGAAAGTTTCGAATCAACTCTAGATGGTTCTTTGTGGGTTGAGGTAAATGGATTACTGATTTGAACGGAAGAAAGCGGGCATGGATCGCTTGAAGGAATGCCGTAGTAAGCGGATTCTGCAAGTCCCCACCCACCACAATCTCTTGGGGAGGTTGAAGGGTGTAGGCCAAGGCATGTAAAAAGTTTTCGGCTCCGGATGGGTTGGATTTTAAAAACCCTGAAAATGCAGAGAATGAATGGTTCAAGCAGTCGAGGTATTTCTGATTTTGGCTGATTTGCCCAATTCGGGCTAGGTTCATTGCCATGATCGAGTTTCCTGAGGGAATGGCCCCATCATAAATCTCTTTGGGCCGAGTAAGCAGCTCTTCACTATCAGTAGCCGTAAGGTAGAACCCTCCTTCTTCTTTATCCTCAAAAAAATCGATCGTGAGATCGACTATTTCAATTGCCAGAAGAAGGTATTTAAAGTCTTGCCCTGCTTCATAAAGATCAAGAAGTCCTTGTGCCAAAAAAGCATAATCATCTAAGTGAGCAGCAAGTCCTGCTTTTCCATTTCGCCAGCGTTTGAATAGTTTGCCATCGGGTTGGCGAAGTTCGTTCAAACAAAAGTCAGCGGCTTGCTTGGCCCGCTCTATGTACTTGGGGGAATTGAATGCCTGTCCTGCCCGTGCGAATGCAGAAATCATGAGTCCGTTCCAGTCCGTTAGTACCTTGTCATCTCTTTGTGGGTGAACCCTTTTTTCCCTCGCTTTAAAGAGATCCTGCCGAACCTTTTCCAGTCTTGTGCGTAGTTTTTTTAAGTCATACTCATTTTCCTGAGCATATTCTTCAATGGATTGTTTAAGGTGGAGAATATTGGACCCCGTTTTCTGGCGTGTCGCCTCGTCTAAATAGTTTCCCTGATTCTCAAATTGATATAAGTGAGTGAAAAGTTCGGCATCCTTTTGCCCGAGAATGTTTTGTATCTCATGGTTTTGCCAGAGATAAAATTTTCCCTCCTCGCCCTCACTATCCGCATCCTCTGCAGAATAAAAGCCTCCGCTTGGAGAGGAAAGTTCTCTTTCCACATAAGATAAGGTATCGGTACATGAATTTTTAAAGAAGGAGTCACCAGTGATTAGGTAGGTCTCAATCGATGCAATCGCAAACAATGCCTGGTCATAGAGCATTTTTTCGAAATGAGGAACCAGCCATTCTTGATCCGTCGAGTATCGATGAATGCCCCAACCGATTTGATCATAAGTTCCGCTTAAACGGATTTGTTTTATGGTGTGAGTGACCATCTCTAAAGCCAATGCATTGCCAGTCCTTTGGTGGTATCGTAACAAAAAGGATAGGGCATGGGGGGTGGGGAATTTTGGGGCGGTTCCAAATCCTCCATAAACAGGGTCGTAAGCGTTGGATAAGGATTCAAAGCAACGATCTAAATAGGTTCCATTTAAATCCCCCCCTCCTTGGTTTTTCCTCGCTTTAGAAAGGTTGGCAATGATTGCCTGTCCCATCTCAAAGACTTTTCCCTTTTCTTCATGCCAAACTTTGGAAAAGTGAGGCAGTAGATCGAGCATTGATGTCTTGGGGAAATAGGTACCTGCAAAAAAGGGGATTTTATGAGGAGTCATAATCACGGTCATGGGCCAACCTCCACGCCCGGTCATCATTTGAGTGACTGACATGTACACATGATCAAGATCAGGGCGCTCCTCGCGGTCGACTTTAATACATATGTAGTGACGGTTCAGTAGGTTGGCCACATCTTGGTCTTCAAAGGACTCTCTTTCCATGACATGACACCAATGGCAGGTGGTGTACCCGATGGATAAAAAAATTGGTTTATTTTGGGATTCTGCCAGTTCAAGTGCCTTCTCACCCCAAGGGTACCAATCGATTGGGTTTCGTGCGTGCTGAAGCAAATACGGGCTGTTTTCGAATATCAATCGATTAAATTCATGGCCTCCATCTTTAGGAAGTTCGCCAATGACATCTGGACTGGGCAAATCGGATCGCATTGTGGAGAGATCGGGTGGTTGACCTAATGGAAGGTTTTTTTCTTTGGATCATGCCGGTCTACAGACAGGACAAAATAATCCGAAAAGCACGATTTTTAAGGAAATAAATGGCTTTTCCCTCGATACTTGACTGGATGATCTAAGCAACAGATATAAGTTGCTTCAAAGAATCCACTCTTTGTTGAATCTCAGATGCTCCAGCCGATTCCAACCGATCGCAACCGAAAGCTTCTACGGTTAAACTTGCCGTACAGGTAGCATAGAGCATGGCTTCTTTTATTGCAGCGAACCCGGTTTGCTTTCGGGAGGCCAGTCGCCCAATAAGAGCTCCGGCAAATGAATCCCCGGCACCGGTGGGGTCATGTAGTTGGGTGACTGGGTAGGCGGGTAGGGCAAAATTTCCATCCTGGTGGAATAATACCGCCCCATGTTCACCTTTTTTGATGATGACACTTTGGGGGCCCATGTGACGAAGTTTATCCCCGGCTAAAATAATATTGGACTCGCCGGTCAATTCCTCTGCCTCGGAATCGTTGATTACAAAAAGACTCACTTTTTGAATCAGTGCAAGCAATGCCTCCCGTTCGGTCTCAATCCATAGATCGATTGTATCCGCCAAAACAAACCGCTCGCTTGAAAGCTGGTCCAGTACATGCATCTGCAGAGAAGGATGTATGTTGCCGAGCAGGACAAATTCAGAATTAAGGTAGGATTCGGGCAAGTCTGGACGAAAACTTTCGAAGACATTAAGGCGGATATCCAGAGTATCCCTCCGGTTAAAGTTTTCGTGATATTTTCCTTTCCAAAAAAAGGTGGGGCCGGAATCATCACGCTGCACACCTTCCAGATCGATGCTCCGGGCACGAAGACGATCCAAGTCTGATTCGCCAAAGTCATTGCCCACCACCCCAACCATCCGTACTTGGGTGAAATAACTGGCGGCAAACGAGCAGTATGATGCGGCACCTCCAAGGATTCTTTCCTGTTCTGCATGGGGTGTGATGACATTGTCGAAGGCAACCGAACCAACAACCAACAGGGGAGATGGTTCGTGCGAATCAGATGATATTAAATCGGACATAAGGCAAATGGGTAACTTTAAGAATGAGAGAAGGCAAGGGGGAAGGGGCCGGTTACGACCTTGTTTGAACTTCAATGATGGGGAAACTGCTTGCTAGGACTACTTGGTCATCAATTTCAATGAGGATGGAATAATTTCCAGGAGCATCAAATTTCAACCGGTGAATATCGTTGATCAGATTAATTCGATGCTGAGGTCCAGGGGATTCAAACTCACGATCAATGATGGTTCTTGGTTCTTCCTCCGCCATAGGCAATCCTATGGTCATTTTTAATTGGTGCTTACCCATTGTAAGATCTGAAAAGGATAGAAACCAAACCATTCTCGGATGAGTAACCGGAAATTCCTTTGCCCGCAGGCTTGAGAAAATTCCAAGAAGAGTATGTTTACCAGTTGCTGGATCGACATAGACACTGTCACAGGTAATCCAGGCGAGGACTTGGGGCTTTGTGGACATAATTTGATTTGAGGCAGCTTATCTCTCTAGGTGCCTGATGTGGTAAGCCCACTACGGATGAGCAGGGCATTGGGATCTGGGTCCCGGCCCATGAAGTTGTGAAAAAGTTCGTCGGGGGGGCATGAGTTTCCTTGACTCAATATGCACTCCCGAAAGGAACGACCCGTGTCAGGGTTCAGGATTCCTTCTTTTTGGAAGCGGGTGAATGCATCCGCATCTAACACTTCAGCCCATTTGTAGGAGTAATATGCGGTCGCATAACCTACCGGGTTGCCGAAAAGATGGCTGAAGCGCATGGCAATGGTGCGGGGTTGTGTTTTGCGCTTAGGAAAATAATCGATCAGGGATTCTTGAAGACTTTTTTCCAGATCATCGGGTAAGTTTTGTGCAAGAGACCGATGCATGAATAGATCGAGCTTGGAAAAAGCGAGCTGCCTCATCATGGCGTTTCCAGCCATGAAATTTTTGGCTCGGATCATCTTATTGAAAAGCTCCTCCGGTATGCACTCACCCGTTTCATGATGTTTGGCAAATAGGTTTAAACTTTGTCTTTCCCAACACCAATTTTCCATGATTTGGGAGGGGAGTTCGACAAAGTCCCAAGCTACATTTACTCCGTTTAAACTGCGATGAGGTACCTCGCCACAAAGGTGGTGCAAGAGGTGACCGAATTCGTGAAAGACCGTTTCGACCTCATAATGAGTTAGGAGAGCAGGTTTGCTCGAGGTTGGTGCGGTAAGGTTTCCACAAATCAGACCGAGATGAGGAGAGAGAGTTCCGTTTTCTGTGGGCTCACCTGTTTTCAGGTAGTTCATCCATGCACCGGCTCGTTTGCTGGATCGAGGGTGCCAATCTGCATAAAAAGAGCCCAGCAACCTGTCCTCATTCGCATCGTAAAGATCATAAAACCTCACATCAGGGTGCCAAACCTCCACGGCTGGGTCTATTGGGTTTGTTTGATGGCAAGCTTTGCCTTGATGAACGGTACTTCTCTCAATGATCTTGAGAGCAAAAACCTCGGTTACTAGGGAAAACATACCTTCGAGAACCGAATGGATCGGGAAATAGGGACGAAGATCTTCCTCATCAAAGTCATAGCGTTCCTTCTTTAGTTTTTCCGACCAATACCCAACTTCCCAGGGCTCTAAAAGGCCTTCTTTCTGTCCGGTTTTTTCAGCTTTAAATGATTCGAGATCTTTATTTTCTTTTTCGAAAAAAGGCAGAGTTTTTTGATGCAAATCTGAAACGAAACGATCGGCGGTTTTTCCAGATTTTGCCATTCTTCGGGAAAGAGCCACTTCAGAAAAATCTTCTTTACCCAAGAGATTCGCCTTTTCTTGTCGAAGGGTGAGGATCCGGGCGACAATTTCTTGGTTGTTGTAAGGATCCTCGCATCCCAGGGAATCGCTGGCTTGCCAGATTTTCTGACGCAGGGAGTCGTCATTTAAATACTGTAATGCGGGAACCAAAGAGGGTGCGTGGAGCGTGAATACCCAGGCCTTGGACCCTTCCTCTTGACCAAGTTTTTCAATGGCCGCAATACGGGCGGCCTCTTTCGAGGATTCGGGCAAGCCATCTAGTTTTTCCTCATCTCTAATCTCAAGGGACCAGTCATTCGTGGCATCAAGCACACGTTCCGAGAACTGCTGGGTCACTTGGGCCAGTTCAGATGATATTTTTTCCAGCATCTCCTTCTTCTCTTGAGTTAAATCAGCCCCTGCTTCCCTGAAGTCTGCCAGCGTCTCTTCAAGGAGCCTCTGATCAACCGACGACAGGTTTTTTGCCTCTTCAGTTCCAGAATAGGCAAGGATCACTTTCCAAAGTTGCGAATCCAAAAGTATTTTCGCCCCGAAGGCAGAAACTTTTGGCAACATCTCATTATGGGCTTTTCGCAGATCTTCGGTATTACAAACCGAGTCGAGGTGAGAAACCAGCCCCCAAGCATAATCGAGGTCAGTGGTCGCCTTTTCGAGTGCTTGAATCGTGTTGAGGAAAGTCAATTTATCCAGGTGTAGGGATCGGATTGCCTGTAAATTTTTTTCGGAATGCTCCAATGCAAGAGTGATTTCGGATTGGATCCTATCAGCAGAGAGTTTCGACCAGCTGGGGTGACCGATTCGATTGAGAAAAGGATAATTAGACATGTTCAGAATTTTTGGATTTAAATAGGTTTTCACAAAATAAAGAAGCCAGAAAGTATAGCAATCCAAACACGAAAAGCTCTCTTTTATCAAAGCCGGCTTCGATTTAAAATCACTTCCTATTGGATCAGATCTGCTTGCTGTGGGGTTATGATTTGAATATGGATAAACCAATTAAGCTAACCATACTATGAAAGAACAAGTTTTTACCCTATCTGCTGCTAAGAGTTCTGCCAGTGACCGTGCGGCCTTTATTCGCAGAACTTACGCCCATCTTGCCATGGCAATCCTCGCTTTTATCGGATTGGAGTATTATTTAGTCAATGCTCCGTTCGCAGCCAAGTTAGCAATGAGTATGACCAGTGGTTTTAGCTGGTTCATTGTACTCGGCTTATTTATGGGGGTAGGGTACATAGCCGACAAATTGGCCAGATCAGAAACTTCAGAACAAATGCAATACTTGGGTTTGGGGATGTTTGTAGTCGCGGAAGCGATCATCTTTCTCCCTCTCCTCTTTGTTGCGACTATGTTCGGTGGGTCTGGTTTGATTCCGACTGCTGGCTTAATGACTCTCTTATTAGTTCTCGGAATCACGGCGACTGTTTTCATCACCCGTAAAGATTTTTCCTTCCTCAAGGGCATTCTCTCAATTGGGGGTTTTGTGGCCCTCGGCTTTATCCTTTGCAGTATGATATTTGGATTCTCTCTCGGTTTGGTTTTTGCCTGCGTAATGGTCTTATTTGCTGCGGGTTCTGTCCTATTTACTACCTCGAATATTTTGCATCATTACTCTCCGAATCAGCATGTAGCTGCCTCTCTTGCTCTATTTTCGTCGGTTGCCCTAATGTTTTTTTACATTCTTCAAGTATTGATGAGTCTTTCTAGTGGTGGAGATGATTGATCCTTCGAATCCGATCCTCATTGCCCGAGTTTAAAAATGTTTAGAGGGCAGAAAAGGTCTAACTCGGTCTGAAACCCCTGTGACCGATATTCTAACTTGAATATCCTCTTTAATGACTTCCAATTGACTATTCGGAGAGAGTCCAAATTGAGATCTTGGAAGGGAGAGTAGACCATCCAATCGCAGTAAATCTCCTTTTTTACCTTCGTACTTTCTCCGTTTGTCTCGATAATAATGAAAGGATAAAGGGAGAGTCACTTCCTTAAGAATCCCTTTGATCTGGAGGGTTCCGTTACCAATGGCTCTAAGTTCACGATCGTGCCAAGAGCACTCGGACAGTGAATTCAGTTGAAATATGATTTCCGGATGTTTTGAAGAATCCAACCAGTCTGATGAGTGGGTGTCGTAAGCTACTCGGGCGTGTCCAAATCTTAAAGATCGCGAACTTAAAATTATTTTACCTTTTGTGACCTGTGGATTTTCTGGATCGAAATTTAAATTGCCGGAAATTTTTGCGAAAGTACCCCGGAGGTTTCCCCGTCCAAATCCAGTAGTTAAATTTACCTCGATTCGGCAGAGTGATGAGAGCGGGCTAAAGTCGAATTCCATCGCCTGGACATAGTTTGTAAGGCTTGAAACCAAAACCATTCCAGCGGTAAACCACTTACAAATCCTCATTTATCCAACCTATTCTTGATTGATTCTTAAGTCGAACGCTTAAATTGATTATTTTGGAATGCTCTTTGAACAACTGCAGTCGTAATGAGTTGATGATAAATGATAATTAATTATCAATAAAAGAATGTTTAAAATTTTAAAAATCGGGGGGGTATGGAGCTTGGTTTTATCTAGCTTGAGCGGAAAAGGGGATCTCGAGCCAATGGTGGTTAACGCACTCCGCTTGCAAACTGAATCCAAAAACCTACCCGCACAGGTGGAAACAATCGATCAATCTGCTATAAAAAAATCGGGATCTTTGGACTTAGTGGAGTTGTTGCGAAGAAAGGCGAACTTACAGGTTCGGTCTACTTCAGCGAATTCGGCAAGATCCACCGTTTCCATGGGTGGTTTTGGCGAGAATGGGCAACTTCGAACCTTAATTTTATTGGACGGGCATCGATTGAATGCGATCGATATGTCAGCAATTGATTGGTATTCGATACCTATTGGACTTGTGGAGTCAATCGAAGTGATTCGAGGGGCTCATTCAGGTACTTATGGTAACCATGCGGTAGGAGGAGTCATCAAAATTAATACCAAGTTGCCCAGCAGCGAACCACGGGGTGCTTTAGAAATAAGCGGAGGTAGTTTCCACTCTTCAAATGTTAGGAGTACTTATTCCCAAATGGTTGGGAATATCGGACTTACGGTTTTTGGAGAGCGTGCAGAATCAGACGGTTATCGGGTTAATGGCGACCATCAGACCAATGCAGGAGGACTGAGAATGGACTGGGGGGGTGAATCGGATTGGGGTGGTTACTTATCCTGGAGTTTGTCCGATAGTGAGTTTGGTTTGCCTGGGTCTTTAAATTCTTCGCAATTACTAATCAATAGGCGACAGGCTGGTGATCCGAACAATAGGGTGGAGGAAAGGTCTTCTCTTGGCCGAGCGGGATTGAGTTATGAACTGAATGATGAATGGAAATTTGAGAACAGGCTTGGCTACCAGACTCGTGAAGTAATCGAAAATACTCCTGACTGGTCATGGTCTTCATTCACGGTCAAAGATTACCAAAGCTTTGCCTGCAACCCATCCATGCATTATCATTACAATGGCTTTGACTGGATGTTTGGCTTTGACCTGTCAGAAGACAAAAGGACGGGTTCGGATTATTCAGAATTTGAAAAGTCGGCTTCAGCTCTTTTAGGATCCGCCTTAATACCGATCGCTGATGAATTAAGTTTAAATGGAAACTTTAGGTTGGAGCGGGCAAAGTTTTCAGGTGATTTTGATAAAAATAAAAACGAGTGGGCCGCCGGAATTGGTTTAATCCGTGATTTCGGAAGTGAGGATCGAGTTTACAGCACGCTGCGCCGCTTTTATCGGTACCCGGTAACAGATGAATATTACAGTGTGTGGACTGGTCTGAATCCCGATTTGGAACCAGAAAGTGGGTATGAAGTTGAAATTGGAGCAGAATGGACATGGGAAACCGTTCTTCTAAGTGGTCGAGTTTTTCAACAATGGATGGAAGGAGAAATCTATTTCAATGGTTTCCAAAATGCTAATTTATCGGAGACCAGACGATTGGGTTTTGATCTTTCCATTGATTGGCAGATGACTGACGAGATCCTTTCAGGACTGAGCTATGAGTATGTTAGGGCTACATTAGAAAAAGGGGTTTATTCCGGTTCTAAAGTACCCTTAGTTCCCGAAGGTCTACTGAGGCTTTTTGTGGAATTTCGACCTTTTGATTCTTTATTCATCGAGGCGGGAGGATCTTATGTGGGACATAGTTTCTATGGAAGTGACTTTCATAATTCGGGAAGTAAGGTTGAAGATTTTTGGTTACACGATTTAACCGTTAATTATCAACACTCGGAAAGGGTTTCTCTTTTTGGCAGATTGGAAAACTTCATGGACGAAGAATATCTATCTTCTTCTTTTGCACCCGGGAACGGATATCCAGGGGAGGGGAGGAAAGCGGTGGTCGGCCTGAGCTATTCCTTCTGAACGAATCGATCAGTTGCAGTCTGGGCAAATTCCGTAAAGCATCACTTCGAAACCTTGTACCCGGAAACCATCAGGGGCTCTTGCAGGCGGGAAATCCTCCGTGGTGTCTTTGAGGGCAAAAAGTTTTTCACAAGATCGGCAGGAAAAATGGACTTTATCCTGTCCGTCGGCCCATTCGTATCGGGGGGGTTGGCCAGGGTAGTCCACTCCGACAACTTGCTGCTCTTTAACGAGTTTTCGGATGTGGCGGTAGGTAGTGGCAATGCCAAGTCGAGAAATCTGCGTGGAGGCAAGTTCGTGGATTTCCATGGGGGTAAGGGGCCGACCGGCCGATTGCATCACCTGTTCAACCATATCACCCTGCTTGGTTCTTCGACTCATTCGAAAAAATCTTAATTCTTTTTGGGCTTATTTATCTTTGCCTTGGTTTCTTTTTTTAGTGCCTGAACCTCTTTCTTTATTTCGGAGTAAGCCGCTTTTTCCATTCGGTCTATAAAAAGGATACCGTTGAGGTGGTCCACCTCATGAAGAATACAACGAGCAAGCAAGCCATCACACTCCAGGGTATGTTCCGCTCCTTGCAAATCTTGATAGGTGGCTAAGATTCGCTCGGGGCGGGCAACTTCTGCATTAATTCCCGGAAATGATAGGCAACCCTCCTCGTAATAATATTCATCTCCAGGAAGGGATTGCACCCTAGGGTTGGCCATCGATATTGGCATCACCAGTGAGGGGGACACTGGTTTTCCATCAAGAATGCAAAGCATGGGATATTCGGGGTGATCTGGCACATCCATAACGCAAAACTGAGAAGCAAGTCCGATTTGCTGGGCAGCCAAACCAATTCCATCGTTCTGCCGCATCGTATCAAGCATATCCTTAGATAGCTGGGCCAATGGCTCATCGAATTGATCTACTTTAGTCCCAGTTTGTTTAAGCACTGGATCCCCATAATACCGAATTGTTAAACTCATACCTGTAAAAGAATCGACTAAAGTGTTCAAAATTCAAATTGCAATTGCATTGATTCCCTGAATGCGAAATAAGGGAACCTTTATTATATATGGGTAATAAATTTAGAATTGGCGGCATCTATTTCCTTCCATTGGCCATTATTTTTGGAATCCTTGGGCTGGGATCCCCAGTTTTCTTCGCTACGGTTGCGGAACGTTCCCTTGCTGATATCGGAGAAGGCACCAAGTCCGTGGATGAGGAGATGCTCCGGCAATTGCGTCAAAATAATGTGGGACCCGCAGAAATGCTTCTTCCCCTTTCCTCGGTTAGCAAGCGTCAGGAGTTTGCGTTGGCGATTGAAGCCAAAAAGAGAGCCCATCCGGAACTCTCGATTTCCGGAGGTGGAAGCATTTTCGACATGCTTACCTTTAGCGAGTATTTTGGCGGGTTGGACAAGTTTAACCTAGACCGTGGAAGATTTCAGGCCTTTTTTGTTTATAATCGAGCCACATCCCGTGGTGATCTTTGGGACCGTCTTCGGGATAAAAGTTCGAATGACAATGTTCAGGCATTATTACGCTCCATACCCGTCGATGGACGACCAGGCTTTTTCTGGACCGAATTAATGAACGAACCTCTCATTTTCGCTTTCCCCGGAGTCAAAGTGGCCAAATTAACCGACTATCCTTATTTTTCAGGTCGGAATGTTTTGCTTTCTGTCGGCTTACGGGGGCCCGAAGCTTTTGACGGGAATGTCAGCGAAGCCCAAGTGCGAGATATTTGTCTTGCCGAAGCTAGGGTCCGGTTAGCTGAGTTTTCTGGAAGTGCCGAACATTTTAATGTTCGAAAAACCGGTACGGAGACGGTCATATCCAAGGTTGATACAAACTTGTCTCTCCCCGCAGACATGGACTACCCAGACTTAGCGGATCGCTCAGTGATGCTAAAACTGGGGCGCACCAATGATGGGGGCTATGCGGTAATCATAGGTGGTATCATTAATGCCGAGGGCAAAATGGAAAGCCATGGCCGATGGTTGCCTTATCCTATTCTCGTACCCATGATGGTAGGCACTGCAATGTCCATAGAGAAAGATTACTACTCAGCGGATACTGCATTTGAAATTGGGCGACTTTCTCAAAAGGCTTTGGAAGGGGACCATTCATCCAAGGAACGAATTCGTTCGTTTTATTGGTCCGCTCACCAGTTAGCCAGAAAAATGAATTTGATCCAGATGGCTGAACTCACCCAGAGTTGTCCCAATCTTCAAGGAGTTTTTGATCTTGCCGCGTTGATTCGTATGCTTAATCGCCCGCTATCTTCGTCCATTGGGAAAATAAAAGAAACCAACCGTCAAATCGGTTTTCTGCCGATGAATGAAAGAGAAGAATCCAGAAACCAACTGCTGGAAATGGTGGAGGAGAAAAAAGTGATTCAATCCCAATTTGATCATAACCTTCGAATTATTTACTCGGCCACTTTATTGACGGGAAACCCGTCTGGTATTTTGAGATTTATTAGCAATTACCCGGTTTATAGCAAGGACGGGGATGACGATGCGGTTGAGCATGCCTTGGACGACCTTAAACTGGCCATGAGTTATGGCAAAGGAGCCCTCGATCACTTGCTTGAACGCAATAAGCCGATTCACCAAGATGGAATTATGGTTGATTTGGTAAAACCATTATTTCCGGTTTTGGGAGGGGGCTTGCTGACCACCCTTTCCCACACAAACTTTGATATCTCTATATCCCTTAAAATTTCACTTCTCATTTTGTCTTTTTTTACCCTTCTTTTGTTCATTTCTAAGACCCTGCCAAAACCTGAATTCCAGCGTTCAAATAGCCATTTTGCATTGCGATTGTCTCGCAGATTTTCGGCATCCACCTTGTTTGCACTGCTCAGTATTTTGGCCTTGGAGCCTTCTCTTTTGCAGACTCCCAGGGGGCAGGTGTCCGTAGCCGGGTTTGATTTTGCGCTTGCGAATCTTCTCGCCTACGCCAATGAGGAATCTATGGCGGATCAAAACCTTACCATCGTAACTGCGATCGTTGCAGGAGTATTCCTGCTCGTACAAGTCGTGATCTTTATGATTTGTATATCTCGCGTATCGCAAATTAAGAACGAAGATCTCAAAGCAGGGCTCAAACTAGGCTTGCTCGATAATGAGGAGAACCTTTTTGACCTAGGCTTATATGTCGGGCTTGGGGGAACCGTGCTTTCTTTGATCTTGCTTCTCGTATTGGATGTTAAGCAGGACGCTCTTATTGGTGCCTACACATCGACTTTGTTTGGTATCCTTTTTGTGGCGGCCCTAAAAATCGTCATTGTCCGACCCTATCGCAATCATTTGCTGGTCAAGCAAGCCGAAGAAAAAGGCGCATGAACCGCAGCTTGTTGCTCGTAGTTTGCGACTTTCTGCTCCTTAGCATACTGGCTTTGGCACGGTTTGATGTGCCTAAAGATGCAGTCATTGCTCAGGATGATCAAAAGGTTGTGTCCAAGGAAGTGGTCGAAAGAATTTCGGACGGGGAAAACTATGACGATGTTGTCGCAGAATTGGAAGCGACCAATGAGACACTCCTCGAGAATTTGAGTAGCGATAAGGATGCTTTAGTCGAACAGAAGCTAAAGTTGGAAGCAGAAATTGCCCAAAGGCAAAAAGAATTGGAGCGTAAAGAGCAGGAAATTGCTTCCAAAGATGCGGTCATTGAAGGCAATAAAGAAGCCTTGGACCAAGCGAAGAAAGAAGCACAGGACCTGGAGGCACAAAAAGAAGAGATTGCCCGAAAAAGAGAAGAACTCCTCCAGAGTAATGCTGCATCCAAAAAAGAATTGGAAATTCTGGCCAAGAACTTGGATGAGGCTAAAAAGAAGTCGGAAGAGTTAGCCAAATTAAAATCAAGCAAAGAAAAAGAAGCGGAGGCGGCTCGTTTGGAGTTGGCTGCCTCTGTGGAGAGAGCCAAAGCACAAGAGCTGGCCGCGGCAGAAGCCAAAGCTCTTCTTATAGAAGAGAAGAAAAGATCGGACGAATTACTTGCATCAACGGCCAAGATTGATCTCAAAATTGATAACATTAACAAGGGCTTAGATGGAGTTGGCCAAGATCTGAAATCCGTCGGAGAAGGCTTGGTCGGTGTTGGGGAAAAGATATCCAACGTTTCTCAAGATGTTTCCTCAGTCAAGGAGGGGGTTTCCAAGGTTGAAAAGGAAGTTCAAGAATCCGTGGAAGTTCAAAAAGAGAACTTCACCAAATTGAACGAAAGACAAACCCGTTCTGTGAATGAGATCTTTACCCGGTATGAGGAGAATAAAGTCTCCTTGGAGCTTGTTTACACCCACAAAACCGGAATTATTCAATCCCAGCGGGAAGAAAAATTTACTGTCGATACCATACTGATGGTAGATGGAAATTTTGTTTATGCACTTGTACACGCCCAAGACAGTCCTTTCCGGGTAGAATTTAACCCAAGAAAGTTAGTTGCTGTAAAGGGTCAAATAACGGGTGTGAAACTTAAAGAATCCATTCCCGTTAGAGAAATTGCCTTTATGGATGATCCAAGAATCTTGATTGTCCCCCTTTATGCAAATCCGAAGGATCTTGCCTCCAACGGGCTTGAGTTGTTTCGAGCACCCGAGAATCCCTTTCTTTTTGACGATGCTGTAGTCATTGATGTTAAGGATAGTAGGTTTGGGCAAACCAAATGTTTGCGCGATGAGAAAGATGGTCGATACATAGAGGTTGATGAAAAACATTTTGCATTTCTTACGGGTGAATTCAATCCAGGGAAGGGGGATCTTGTTTTCTCACAAAAAGCGGAATTACTTGGCATCATGGTAAATGGAGACTACGCATTTCATGTTAAAAATTTGGGTGCGCGTATCCAAGGAGGTTCCAGAACGATTCTGGGTAACTCTTTTCAGGCAGACAAAACCAATTCTTTACTTCGAGAGCTTAACCGTAACCTTTCTGGATTGAGCAAAAAATTTAAGTTTTAACAGGTAGATTCTTTACCTGGGAACTTCGATGTTTTAGGGTGCAGACCAATGACATTTTTTAAGTCTGCAATTAAAAACCGGGGAATCGGAAAGAACCTGATCGAGTTACCTAAAGACAACGCATCACCTGCGGTGGTCATCTGCTTCATCCTTTGTGCTTACCTGCTAAGTTTTTGGG
>JAYQBP010000006.1:15720-32628 GCA_038137385.1 Opitutales bacterium | reverse complement strand
GACCAACCAAGCTTTTCTAACCGTTTGCTCATCTCCCGAAATCCACGCCCGTAAACATAATCATCACTCATCTGTAAATTTTTGCGTAAAATATCAGCTAATTTACTCGTGTCTTTTTGTAAGGCATGCATCGATAGGAGGTTGCAAAACCCTTCCACGGCCGGAGGAGATGCATCAATATAATTTTCGTTTAACCATACATGCCCAAACTCATGAGCAAGAATCGAAACACACTCGACCACCGGGAGCCCTGACAATAGCCAAACCTCATGAGTAAAGGTTGTTCCTGCATTCGGCCCCCCGGTAAGGGTACGGAATGTGGTTAAGGTTAATCCCCGTAAACTTCCTCGTCCATGAGTCCTGTCTACTTCGCGATTCATTTGATCCTGACTGACCATTTTCATCGTTAAAGGCCCCGAAGGTCGTGGCAGACCAAGCTCTGACATGCCCGACCTCACTCGCCTGGACACCGCCTCTAGGGTGGTAATATTAGTAACCGCTTCCCCTAGACAAGCAAGACAACTCATTCGCTTATCAGCAAAAATCTGTTGGGATTGAATCTTTCTGGGAGAAATCAACCGACCGCACGAACCACAGCTATGAGCCTTACGAAAATGTTCACTATGCACCATCCCCCCCCATTCATCACGACGGATCGGCTGTCGATCGAGAAACGGACGTTCGCAAACCAAACAGGAAAAGCAGGAAGGATGAAAAAGTTCATTACCTGCCTGCATTTGATCGCCCGAAACTGGCTTAAGGCATGCCCGGCACCTTTTCTCACTTTGCCAGTTTGTGATGTAGTCCCGATCCTCCCGAACAAACCGAGAAATAGGGAATAAATATTCCCGCCCATTGATCAAGAGAGTAATCTGTTTATCGTGAACCGAAAGTAAATCACCCTTGGTTTGACCCCCGCCTATTGTGGTCCAAGTCTTTCCACCTAGTACAGAGATAAGCATAAAAAACCCCAGGATACTCACACCCGGGCTCCGGGTGATCAAGCGGTTCAAGAGCTAAGAATTTCTTCCCAAAACTTGATTCTTTGAGAAATTTGATTCGGACCAGGCATGCCCGGTTTTTCCCTCATGGCAAATGCTCTGTTCAAATCGAAAACCACTCTCCAATCCTTTCCTAATTCAGGACAGATGGAGTGAGCATCCTCATTGGACAATTCGGGTAAAGGTATTTTTAATTCTTCCGCACGGGCAACTAAGGAACCAACCACATGATGAGCCTGCCGGAACGGGATGCCCCGCTCGACCAGATAATCGGCCAAGTCCGTAGCCAAAAGCAACGGGTCGGATGCTGCCGCCAAACAATTATCTTCGATAATTTCCGCACCCTCCAATGCACCCGCAGTGACCGCAAGGCATATGGAAAGCTGATCAAAGGAATCAAACACCGGAGGTTTGTCTTCCTGAAGATCCCGGTTGTAAGTTAAAGGAAGGCCTTTGATAGTCACGAGTAAATTGTTTAGGTTTCCTAACACACGACCCGTCTTACCCCGAATTAATTCAAAACAATCGGGGTTTTTCTTTTGAGGCATAAGGGAAGAGCCCGTTGTAAATGCATCAGGCAAGCGGAGGTAGCCAAATTCTGAAGAATTCCAAAGAATCAGGTCTTCTGCCAATCGGGACAAATGAAGAGAGCAAAGGGAACAAGCAGATGCGAATTCCACAAAAAGATCTCGGTCGGAAACCGCATCCATCCCGTTTGGAGTAAGCCGAGGCTCCCCGTCTTCATCAACAAAGCCGAGTGCTTTAGCAGCTAGTGCACGATCCAAAGGAAGGGTGGATCCTGCAATCGCACCCGAACCTAAAGGGCAAACATTTGCATGGTTGGCCACATTTGAAAGTCTTTCGTGGTCCCGACCAAGCATTTCAACATAGGCAAGAAGATGATGACCAACGGTAACCGGCTGAGCCCGTTGTAAATGAGTATATCCTGGGATGGGCGTGGATGCATGTTTTTTAGCCAATGCCAACAATGCGGACATGGCCTGTTCGATTCCCTCGCGCAACTGTGAACATGCATCCTTAAAAAATAAACGAACATCGGTAGCTACCTGATCATTCCGGCTCCGCCCCGTGTGTAATTTATCAGCAGCAGCCGTTTTTTCACGCAGAGCCTGTTCTAAATTCATATGAACATCTTCCAACTCCATCTTCCACGGGAAGTTTTTAGATTTCACTTCTTCTGCCAGTTCCTTTAAGCCCTGCTGAATCTCTTGGAATTCTGTATGATTAAGAATGCCAACCGCAAGTAGCATGGAAGCATGACCCAAACTGCCCTGTAAATCATATGGAGCCAGTCGATAATCGAAAGAAACGGACTCCCCAAATGCAAGCATTAGCCGATCAGGACTGTCTTTAAAACGCCCACCCCATGTGACTTGTTTGCCTTGATCTTTCATGGGCTTCATCTTCTTAAAGGTTGGCGGATTCGCAACCCTATTTGATAAGAATGAAAAGCGGTGGAGTGAAAGTGTTTAGGAAAATACTTTTTTGATCTTCGCCTTGGCGTAATCGCGATTTAATTTAGCGATGTAATCTAGAGAAATATCCTTAGGGCATGCCGCGGAACATTCACCATAATTCCGACAATTTCCAAAGCCTGCTTCATCCATCGCTGCCACCATATTAAGGACACGAGAATCTTTTTCAGCTTGGCCTTGAGGGAGCATGTTTAAATGGCCTGCCTTGGCAGAAGTAAAAAGCATAGCAGATGCATTTTTGCAGGAGGCCACGCATGCCCCACAACCAATGCATTGGGCCGCATCCATTGCCAGATCGGCATCGCCTTTGGGAACAGGAAGAGCATTTCCGTCAGGAGCACTACCGGTACGAACCGTAATGTAACCACCTGCCTGAATGATCTTGTCAAATGCAGAACGATCGACCACTAAATCACGCACCACCGGAAATGCTTTGGCACGAAAAGGCTCAATCGTTATCGTATCTCCGTCTTCGAACTTGCGCATGTGTAACTGGCAGGTAGTTGTCGAATTTTCGGGACCATGAGCAAAACCATTGATATTGAGCGAGCAGGTACCACAAATTCCTTCCCGGCAATCATGGTCAAAAGCGACGGGTTCTTTACCCTCATCCAATAATTGTTCGTTTAATTGGTCGAGCATTTCAAGGAACGAAGAATCCCCGGACACACCATCTAAGACATGGGACTCGAAGCGGCCTTCTTTCTGAGGACCATCCTGTTTCCAAACTTTGAGAAATAATTTCATGGCAATTTTTCCTTATTTGTAACTGCGTACCGCGAGTTTAACTTCTTCAAATTTTAAATCTTCCTCATGACGAGCTGGTGTCTCACCATCCCCGTTGAATTCCCAGACCGCAGCATGGGCAAACTCCTCATCATTACGGGTGGCCTCCCCATCCTCCGTTTGGAATTCCTCCCTGAAGTGGCCACCGCAAGATTCATTTCTTTCCAGTGCATCCCGGCAAAGAAGTTCACCGAAATCTATAAAGTCGCGCACCCGTCCAGATCTCTCAAGTTCCATATTGTATTCTTCACCCTTACCGGTTACGAGAAGGTTTTTGTTAAAATCATCCCGAAGATCCTGAATCTGACCAATGGCCTTTTTTAAGCCCTGCTCATTTCTGGCCATACCTGCGTAATCCCACATAATTTGGCCAAGTTCTTTATGGTAGGAACGAGAAGAACGCTTTCCACTCGCCGAGACCAATTGACTCACGCGTTCCTTTACAGAGTCCATGGTTTCACGGGCAGATTCTCCATGAGGGTCAATCCCCCCCGGGCTAATGGTAGTCAAATAATTTCCAATTGTATATGGGATGACAAAATATCCGTCACTCAACCCTTGCATTAAAGCACTCGCACCCAGACGGTTTGCTCCGTGGTCAGAGAAGTTAGCTTCACCCAGAACAAAGCATCCAGGAATCGTACTCATTAAATTGTAATCCACCCATAGACCACCCATGGTATAATGAATGGCCGGATAAATACGCATGGGCCGCTGGTAGGCATTTTCACCAGTGATCCGCTCATACATCTCAAATAGATTTCCATAGCGCTCACGAATCACATTTTCACCGAGGCGGCTAATGGAGTCTTCAAAGTCTAGGTAAACCCCACGCCCGCCTGGCCCAACACCACGCCCTTCGTCACAGGCTTCCTTCGCAGAACGGCTGGATATATCTCGGGGGGCTAGGTTGCCAAAACTTGGGTATTTTCTCTCGAGGTAGTAATCCCTGGCATCCTCCGGAATCTCAGAGGGTGCTTTACCACAATCTTCTACATTTTTAGGAACCCAGACGCGCCCGTCGTTACGCAAGGACTCGGACATCAATGTTAATTTGGACTGATGGTCCCCGGAAACGGGTATACAGGTTGGGTGGATTTGGGTAAAACACGGATTCGCAAACCCTGCCCCCCTGCGGTAGGCACGAAAGTTAGCGGTCACATTACAACCAATCGCGTTGGTCGATTTGTAGTAAACATTGCCATATCCACCTGTGCACAAGAGAACGGCATCGGCTGTCCAAACCTTGAGCTCCCCCGTGGCAAGGTTGCGGGTGATAATCCCCTTGGCGTGACCATCCACTACGATAAGATCGAGCATCTCCTGCCTGACATGCATTTTTACCTGACCAGTTGAGATTTGTCGACTTAAAGCACTGTATGCACCAAGGAGTAACTGCTGACCGGTTTGACCCCTTGCATAGAAAGTACGGCTTACTTGGGCACCACCAAAGGAACGGTTGGCCAACAACCCACCATATTCGCGGGCAAAAGGAACCCCCTGAGCCACGCACTGATCTATAATATTTACACTATTTTGGGCGAGCCGATGTACATTGGCTTCGCGGGAACGAAAATCCCCTCCCTTGATCGTGTCGTAAAAGAGACGATGAACACTGTCTCCATCGTTTTGATAATTTTTAGCACCATTAATCCCACCCTGTGCCGCAATCGAATGAGCACGACGGGGCGTATCTTGATAACAGAAACAATCAACATGGTAACCAAGCTCACCAAGAGTAGCTGCGGCGGAGCCCCCTGCTAAGCCAGAGCCAACAACAATGATTTTAAATTTTCGCTTGTTTGCTGGGTTGACAAGTTTGGACGAAAAACGATGGTTTTCCCATTTATCTGAAAGAGGGCCTTCGGGGATTTTTGAATCAAGGATCATGAAAGGAAAATTTACAGATTAACAGAACAGGATGAGCCACAACTATCAAAGCAATTAACTAAGCCGTACTTTTGAGCGACCACCAAAATGGGTATGATGGAAAATCCCACAAAAATAAGCCAACCATAGACAGAGGCGAAAACATCCAGTTTCGCCCGCCAACTTTCAGAGCGAAGACCTAATGACTGAAACATGCTCGATACACCATGAGCCAGATGCCGGCAGAGCAGAAACATGCAGATTACATAAAATAGAGAAATCGCATCGACTCGGAAACCAGCCAGTATCATGGAATAAACATCATGAATTTCTGAGCCGTCTGGAGACCCAACAGTCGTTTTTAAATCGTTATACTCAGGGAAAATGGAACGTATGGTGAAGTGAAGAAGGTGAAAAACGATGAATGCCAACATCATGGAACCGGTCAAACCCATACGAAGAGAAGACCAACCAGCACGCTTGGTAATTTCCACCTCATTGGAGTTTGGGCGGGCGGCACGGTTTTCTTTAATGAGTTGGTATGCGGTAATCGCATGAACCACTACACAAATAAGCAGAAAAAGACGAGAACCCCAGAGAATGGGAGCAGGTAAATTCTGCAGGGCATAGGCGTAGGCGTTGATGGCTTCCTGGCCGAGGAGAACTTGTAAGTTTCCCGCCATGTGTACAAATACAAATCCCACCAAAACGATGCCAGTGAGAGCCATTAAATATTTTTTGATCAAGGACGATTGCATGACTAATCTATTTTATAGAAACATTTTCTTCCCACACAAATACTTGACGAGAGAAAAGGCGGTTAGAATCTAGATATAAGTTACAAGAATTATGAAAATTAATCTTTGTGCAAACACAAATCAAAAGGAGGTTCCAAGCAGGTAGATTATTGACAGTGAATAAAACTTGGTTGCCACCTCCTTCTTGCCTACGTCATGGGTAGGGATTGATTTTAAGGAAATGAAGTATATTTTTATAACTGGTGGCGTGGTATCATCGCTTGGGAAAGGACTAACCTCTGGAGCTTTAGGTGCATTGCTCGAGCAGAGAGGTTTAACCACCCGCATCCAAAAATTCGACCCCTACTTAAATGTGGACCCTGGGACAATGAGTCCATTTCAGCACGGTGAAGTCTATGTCTTGGATGATGGTGCTGAAACCGATTTGGATTTAGGGCATTACGAACGATTCACTTCAGGCAAGCTAAGCCGGTTCAATAACTTGACCAGCGGACAAATTTATGAGTCGGTCATCCGCAAGGAAAGGCGTGGAGATTACCTCGGTAAAACGGTTCAAGTGATTCCTCATGTCACCAATGAAATCAAAGACAGGATTTATGCAGCCGGTGAAGGCGTGAATGTTCTCATTACGGAAATCGGTGGAACGATTGGCGACATTGAAGGTCTGCCCTTTACCGAAGCCATGCGCCAATTTGCCACAGAGGTAGGGAAAGCCAATGTCTTATTTGTGCATATGACCCTCTTGCCGAGCCTTCGGGCAGCAGGAGAGCTCAAGACCAAGCCAACACAGCAAAGTGTGGCAAAATTAAGAGAGATTGGCATCCAACCCGATATTTTGATTTGTCGTACAGAGCAGCCAGTCACGGAAGAAATTCGTGAAAAACTGAGTCTCTTTTGCAGTGTTTCCAAAGAGGCCGTTATTGAGGAATTGGATGTGGCTCACTCTATTTATGAACTTCCCCACATGCTCAAACAGGAAGGACTGGATACCCTGGTTACCCGTTTTCTTGGTCTCGATGCCCCCTCTCCAAAACTTGACCAGTGGGAAGAAGTTGTGCACCGCCTGATCCACCCCAAGCATCAAGTCAAAATCGGGATGATTGGAAAGTATGTTGATCTGCAAGACTCCTACCTATCTGTGAATGAATCCTTAGTTCACGGAGGGATTAGAAACGATACTGGCGTGGAAGTGGTTCATTTGGACGCTGAAGCAATTGAGCAGGATGGCCCTGAAAAACACCTTAAGGGCTTAGATGGTATACTCGTACCGGGTGGCTTTGGTGACCGGGGAACCGAGGGTAAAATCCTCGCATCCAAATATGCCCGTGAAGAAAAGATTCCTTACTTTGGATTATGTCTCGGCATGCAGATTGCAGTAATTGATTTTGCCCGCAATGTACTCGGTAAAGCAAATGCCAACAGCACCGAATTTGACCCACACACCGATTCCCCTGTCATCCACATCATGGATGATCAAAAATCTGTCACCGATAAAGGGGCCACCATGCGCCTTGGAGCATGCCCTTGTCGTCTAAAACCCGGCTCTGCATCGCACATTGCCTATGACAAAGAAGAAGTTTCCGAAAGGCATCGTCACCGTTTTGAGTTTAATAATTCTTATCGTGAGGAGATGGAAGCGGCTGGACTTATTGTGGCAGGAGTAAACCCGGAACGGGACTTGGTAGAAATTGTGGAAGTAAAGGACCACCCTTGGTTTGTTGCGGTACAATTTCATCCGGAGTTCCAATCAAAACCAACCAAAGCCCATCCTTTGTTTGCCGCTTTCATTGAGGCAACTCTGACCCGTAAACTTGCGGGAAAGGAAACCATTCCCAAAGCCTAATTTCATTCTCTTTTGGGCTTTACCTAGAGCCCATCCATGATCGGAATAGAAGTTGGTATGATTATTGATGCCCACACTCACAGGTACCCTGATGAAGTAATTTCTAATCCTGTTGCGTTTGCCAGGCGTACCGGAGAATCCAAGTGGCTGCATATGGTCGTACCCAAAAATCGTCTTAGCTTACAAGGTTGGGCCAACCGGGAAACTATGCTCGCTGACATGGATGCCGCCGGCATTGACCGCTGTGTACTACTTGGGTGGTATTGGGAAAATAGCCTAACTTGTTTGGAAGGGAATGAATGGCAACTTAAATGGATCAGGCAAGACCCAGAACGATTCATTGCTTTTCTTTCCTTAAAACCTGAAATTCCCAATCTAGTGGATTACCTAAAACGAGCCCAAGAAAATGGGTTTCAAGGTATTGGTGAATCTCACCCCTGGGCACAAGAATTTTCGATCAAACAAAGGGAATGGATCCAAGCTATGGAATTTGCATCGATTCATGGTTGGCCGGTAAACTTTCATGTTACCGACCCACAGGGACGGGAGTATCCAGGCAAAACCCTTACCCCAATGGAAGATTTTATCTGGCTGGCAAATGAGCTGCCTGAATTAAAAATCATCCTTGCCCATGCCGGTGCCCTACATGGACTGAAACACTCTATGCCAAACAATATTTACTTTGATTTAGCGGCCTGTCCCCTGCTCTATCCCCAAAGTATATACCGAAAAATGATTGATCTTATTGGACCGGACAAAATCCTTTGGGGGACGGACTACCCGCTGAAGATTTATCCATCCCATCAATCTAAACCCGACTTTAATTCCTTTCTCAAAGAATTCAAAAGCTCCGTTAATATCGAATCCAATCAAGAGGCAGCCATTCTCGGCCAGAATATGCTTAATCTCTTACCATGAGAATAAGACTGAACCAAATTCTGCCCAAACCACTAACCAATGATTACGTAGAGGGTTCAAGTATATGGGGGCAGGAATTGATTTTTGAAAAAGGAAACTTCATTGAAATAAAAGCCCAATCCGGCCAAGGAAAATCGACCCTATTGCATATTATTTACGGGTTGAGGTTTGATTTTGAAGGAACTTGTGAAATCGATGGAAAGTCCACTGCCACTTTTTCAAAGGAAAAATGGCGGGAGGTATGGTCTGATCAACTCTCATTAGTTTTTCAGGATCTCCGGTTGTTTATGGATCTTACCGCCAGACAAAACCTCGAACTTTTACCTGCTTTCCACAAACCAAACCCAGACCTAATGGAAATGTGCGAACAAATAAACATCGCACACTTACTCGACCAACCAGTAGGTACCCTTTCTTTGGGACAACGGCAACGCTTTGCACTGGTTAGGTCCTTACTCAAACCATTCGATTGGTTGCTACTCGATGAGCCTTTCAGCCATCTCGACAAAGAGAATGCAGAAAGGACAGCCAAACTAATCGAGTCTATTGTTCGATCGAGGAATGCAGGAATTATTTACACCTCGTTAATGACCCATCGTTATCTTGCCTGCAACCAAAGCATGGATCTATGAAGTCCAGTCGTGCCAAACTTCTGCGGCTTTGCTTAAGAACGGAGTCACCGGCAAAAGCCCTCTTCTTAGCATCACTCGGTTGCTTGCTCGGCTCATTTCTTTTGATCCTATCTCTTCAATGTTATTTCGATTCCAATCGATTAAAAGGGGATAATCAAAAGGGAGGTAGTTTTGTCACGCTTAACAAAAAAGTGAAAGGTGGATTATTGCTCAATCTATCTTCTACAAACAAAGCCTTTTCAAAGGAAGAAATCGACCAGATTCAAAAGATTTCAGGCGTCCAAGACCTTGGCGAATTTTCTAGAAACCATTTTCCAGTGACCGTTCATATCTGGCCAGCAGGAAGAATTGGTTTGGGAGCGGCTGCTCGGGCCGATTTATTTTTTGAATCGGTCCCTAATCGGTTTTTAGACCAAATACCCGAATCCTGGGCATGGGAACAAAATCATTCTTATGTGCCGATTATGGTCCCCAAGTTCTATTTAGACCTATGGAACTTTGGTCTCGCTCCCTCACGGGATGAATACCCCGCACTTTCTCTTGAAGCCGCCACTTCTATGCCGATTGAAATCTTCATGGGACAGAACCGATCGAAGAGAATGATCGGTCGTTTTGTCGCATTTAGTAAGAGGATCAACAGCGTACTGGTTCCCGAAAAATTTTTAAAATGGGCGAATCAAGACTTCGCGACAGAGGAGAACCAAGATTACTTTTTTGTATGGAATGAAGATGAAATTGATGGGCAACCGATTTCTTTCAGCGATCTCAAAAAATTTCCCAAGGAAAAACTTAATCGAACATTCTTTTCTTCATTGTATGAGCCCTCTAATATGAAGAAATTTAATGAATTGAAAACGGAGCAATTAAGAGATTCAGAAGTGGGTCGATTAATTGTTAGGCTCAAAGATACCAAGGCGGAACAGTTCTTCAAAAAAATTACTGAAATGGGATATGAGACCAATCGCGAGATGCCCCAAAACGGGTGGATTCATCGGGCTGCCATTTTTACCGCCTGGATTGGAGGGGGTCTAGGAGGATTCTTATCCCTTCTGTCCATGGGTACCTTTACCAGCAGTTTTAGGCTAATGATCGTACAATCGGCAGAGAGTACGAAGAAACTGATCCATTTAGGATTCTCAAAAAGTCAAATCTCCAAAGTATTCTTTGTAAAATTTGCCCAATTGTTTTTATCTATTTGGACCTTATCCTTGGTATTTGGCTACATCACAAAGGTTATCCTGGAAAAAAACTTCCTGACCGGATTAGGAATGGAAACTGGATTAAGCTGGCAAACCTATCTTATCGCCATCATCTATGCGACCGCTTTTACTTCGATTAATTACTGGGTCATTGACCGTGCCGTATCTGACTTTAGCGAAAAGAGTCTAGATTAAGTAACTTCCATACATAACTGGTCATCCTTGATCGAAAAAGATACTTCGGCTCCCTCATTCAAATCACCTGCAATTAAAACGCGGGCCAGTTGGGTCTCTACTTGTTTTTGCAAGAAACGTTTTAGGGGTCGTGCCCCGTAGGTCGGATCATAGCCTTTCTCACCAATCCATTTCTTGGCCGCAGGGGTAAAATTTACTGAAACCTTACGATCGAGTAATCTTCGATTTAAACTATGGATCAAAAGGTCCACGATTGAGGTAATTTCCTCCAATGAAAGAGGTTTAAACAAGACAATATCGTCCACACGATTGAGAAACTCGGGTCGGAAGTGATCCCTTAGATCGGCCATGACGGATTCGCGGGCAGATTCAGGAATATCTTGATCAAGCAAATTATCCTGTAAATAACGACTACCCACATTGGAGGTCATAATCACCACGACATTTTTAAAGTCCACTGTGCGACCCTGAGAATCAGTCAAGCGACCATCGTCCATCAATTGAAGTAGCACATTAAAGACATCGGGGTGTGCCTTTTCGATTTCGTCAAAAAGAATCACAGCATAAGGTTTTCGACGAACCGCTTCAGTTAGCTGACCACCTTCTTCATAACCCACATACCCTGGAGGTGCCCCAAGTAATCTGGCTACTGAATGTTTCTCCATATACTCGGACATATCGATGCGGACGACATTGTTCTCACTATCAAAAAGGCTTTCCGCTAATGTCTTAGCGAGTTCTGTCTTACCCACTCCAGTAGGACCGAGAAAAAGAAAGGACCCAATGGGTCGCTGAGGGTCTTTGATCCCTGCCCGGGCCCGCAAGATGGCTTCAGTCACTGCATCGACCGCTTCATTCTGTCCGATTACCCGTTCATGCAAAATATTCTGCAACCGCAAAAGTTTTTCGCGTTCCCCCTCAATCAATTTAGTAACTGGCACACCCGTCCACTTTGCCACAATCTCAGCAATTTCTTCGGCCGTTACTTCTTCCTTGAGTATTGCGTCTTCTTTTTTATCGGTCTGCTCTAACGCTAAGAGCTCCGCTTCTAATTTGGGCAGCTTACCATGTTTGAGCTCAGCCACCAGATTGAGATCATAAGCTCGTTCCGCCCTTTCCATTTCTGCACGGGTATTCTCAATTTGTTCTCGAAGCATCCGAACATCATCGATTCCCTTCCGTTCATTTTCCCACTGCCGCTTAATCGTTTCCATCTTGTCTCGGGCATTACCGAGTTCCTTACATAAAACTTCCAGCCGATCCATACTAGACTTGTCTTTCTCCTGCTTGAGAGCAGTTTCTTCAATTTCTAATTGGAGTACTCGACGGCTTACTTCATCCAACTCTGCAGGCATACTATCGAGTTCTGTGCGTATCATTGCACATGCTTCATCGACTAGATCAATCGCTTTGTCAGGCAAGAAGCGGTCAGACACATAACGATTAGAAAGCACGGCAGCCTGCACCATGGCTTCATCTCTGATATTCACTCCATGATGAATTTCAAAACGTTCACGCAAGCCACGAAGTATTGAAATGGTATCTTCCACATTGGGCTGGTCTACCAGTACGGTTTGGAAACGGCGCTCCAAGGCCGCATCTTTTTCAACATGTTGGCGGTATTCATTCAAGGTGGTGGCACCGATGCACCTTAAGTCTCCACGGGCAAGCATGGGTTTAAGCATGTTTCCCGCATCGATCGCACCTTCTGCTTTTCCTGCACCCACAATGGTATGCATTTCATCAATGAATAAAACTATGCGACCATCTGATTTACTGACTTCGGTAAGAACCGCTTTTAAGCGTTCTTCAAATTCTCCACGAAATTTTGCCCCTGCTAGTAATGATCCCATTTCCAAAGTAAAAATGGTTTTATCCTTAAGGCCTTCAGGAACATCACCCCGGACAATGCGTTGAGCCAACCCTTCTACGATCGCAGTTTTTCCAACCCCGGGTTCACCAATAAGTACGGGGTTGTTTTTTGTCTTTCTTGATAATATTCGGATGACGCGGCGAATTTCAGAATCTCGACCGATCACTGGATCTAATTTTCCTGCTTTAGCTTGCTCCACCAAGTCGATTCCATACTTGCGGAGTGCACGAAATGAGTTCTCGGGAGTTTTTGAGGAGACCTTCTGACCTCCGCGCACTTTGAGAATCGCTTCTTTTATTTTCTTTTCAGAAAGATTGAAGTTTTTAAAGAATTGGAGGAATGTGGCTGGTTTCCCGACCGATACTAAACCTAAGAGAAGGTGTTCAGTACTGACATAGTCATCCTGCATCTCCCTCGAAATGGACTGTCCTTTCTCCACTGCCTCGGTCAGAGCAACGGATGCGTAAGATCGGGCGGTATTTACATCTCCTGCTATTTTGGGCAGGTTTTTTAACTCACGTTGCAAGGCCAATTGGATCGGTGCGATCCCCACATCCATCTCATCCATAAGTGCGGGAACAATGCCATTTTCTTGGTTAATCAATGCCGCAAGAAGGTGCCAAACATCAACTTCCTGTTGGCCATTTCGCTTGGCTACTTCTGCCATTTCCTGAATTGAGGATATTCCGAGTTCAGTAAATCTTTCTGGATCAACATTCATAGTAATAATAGACTTTGCAGGAAGTGTACCGATTGAACAGGCACGAACAACCGCTTTGAATCCTAGGATTTAACTCATTACCAGATCATTTTTGTTTTTTGGTTGTGACGAAATACCCAACCAGGACACACTTGACTGCGTCACATTGTCCCAGTTGAGAAATTATTTTAAAAGGATAGTGAAATTAATCCGTGACAAAAGCTGGGCATTTAATTCAAAATACCTCATCTACCTCACAAATAAAATTACTTAAAATGAAGATTCTCTGCATACTTTACGATGACCCTATAACAGGCATGCCTGCCAGTTACCCACTTAACGATTTGCCTGCCTTGGAAAAGTATCCTGACGGGATGACCCTGCCCTCGCCTGATTCGATTGATTTTAACCCAGGACATTTACTCGGTTGCGTTTCTGGTGAATTAGGACTTCGTAAATTTTTGGAAGATGCCGGACATACCTTCGTAGTCACCTCGGATAAGGATGGTGCCGGATGCAAAGCGGACCAAGAATTAGTAGATGCGGATGTGGTCATATCCCAACCTTTCTTCCCTTATTATTTGACGCGCGAGCGCATCGAATCCGCACCCAACCTAAAAATGGCCATCACCGCAGGGATTGGATCCGACCATGTCGATTTACAAGCTGCGATGGATCACCATGTCGATGTCGTTGAGGTAACCTACTGCAATTCCCGATCCGTGGCCGAGCATGTGGTGATGATGATTCTTTCCCTAGTGCGCGATTACCACAACCAACACCGAATCGTGAATGAAGGGGGATGGAATATTGCAGATGCAGTGAAGCGTTCCTACGATGTCGAGGGGATGCATGTAGGCACGGTCGCAGCCGGTAGAATCGGGCTCGATGTCTTACGTAAAATGAAGCCTTTTGATGTGCATCTACACTACTTCGATCGTCATCGCCTACCTAAGGAAGTGGAAGATGAACTCAATTTGACTCACCACGAGAGTGTCGAATCTTTGGTCTCGGTCTGCCATGTGGTAACAATCAACTGTCCGCTTCATCCTGAAACAGAGCACTTATTCGATGACAATATGATTTCGAAAATGAGAAAAGGGGCTTACATTGTAAACACCGCCCGAGGTAAAATCTGTGACCGGGAGGCGGTTGCTCGTGCTCTAGAATCCGGCCAGCTTAGTGGATACGCTGGGGATGTATGGTTTCCTCAACCTGCTCCGAATGATCATATTTGGCGAACCATGCCTCACCACGGGATGACTCCTCATACATCCGGCACCTCACTATCCGCACAGGCAAGATATGCCGCAGGTGTGCGTGAGATTCTAGAGTGCCTGTTCACTGACGCCCCTATCCGTGAACCCTATCTTATTGTACAAAATGGACAGCTGGCTGGAATGGGTGCCCACTCCTATTCAAAAGGGTCATCAACCTCAGGGTCTGAAGAGGCGGCCAATTACAAAAAGTAAAGAGACTCCTCATCCAAACGGACTTCCCAAAAGGGATCGCCCTAGTTGAACCTAAAAGAAAGAATACAATACATTGATCACACGCTCGATCAATTGTACCCGGATCCACCTGTTCCCCTAAATCATCACGACCCATACACGCTCTTAGTCGCCGTTCTTCTATCTGCACAATGCACAGATGAACGGGTAAATCAAGTGACCCCAGCCCTCTTCACCTTAGCCAATAACTCTTGGGATATGGCTAGGCAAACGGTTGAACAAATCAATTCGATTGTAAGACCGTGCGGGTTGGCACCTAGGAAAGCTCAAGCAATCCGCAACCTTTCCATTCTCATTAATGAAAAATATATGGGGCAGGTCCCTCAAACCTTCGATGGATTAGAAGAACTTCCCGGGGTAGGTCATAAGACAGCCGCCGTAGTGATGAGCCAAGCCTTTGGTATGCCTGCTTTTCCGGTGGATACCCACATTCACCGACTCGCCCAACGCTGGAAATTAACATCAGGTAAAAATGTTACTCAAACCGAGAAAGATTTAAAAAGACTCTTCCCGCAAAAAAGGTGGAATCTATTGCATCTGCAGATAATCTTTTATGGAAGAGAGTATTGTACAGCCCGATCTTGCTTCGGTTTAGAATGCCCTATTTGCTCAACCTGTTTTCCAAAACGAAAAATCAAAGTCCGCACACAAAAAGCCTAACCTGCGTTGACAAACATCCGCGGGCGGGAATCTTTCAATTTCTGAATCGCATCGCTTGAGATCCCTGCTTGGTAAAGAAAAACTTGTTGCAGACCACTCATTTCCGAAAGCACATCAACCACTGAATCATCCATTTTTAATCGGATTAAATTTAAAAGTTCGAGGCTTTTGATTGTAGAAATGTTTCTAATACCGGAAACGGTAACCTTTTCGGAACCCTCAAGAATAAGCTTCTGTAAATTGGGGAATTTTTGTAATACCGCCAGACCTTCATCGGTCACTTGAGAATTTGTAAGATCTAAAATTACAAGGTGTTGAGCGACATACTGCAAAATTTCCAAGTCCTCATCATTCATCGCCAATTTGGGATCGACCGGAGAAATAACCTGTAAACCATCGGCTCCCTCAATGGGCATGAGCATGATTCCAGAGGAACGTAAATGATGCCACTGGTCAGGGGCCAGATTGACATCATGAATCGTACCAGGCGGAGCTTGTACAATTTCTGCTGAACCTGCTTCTCTGCCTGGAAACCAAGTCTCTATAGGAACTCCAAACTTTCTCACAATTGGACCAATCTGAGAAGGTGCTATTAAATAAGCCCCTAAAGTAGAGCCACTTACAACCAGACCCGTTGCTAAAAATATCACAAGGGTGGCAATCAACTTTGAAACCAAGCTTTTCTCCTTTACCTTAGTTTGAGTCGGCTTGGAATTTAACTTCGGTTTGATTCCCTTTTTTTTCGGTACTTTTTTTAAATTAGCTTGCGATTTTTGAGGAGTGGATGGAGAAGCAGGCAAATCGGCATGGACTGCTTGAGAATGCCTAGCTTCGGTTTCAGACAAAGCTGCAATAACATCGGGTAGAAATCTCCACTCCGATTGCCCCTCCAACATGGCATAGTCGGACGGCAGGAGTTGCCCAGCAATCAAGAATTGGTTGGCTTGATCTAGGGTGTACGGGCCGAAGGTCTGGCCCTCCCGAGAAACATATAGCTGTGTGGCTTTTTCGATTGCACCTAAATTTGCTTTCGCCTTTCGTCCAAGGAGTTGATCTAGGGTGGTGGTAATTTTAATAAAGTATCGGTCTGCAGGAATTTTATTTTTAATAATCGCCTGTAGATCTCCCATGCGAAGTCTTAAGCCAGGAGGGAGCTCCGTATCCTCCAAGTGAATAGCAAGAAATGGTTTTTTTTCATTTAGTGCTAAATTAATCTCGTTTCTACAATTGATTGAATCAGTTGCTCGCGGAGAAATAAAGCAGACGAACACACTACAACCAAGAACCGCATTGGCTATCTCCTCTGGCCATTCATTACTTGCAGCCACACCTTCATCGTACCAAATATTATATCCCGATTGATCGAGTTGGATAATTTCAGGGTAAACCAAATGTGCATCCTGATGGGAGTAACTGATAAACAAATATGGATCTTCCCCACTGTAGGCTTCAAAGGGAGGTAAATCG
>JAYQBP010000006.1:0-15710 GCA_038137385.1 Opitutales bacterium | reverse complement strand
GCTGACCTATCACCCTGCCCTCCCTGAGGCAAAATAATACCAGGCACTTCGGCTAGGGTTACCCAATTAGCACAACCTTCAAACCAAGCAAGCTGCTCCATCTTTAGTTGCTTTGAATTAAGCGATTCTTGCAAAGCCTCTAATGTATACGGTCCAACCTGCTGGCCATTGTGATGAAGATAAATTTGGATCATTAAATCTTTTGAATTGAACGCTGAAACAACCAACAAGGATGTTCTATAATTGGATAGAACATTTCTTTATCCAATCCAAGAATTTAATCAGGCGGATTAGATCCAGCCCTCTCTAAAAGTAAAGATCTTCGAAAACCTTATTCAGCCGGCTTCGATCGAATCCAATCCGAAAGAATTTGGATCTCTTCGTCACTTAGCTTTGCATCTTTTGCGTAACATGGCATGCGGTCATTATCTTCCCCATAAAAACGCACGTCCTCTGGGTTTTGAATGAATGCAACAGTCCATTCATTTGAACCATAGCCAGTAAGGTCTGGAGCATATCCATCCCCTTCTGAATCAATATCATGGCAGTCAATACAAGCGAGACCGTCCTGGAAATCCGCGTCATCATTGTAAAATAGAGCCATCAACTCTTCATGCTCTTCATCATCTAGGGCTTCTTGATACGGCAAGTCTGCTAGGTCGGAAAGTAACCTCGCTATCTGGGGAAGAAGATCTGTTTCCTCTGGAGTATAATTTGCTAGAACTTTTCGAGCCATCGTACCGTTTTTAAAGGCAGTGCCTCCGAAATACTCTTCAGAAACATAATGCTTATGAGTAAGCAAACGAGTCACCCAATCTACGCTTGCAAATCCAGCCAGTTCGGGTGCTGATTGCACATCGTCCACTGGGTAACCCCGACCGTCATGACCGTTGTAGCGGTGACAGCTTGAACAATGGGATGCAAATAAATTGCGAGCCCGATTTTCACGATCGTTTCTTAATAATGTTACCGCACCAGCTGGTGGAATCCCTTGTTCATCCACAATCGAAAGGACCCTTTCGGCTTGCCAGTTTGCCTCTTCAATCGCAGCTGTATGACGGAGGTTTTCGCGATCTTCCGAAAAGGCCATTAAAGTCAGGGCTACTGAGCCAGCAATTAATGACCACCAGAATCCGATATTTAATTGATGCCCAGACTTCGTGGTGCCGATAAAGGGTTGCATAAAAATCCAAAGACCTAAGAAGGCAGGAATGATTACAGCTCCCCAAAAAGCGGGAACATACTTCAGCAATTGAAAGAGAAATAAGAAATACCATTCTGGGCGGGCAGGAAATTCATTCGCTGGATCAGCAGGAGGTCCGAGAGGAGCCCCTCTGAAATAAAGCGTCAAGCCTACAACCGCTAGGAGAATAGCAAGGCAAGCAATGGCATCTTTTAGAATCTGATCGGGCCAAAAATAGGAGTCTTTTTTAGGTCTTGGCTCTTTCACATGAATTCCATGCTTTCTGAATAAATAGATGTGAACCACGACCAATCCAACCAGCATGGCTGGAAGAACACCAGCGTGCAGAGCAAAAAAGCGCGTCAGGGTATGATGACCATACTCCACTCCGCCAACGACCACTTTTTGCAAGGCGGGCCCCACCCAAGGAACCTCAGCCATTAGGTTTGTAGCTACAGCTGTAGCCCAGTACCCTTTTTGGTCCCAAGGCAGTAAATAGCCGGTTAAAGAGAGGGCTAAAGTTACCCCCATCATCAAGGCACCGAACCAAAAATTTAACTCCCGTGGAGCCCTGTAAGCTCCATCTATGACCACTTGCATAAGGTGTAATACCAAAAGAACGATCATTGCCTGAGCCATGTAATGATGAACTCCCCTTAAAAACCAACCTCCCCAAACTTGATATTGTAAAAAATACACACTTTCCCATGCAGTTTGTGCACTAGGACTGTAGAACATCCAAAGGAGGGTTCCGGTGACTACCTGAGTAAAAAAAGCAAAAGTTAAGCAGCTGCCCCAAACATATCTCCAACGAGCACCTCCAGGAACTTTTTCGTATAAAACCTCATGCAAGAGATTCCGGTAGCCTGAACGATCATCCAGCCAATCGAAAATAAACTTCATGTAAGAGGTATCTTCTCAGGAATATTGGGCCTGAAATGCTGGAAACGAATCCATACGAAACCATCTTCTACCTTTGTCTCCATCGTATCCATAGGACGTGGACTAGGGCTATTCTGAGTGGTGATTGAACCATCCAAGCCGAAGGAACTATTATGACATGGACAAAAGTAGTCATTGGATTGCTTACGGTAGTCAATGGCACATCCTAGGTGAGGACACTTTAGGTTAAAAGCAACCACATCATTGGCCTTTCTGGTGAGGTAGACTGCACCCACGGGTACATCTTTGTAGGTGGTCCAAGCATCGACGACTTTTTCCTGAATTACTTCAAATTTAACAGGGGCTCCGTCATTTGGCAAAGATGCGAGGGATGCGACTTTTGACCATCTGTCGTCTCCCTTTTTACCTTCTTTTTTAATTGGATCCAATAGAGCTGGTAAACCTGAAGCTAAAGGAAAAATACCGCAAGCTGCCGAGGCCCCAAGGGTCGCCACACGAATGAACTTTCTTCGCCCCGAGTATTCTGGCTCATGATCACTCATTCGCTACTTGATATGATACTAAATAAATTCAGATTTTTGGTCCTAAGCACTTGGAACGAGTGTGCTGTTATCTCAAGGAAGTGGAGGAAGTGGAGGCAAATCCCCCAAACCAGCATCCTCCCCACCAGGCAGGGGAGGAAGGGCTCCACTGTCTTCCATACCGGGTAATGGAGGAAGGCCTCCAGAATCTGGAAGATCTGGAAGAGGCGGAATTGGCTCTTCATTAACCGTGTCTGTAGAATCGAGCCCTGGAAGATCGGGCATGCCCGAATCATCACTGGACGGCAGCTCACCTAAGGGTGGAACTTCTTCAGGTATATCAACCGGCTCAGGCACAGCCGGTAAATCATTAGTAAAACTCGTACTCTCAGGGCTTTCTAAGGGAAGATCTTGTGCGGAAGGATCTTCTTCCATAGGAGGAAAGCTTGGCAAGTCGGAGAACCCTGTATCTTCTATTTCAATTGGGGGCTCTGGATCCGTAAAACTGGGTAATGACTCATCCGCAGAGGAATCAAGTGACTGGAATTCGATCCCATCCGCTTCCTCGGTTATTTCTTGGCCAAAGGATTCGTCTTTCTGCTCAGCAATAGGGAAATTCTCCACCTCGTCTTCAGTCTCTGGAGGGATTCTATCCAGCGAGGGAGTAGATCCTTCAGGGGGTAAGGATAAGGGGGTACCGTCGGATCGCCAAGTGGCCTCATTTCCGTGTCTAAGCCCGTTGGTGTATGCACGAACATACATTTTTTGGCCGTTCGGCCACCACCGGGTAACTGAACCATGCCACCTACCCTCGCGGTAATTTCTCTCGTACATTTTAATACCGTTAGAAAACCACTTTGAACTCTTTCCATTTTTTCGGCCATTTTTCCATGACTCATCGGAAGAAACATATTCGCCACTTTCACCAGTACCTACAGTTAAGATTCTTCCAGTAAAAGGATCGGTACTCGATTTTAAATAGAGTAAGCCGTATCTCGAGACAAAATTATCATCATATTCGCTTTGGCTGACTTGGTAGGTATCATCCGTCGTTTTGCCAATAAATTTAGAATCCACCGATTGATTGGTAGAAGATAAATTTCCTTTACGATATCTATTTTCGCAGGAGGCAAAAAGAAAGAGAATAAGCAAGGCATGTAAAATTTGCTTTATCATGACCCCATCCAAACATTTGTGACGGGATTTGCAAGATTGAAGCTTAGGTTCATCTTAGCTTCTCGTAACACTTCAAACTTGATTTAATCAATCGTTTCGATCATAAACGATCGCATTCTATCATTTTCGATCAGTGATCGATTTCCAGCCTAACTAAAATCAAGCTATACTTATGACCCTTGAACAACTTCCTATTATCCTGCCTGCAATTGGTGCAATTGCGCTCCTCTTTACTTGGTGGAAGACACAATCAATCAATGCAATTTCAGAGGGCACTGAAAGAATGTCCAAGATTGCCAAAAGTATTCAGGAAGGAGCGATGGCGTTTCTTCGTGCAGAATATAAGGTATTATTTTTCTTTGTAGTAGCAGTTGCGGCTCTTCTTTACTGGAGTGGAAATAATAACCCCAATAGCCACGGGTTGGTTGCAGTGTCTTTCGTTGTGGGAGCTTTTTGTTCAGGCTTGGCCGGTTATCTTGGCATGAAAGTGGCCACGAAAGCTAATGTAAGAACAGCCAATGCGGCCAAAGAGAGTCTTGGAAATGCTCTAGAAGTTGCTTTTTCCGGTGGTGCGGTAATGGGTTTAGGCGTGGTTGGCCTTGGTATCCTTGGACTAGGTGGGCTGTTTGCTTATTTCAGTGATTTTTTTGGGGCTTTTGAAAACAAAAACTCTCTTAGCACTACCCTATCAGTTTTGACTGGCTTTTCCTTTGGAGCTTCTTCAATTGCACTATTTGCCCGTGTAGGTGGAGGCATTTATACCAAGGCTGCAGATGTGGGTGCCGACTTGGTTGGTAAAGTAGAAGCTGGCATTCCTGAAGATCATCCCCTCAACCCAGCAACCATTGCAGACAATGTTGGTGATAATGTTGGAGATGTTGCAGGTATGGGTGCTGATTTGTTCGAGTCTTATGTAGGCTCTATTATCGGAACGATGGTTTTGGGTGCGGCAATGGTCGCAGGCTCCTCTAATTTTTCCGATTTCTTGGGAGGTTTGTCCCCCGTTTTCCTGCCCCTCATTCTGGGGGCTGTTGGTATCATCACCTCTATTATAGGAACTTTCTTGGTAAAAGTAAAAGATGGTGGAGACCCGCAAAAGGCACTCAACACGGGTGAATTCGTATCTTCGGGTCTGATGATCGCAGCTTCCTACTACATAATCAACAAATTCCTTCCTGAAACTTGGACCTTTGGCGAGGCCAGCTTTACCGCCATGGGTGTATTTTGGGCAACGATCATCGGTCTCGTTGCCGGCTTGGCTATTGGAATGATTACCGAGTATTACACAGGAACACACAAAAAACCAGTCAAGGCGATCGTAGACCAATCGATTACTGGATATGCCACGAATATCATTTCCGGGCTTGGAGTTGGAATGATTTCCACAACTCTGCCTATTTTAGTAATCGCTGCCGCAGTAATTGGTGCTCATGAGATGGCAGGTCTCTACGGAATTGCAATTGCTGCGGTGGGCATGCTTTCCAACACCGGAATTCAGCTCGCCGTGGATGCGTATGGTCCCATCTCTGACAACGCCGGAGGGATTGCAGAAATGTCTGAACTCCCCAAAGAAGTTCGAGAAAGAACCGATAAGTTGGATGCTGTAGGGAATACGACTGCTGCTATCGGTAAAGGTTTTGCTATAGGATCGGCCGCGCTCACGGCTTTGGCACTGTTTGCTGCATTTACTGCATCTTTTAATCAAACCCACCCTGACACTCCTTTGTCACAAATAAACATTCTTGATCCTAAAGTAATGGCAGGTCTTTTTGTCGGAGGAATGCTTCCTTTCTTATTCAGTGCTCTAGCGATGGGTGCTGTTGGACGGGCAGCCATGTCCATGATTCAAGAAGTTCGTAGACAATTTCACAACATCCCTGCCCTTAAAAAAGCACTTGAAGTGATGAATCAAAATGAAGGCAAACCCAGCTCTGATTGGTCAGAAGATGACAAAAGATCATTCGATGAAGCAATTGACTCAGCTGAGTATGGAAAATGCGTAGAGATTTCTACCCAATCTGCCATCAAAGAAATGGTTGCACCCGGTATCGTTGCCATTGCCACACCTGTTTTGATTGGTTTTGGTGGAGGAGCAACCATGCTCGGTGGCTTATTAGCGGGTGTCACCGTCAGCGGAGTTCTCCTTGCTCTATTTCAGTCGAACGCTGGTGGTGCCTGGGACAATGCCAAAAAAATGGTCGAGGAAGGATATGAAATTAATGGGGAGCGCCACGGAAAGGGTTCCGACCTTCATAAAGCCGCAGTTGTTGGCGATACTGTTGGAGACCCTTTAAAAGACACCTCGGGTCCTTCCCTAAATATTCTGCTCAAACTTATCTCGGTAGTTGCTTTAGTTTTAGCCCCTTTTATTACAGTAAGCGGTATATTCAGTTAATACTGCTCAAACAACAACCTCTCCGACAGAGCGGGCAAATTCGGCCCGCTCTTCGGAATTGGCTTTATAATATGAGGTTCCAGCGACGAATATGTCGACCCCAGCTTGTAGACATTCGTCTACATGTTGCGGGCCAACTCCACCGTCAACCTCGATCAGGAAACTCAATTCTTTTTCCTCACGATATCTCGACAATTCCTTGACCTTATCCAAAACATAAGGTTTGAAGGCCTGCCCACCAAACCCTGGGTTCACCGTCATGCATAAACAAAGATCTACTTGATCCAAATGAGGAAAAAACAAATCGACCGGTGTATCCGGGTTAATCGCCAGTCCAGTTTTTAAACCGGCATCTCGAATCTTATTAAGTGCCGCTTGGTGATCGTAGTCTGGCTCTAGGTGTATAGTAATCAATTCTGCGCCGGCTGCAATAAATGCATCCAGATATAAGTCTGGACGATCAAGCATTAGATGAACATCAAAAAAAAGCTCAGAGTGATCTCTAAGATCTGCAATGGTTTGCGGACCAAAACTTAAGTTGGGCACAAAATGTCCGTCCATTATATCAAGATGTATCCACTTACGTTGATCCCTTTCAACTTCCTGAAGTGATGCACATAAATTACCATGATCACCTGCAAGCAATGAGGGTGCTAATCGTTTATTCATATTGATGAAAGAATTTTACCAAGTAACTTGTTGAAAATTAAAGAATATCTCGTTGGATAATTCCTCAGCTAAAGAAACAAGACTGGGTTCTCTAATTGGGGAAGACACATCGCTTGGACGGAGAACCACCGAGGACGCAGATACTTTTTTATTGTATTTTTTTATCCCAGAAAAATCTTCTAGCTTCATCTCAGCAAAAACCCTTAATTGCTGCCCAGTACCAAGAAGGGTGTCCCTTAAAGATAAAATCTCGGTGCTATCCAAGTAATCGTAAACTCTGACTTTTAGGTAAGCGGTGTTTCGATCTCTTGATCGAGTTGGGTATATGTCGATTCCGTTTAGAAGAAATTTCTTCCTCAATTCAGAAACCAGAAATGGACCCAAACGAGGTAAAGAAGAATCATTGATTATATTGAGAGCAACTTTGGGAGGAGGAGGATTGGGAGAGCCCAGTTTGTAAGAACAACCAAATAAAAAAAGGATACTCACTAGAGAAAAAAATAATCTAAAATCATTATTTTTCACCTTCCAACGCTTTAATTTTTTTATCCGCTAATTTTGCCGCTTTTGTACCGGGGTAATTTTTAGCATTATAATAAAAGTTACGAGCTGGACCATGCCCAAGCTCCTTCCAGTTCACCAAAAAGTATTTTCCATATTTTTCAACATACTCACCCATTTCTATTTGGCTTAACGCTAATTGCTCTTTCAAAAAACTAATTTGTTTAGTAGCTAGCTTTCTTCTTTCATTCCAGGCATTTTCACGTTTTTGGAATTCATGATCCGTTTCTGATGGTGCTATACGCGGTTTAGAATCGTGGAGACTGAGGTAGAGTTCATAATAATCCCTAGTTTTCTTAGTGATGCTTTGATCGTAGGATGACCCATTGATTTTTGTTTGATATATCTCAGCCAGCATGAAAAGAGCCTCTTCTGAGAGAAAATGATCTGGATAAAAATTAGTTATTTTCTCTAATGCTTCTATTGCATCTTCTTGCTTTCCATGCTTCAGGGCAAGGTTTGAAAGAACCATGAGTGCACGGGGTGCATATTTAGGTCCTTTGGCGACCTCCACAATCTTTTTAAATCTTCCAAAGTTTTCAGAATCTGAACTTAGTCTGGGAAGGAATCCCCATTTCTTCGGTAATGGCTGAGTCGCAATTTTCTCTGCAATTCGTATTAAAGAATCTGCAATCCTGTCAAAATCATAAAGCACATAGGCTTTAGCAATTAGCTCAAGATAATTGAAAGCAACTTTCCAGTCTCCCAACTTTTCAGAAATCAAAGATGCACGGTAAATAGCTTCAGGACCAATAAGAACCTCATTACCTTCGAAATTAATGATTAAATCGGTTCTTCGTTTAGTAAATTTTTTGTAAATCTTGAGAGCCTTCTTTGATTCCCCGTCTCGCTCCAATTGGATACCCGCCTGAAACCATTGCCTCGCTTCCTGATCCTCAAAAGGTAGGCGATTCTTAACCCAAAAGCCAGTTCCCGGAAATAAGTCATTTCTCTCATCCTCACTTGTCGATTTTCTATTAACTGCCCAAACTTCTATTCCTAGAACAAAAGCAACTAACAAGAGTAGCCCACGGGTTCGAATGGGATGTTTCATAAATATTAAAATCGGATCAAAGAAGATGCCCAAGTTAAACCAGCTCCAAAAGCGACCAACAAGCCTAATTGTCCCTTTTTGAATTTATCGGCCTTTACCGCTTCGTCCAGTGCTAGAGGAATGGATGCAGCTGAAGTATTTCCATATCGATCCAAATTGCAGTAAAAGTTGTCCATGGGTATTTCTAATCTTTTGGATAAACTTTCCACGATTCGCATATTGGCCTGATGGGGAATCACATGATCTATCTGAGTAATTTTTAGATTGTGTTTATCCAATAAATGGCGGCACGAAGACTCCATCACACGAACCGCTGATTTAAAAATTTCGCGTCCGTTCATTTTCAAGTAGTGCTGCCTTGTTTCTAATGTCTCGGAGGACGCAGGTCGTGCAGAACCTCCCGCTGGTTGATACAACAGAGAAGGAGTGGCCCCATCTGCACCGCAATAAAAACCCAATAATTCCGAACCAGTACCTTCTTTTGAAAGAACCGCCGCACCGGCACCATCCCCAAATAAAACACAGGTAGTACGATCTTCCCAATCCATGATACTCGACATTTTTTCCGCACCCACAACGAGCACATTTTTATAGCGACCAGTTGAAAGCATCGCATCCGCAACATCCAGAGCATAGAGAAAACCCGAGCAGGCAGCCTCAAGGTCAAAACACGCCACTTTGCGTAATCCTAGTTTATGTTGCAAGATACATGCTGTGGAGGGAAATGCCATGTCTGGAGTAATGGTTGCAACCAATACAAGATCGATATCTTCAGGTGATATTTGAGCGTCTTCCAGAGCTCTCTTCGCAGCGATTAAAGATAAGTCGCTCGTTGCTTCTGCTTCTGAGGCGATTCTTCTCTCCCGAATTCCTGTTCGAGAGCTAATCCAGTCATCGGAAGTCTCCACAATTTTGCTTAATTCATCATTACTGAGCCTGCGCGTTGGTGAATAAGAACCAACTCCCAATATTTTGGTTTTGGAAGAAATAGCCATAAAACTAGTCATTCGGCGTATCCGACCGTTGCGGAAAAGGACGCAAGAGGTCATTTGCAGCACGGATATCTTCCTGCATCTGACCAAGCATATCGTGCCTGACTAAATCTAGGGCAATGTTTACGGCTCCACAAATATGGTTTTTATTCGAAGAACCATGTGCTTTGATCACATTGCGGTTAAGTCCCAGGAGTGGTGCACCTCCGAATTGTTCAGGATTAATCCTTTGTTTAAGACCCCGAAATGCTCCCATAGATAGCAGAGCACCTGTTTTTCTGAGGGCATTCCTTTTTAATTCTTCATCGAGAAAAGTTCCAATGAGTTTACTTAAGGATTCACAGGCTTTCAGGACGATATTACCAACGAAACCATCACAAACCACTACATCTACCACATTTTCAAAAATCTGGAACCCTTCAATTAAACCAGCATAATTGAGAATACTACCATCAATATCTTTTAACATTGCATGAGCTTCATGAATTAATTCATTCCCCTTTCCCTCTTCCGTGCCTATGGTAAGGAGCCCCACCTTAGGTCGTACGAGGCCTAAGGCTACCCTGGCGTAGTTAGACCCTAAAATGGCGTTTTGAACAATGTGAAAAGGTTTTGGATGTGGATTGGCCCCGGCATCCAATAAAGTGAAATACCTTTCGCGACCGGGCCAAATCGTGCAAAGAGCCGGTCTTTCCACGCCCTCCAATGTACGAAGTCGAATGGTTCCGCCTGCCATTAAACATCCAGTATTACCACAGCATAGCATCGCATCGGCCTCCTCTTCCTTGAGAGCTTGCAAGGCCAATGCCATGGAGGAGTTTTTTTTATTTTTTATTCCAGCAATCGGCTTTTCATCCATGTGCACGACTTCAGGAGCATGGCGAATTTCATAATTAATTCTTTTCCAGTCTCCAGAATCGCTGAGTAAATTATTCAGTTCGTCTTCTCGACCAAATAACAAATAACGGAGGTTATTTGGAATAAAGGATGTGGTTTTGAGCAGACCAGCTAAGACTTCAGAGGGACCTTTGTCTCCCCCCATTACATCAACTGCAAGAGTTATGTGAGCCTCTGGACTAGCCATAAGAAGCTCTATCGAGGAATTAAACCTCTAAATCTAATACTTGGCGCCCGCGATATTCCCCAGTCTCAGGGTTTACACGGTGAGGACGCGAAAAAGATCCGTCCGGCTCTTTAGCGAGAAGTGGAGCGACAAAGCGATTAGCCCCACGACGCTTGCGACTGCGTTGCTTGGATTGTTTTCTTTTAGGCTGTCCCATGTTCTAAATTAAATCATTCTAATCTTATCTCGTCAAGATTAGTGTAGGTCTTCATTTAAATGACTGGTAAACCTCAGAATAAGTAAATTTGTAGAAGGAGAAGCAACCCAAGAATAAGACGGTACCATACGAACAACCCAAGCCCTTGGCTCGCTAAGTAACCGACCAACCATCGTACGGAAAAACCAGCTGCAATTCCAGCGACTAAACAACCAAAAACCATCGGTCCAAAATCCAAGTTTTCGACTAGTGCTCGGCCCCTAGTAAGCACTTTGTATCCTGCAGCTGCAGTCAATGTGACCAGGCCCAAAAGAAAGCTGAATTCAGCCGCATGCCTGCGAGACAACCCGACAAAATATCCACCGACAATCGTCATCATAGAACGACTCGTACCTGGACACATGGCAACGCACTGCAATAAACCCACGATAAACGAATCCTTAAGACTCAGATCCTCTAAATCTTTCCCTCGATCTCCATCAATTCTCTCAACATTTTTCTTTCTTCGTTCTGCCCATCTCATAAAAATAGCTCCTAGAATTAGGGCAACTGCAACAGGTGTAGCACCAAATAAAACCGCCTCAATCTTTTCATCTAGCAAGGGCCCCAGCAGGGCAGCCGGTACAAATGCGGCAATAAGATTGATCGCTAACCGTCTACCCACTGGATCAAAACCTAATATACCCAAAACAAGGGCTAAAATCCTTCGAGCGTATATTAACGCTACCGCAACAATTGCCCCAGCCTGAATCACAATCGAATAAGCATTCACCGCATCCAACTGAATCTGATTCATGGATGAAGCTTCGAGCAACCATTCATTGGTTAGGATCAAGTGGCCAGTTGATGAGATAGGTAAAAATTCTGTAACTCCTTCAACCAGTCCCAATATAAGCGCATCCCCATAGCCAATGATCGGCTCCATAGGTTCTGCCGAGTCATTGGGCTGACCCATTGATTTATGAGCAAAAAAGATCAGGCAAATTACCCAAGCGGATGCTAATTTTGATTGAAGCAACATAATACATCACTTACTTGAAGAGAATACCCTTCCTCGCAAGATCATACTACCAAGGGGTATTACTAAACATCCCTCTATGAACGACCCATTACGAGAATATACTGAGTTGATATCCTTATCGAAAAACCTTGAACCCGATCAGGTCAATGTTGTCGCGAGCCACCTAATTTCTGAATCCATTTCTCCAGAAAGTAAAATGAGGTTCCTCAAGGAACTTTCTTCAAAGGGTGAAACGGATGATGAGTTTTCCAGCTTCGTTTCTGCTTTCCGAGGGTTTGCGAAAGACCCGCTCTTATCGGAATTTTCCAGCCAAGCAATTGACCTTTGTGGAACGGGTGGTGATCAGTCTGGAAGTTTTAATATTTCTACATTTGTAAGTATTGTGGTCGCCACCGCAGGTGTGCCCGTCATCAAACACGGCAACCGATCAATCAGTTCAAAGTGTGGAAGTGCTGATATACTCGAGGCGTTGGGCATCCCTATGGAAGTAGATCCAGAAAAATTATCATCCAGCTTAAATGAATTGAATTTTTGCTTCTTATTTGCACCACACTTTCATCCAGCGTTTAAGAACCTAGCACCCGTCCGCCAAGCATTAGCAAAGCAGGGCATCATTACCCTCTTTAATCGACTTGGTCCCTGTTTAAATCCGGCGACTCCTGCACATCAAATCCTCGGGGTTTACGATCCGAAATTCCTCAAGCAAATGGCTCATTGTCTTTTAGCAAACGGAAGCAAATCCGGCTGGGTTGTACATGGTATGTTGGATCAAAATCCTGCAGGAAGGATGGATGAATTAACTGCTTGTGGAACGAACATAGTTTGTTCTTATGGGGATATCGATGATGGCGGTTCCCTGCGGTTAGATCCCGAACACTGGGGAATGAAAACCTATCCTGCTGAACATATAAAAGGTGGAGGCTTGAAAGAAAACCTATCTATACTCGATCAACTGCTCAACGGGAATGCACCTACTGGACTTAAGGCAACCGTTCTGATGAATGCCTCTTCAGCACTTAGGGTTGCCGGGCATGTTCAATCCCTAAAAGATGGAGTGAGTTGTGCAGAAGAATTACTCGCGTCTGGAGCAGTTACTGACTGGCTCTCTAAAGCACAAAAGTTTTTCTCAAGATTATGAAATATTTTGGCACGGATGGGATTCGAGGTGCCTACGGGTCTGAGAATATGAACGAAGCTTTTGCCCAAAAAGTGGGTATGGCCGTGGGCTACTTTCTTAACGAACAAGGTATGTCTTCACCAAATGTAGCCTTAGGTTGTGATACTCGCCCATCTAGCCCATCGCTCAAGGAAGCCTTGATCAATGGATTGAAAGTTTCAGGTGCCAGAGTCATAGACTTTGATGTTGTCCCGACCCCTGCTCTCGCTTTTGGAGTGATCAAACACCAATTAAATTTTGGGGTCATGATCACTGCCTCACACAATCCTTACAAAGACAATGGAATCAAGTTTTTTAACGGAGATGGCACAAAGCTAAACCTTCAACAAGAAGTACTTCTTGAATCATTCATAGGCATGGAACGGCCTCACAAGCAAGCAGATGATACCTGCGAATCTCGACCTATCTTGGATGAATATTTAAAAAACATAAAATCGCACTTCTCCGAACTCAATCTATCCGGTTTGCAAATAGCACTCGACTCGGCAAATGGAGCCACATGTAAGAGTACGATGACCATGCTCGAGGATTTAGGTGCAGATGTTTCTGCAATCCACCAGGGTACAGGTTTAATAAACAACGAGTGTGGCTCGGAAAACCTTGAATCTTTAATTTCCCTCGTTCAGAGAGAAAAACTCCATCTGGGAATCGCTCACGATGGAGATGGAGATCGAGTATGCTTTGTTAATCACCAAGGCTCCAAAATTGACGGAGACCAAATCCTCGGACTCTTGGCATTGCATGCTTACCGAAACAATGAATTAGAGTCGTCCACATTTGTATCTACTATCCATAGCAATTTCGGACTTCACTCTTCTCTAAATAAAGAGGGCATTCATTCAATTAGTGCGGATGTGGGCGATCGTAATGTTTACCAAAAAATGCTTGATAAAAACTCTAGCCTAGGAGGCGAATCATCGGGTCACATCATCTTCCGAGACTACCTACCAACTGGGGATGGCTTATTTGCTGCGTTGTCGGTGCTACAGGCAATGAATCGCTCGGCACAGTCCCTTGACAGCCTGAGCAATGAGATCAACCTTTTACCTTCAAAATCAGGATCTTTTTTTGTCGCCTCAAAACCTCCCTTAGATCAAATCCCCACTCTTAACCAAGAACTTGAAATATGCCAAAATCACCTTGGGGAAAAAGGACGAGTGTTGATTCGATATTCTGGAACAGAACCTAAGATAAGGCTGCTGGTAGAAGGGCCCTCAACAACAATAATGGAGGAATGCTTCGAGCAGCTTAGATCTGTGCTTCAAAAAGCATTGTAAATTTTTGCAACCTCAAGAGTATATACTTTACCCTGTATGATAGAAGAAGTTTCCATACCCGACCTTGATCCAAGACTGATCAAACAATTAGAGGCGGCTGACAAAGCTCTCAACAGAGATTTATCCTATTCGCTGGATATTTATTCGGCCATTCTTCAGCAGCAACCAGGATGCCTTGAGCTGAGGAAGAAATTGCGTGCTAAGCAATTACAAGCCAGCGGGAACCAATCCAGTGGGGTAGGATCGCTTTTCAATAAACTTACCAATGTTTCCTATTTAATCCGCGGGCGCTCTAAAAAAAGCCCTGAAGAACTCCTCCAATCTGCCGAAGAACTTATATCCAAAAACCCGTTGAATGTGACGGCTCATCAAATGCTTGCTGATGCGGCAGACTCCCTCAATCTTACCCAAACAAAAGTATTTGCTTACGAAACTATTCGTAAAATTCATCCCAAAGACCTGACAAACTTAAAGATGCTCGCAAATGCCTACCTTGAAGCTGGGCTTTCCGATCAGGCAATTGAAATAGGAAATGCAATTCTTGAGATCAATCCATCGGACGGGGATGCCGAAGACATGATGAAACGTGCCTCGGTTGCAGTAGCGATGAATAAAGGGAAATGGGAGGGTTCTAAGGATTTCAGAGACCAGCTTAAGGATCAGGCGGAAACGGAAGCACTCGAACAAGCCTCCAAAACAGTCAACGACTCGAAGAGTTTAGAAAGTTTAATCCGTAGCACTTATGATCAAATTCAGGCAGAACCACAAAACCTTAGTCTTTACCGCCAACTGTCAGATTATTACCACCGCTATGGAGATCACCAAAATGCGATCGCATGGATCAATCAAGCAAGGCAACTAGACGCAGGCAAAGGAGATGTTTCATTAGAAGAAAAAGAGCGCTCATTAACCCTCGAATATTATGATGACATAATTGAAAAATGGGAAAAAGCATCGGCAAATGATCCCCAAAACAAGGAAACCTCAAAGGGATTAAAGGATGCAATTCTAGCTCGCAAAGCGTATCAGAGATCTCAACTTGAGTCTCTAGTTAAGCGTTACCCGAATGAACTAGGTTACCGTTTTGATCTTGGCGTATTGCTTTTTGATGAGAAGGAATTTGATGCCTGCCTGCCTCATTTCCAACTCGCACAAAGAAATGCAAAATCAAAACTGAGTGCTATTCTTTATCTTGGAAGAGCCTATCGACTGAAAAAGTTTTACGATCTGGCTATCGAGCAATTCTCACTACTTAAAGCCGAAATCCAAATTATGGATGACCGAAAAAAAGAGGCAGTTTACGAACTGGGGTGTTGCTACGAATCAATGGGGAAGACTGAACATGCAATCGAAGAATTCAAGGCCATCTATTCGGCTGATATTTCCTTCCGTGATGTGGCAGATAAAATTAACGATTTCTATTCGAAATAGGGCCCACTTTAATGCTGGCGGAGAGGGCGGGATTCGAACCCGCGGTACTTTTCAGCACACCCGATTTCGA
>JAYQBP010000005.1:23862-33102 GCA_038137385.1 Opitutales bacterium | reverse complement strand
GGGACTTGAGAATATTGCGTAAATCTATGCGCGACTTCGGGTCGAGGTTGGCCGCTGGTTCATCGAGTAGAAGAACGGATGGCTGATGCACCAGGGTCTTGGCGAGCAAGGCCCGTTGGCGCATCCCGCGGGAGAGTGTCCGGCAGAGGGTATGCATCTGATCCTGCAGTCCGGTGGCATGAAGGGATTGGAGGACTTTTGCTTTTTTCTGTTCTCCACTTAGCCCATAGGCCTGAGCGAAAAGATCACAAAACTCCCAGATTTTCAAATCCTCATAGACTGGGGGGAAGTCGGGCATGTAACCGAGAAAACTTCTTGCCTGTTCAGGTTGGTGCAGAGCGGATACACCCTGGACGAGGATTTCCCCATAGGTGGGCTCGAGCAAGGTGGCGATTGCTTTGAGTGCACTGGTTTTACCAGCCCCATTGGGCCCGATTAGACCGAAAATCGAGCCTGGGCTAACCGAGAAACTCAATTGATCTACAGCGACGAATTCGCCGTAATGAATCTTTAAGTCGTTTACTTCAATCATCGATCACCTTTTGTACAGGGTCTATTCCGCAGAAAATTTCTATATCGGTCAACTTTTCCTTGAACCGATTCCTATTCATGGGATGATCAAAATATTTGCTATGAAGAACGAAATCATCTTGCTACTCATCTCTCTTTTACCAATCACGCTTGTTGCCGAAAAGTCACTTTTCGACGGGAAAACCCTCGATGGTTGGGATGGAAACCCTCTCCATTGGCATGTGGAGGATGGGTCGATTATTGGAGTCAATACCAAGGAGAATCCTACCAAGGGAAACACCTTTCTTATATGGAAAGGCGGTGAGTTGAAAGATTTCGAACTTACTCTTGAATGCAAGATCGACTCCGGCAACAGTGGGATCCAGTACCGAAGTTTTATTAAACCAGGCACCCATGATGGATGGCGTGTTGGTGGGTACCAAGCAGATTTTGAGTCTGGTGATAACTACAGTGGCATTTGCTACGGTGAAGCTTTTCGTGGTATTCTTTCTCTCCGTGGGGACCGTACCACGCTGACTCGTGATGAATCAGGTAAGCTTGTAAAATCAATCGAGAAAATTGGAGATAAAGGGAAGTTGGGTCTGGCGATAAAAAAAGGTGGGTGGAATCAGTACCGTATTGTGGCCGATGGTTTTCGTTTTGAGCATTTTATCAATGGCCAAAAAATGAGTGAGCTTGTGGACGAGGATGTTCAGGAGAGAAGAGAATCTGGGCTCCTTGCATTCCAAGTACATGCAGGGCCACCGATGAAAGTTTATTTTCGAAATATTGTCTTAAAATAATCTGCCCAGATGGTTCGCTATTAGGGCTGAATCCTAATTCTTCCATCTCACTACGCTGGGGACAATGTTGATCACTTAAGCAGTGTCCTTACCCAAAATAGTTATTGCTGGGGGGACAGGGTTTCTTGGGCAGCTCCTCGCATCTTCATTGATTGATCGGGGTAAAGATGTCATTTTACTTTCGCGTAAAGATCCTCAAAAGAAATTGCACGGAAGAGTGGTTTTTTGGAATGCGAAATCACTGGGCGACTGGGTCGAGGAAATGGAGGGAGCGGAAACTTTGATTAACCTAACGGGGCGTTCCATCGATTGTAGGCATAACCAATCGAACCGGCGGGAGATTTTGGATTCACGCATTCAATCCACTCGGGTGCTTGGTGAAGCTATCCTAGGATGTGAAACCCCCCCGGTCGTATGGCTGAATGCCAGTTCCATGGCTCTTTATGGAGAATATTTATATGGGGGGTTGGCTCATGACGAAAATGCACCTATTCAAAGATCCGGTTTTTTGGAAGAAGTCACGGTGGCATGGGAAGAAGAGTTTTTTAAGTTTACCAGGGCGGATGTCCGGCAAATCGCCATGCGTATAAGCTTTGTTTTGGGTCGATCCAGTGGTGCGTTCCCTTTGCTTAAGAAATTGACCCACTTCGGTCTTGGAGGAAAGCAAGCTTCAGGCAAGCAATGGATGAGTTGGTTACACGAGGATGATTGGGTCGGCATTGTAGATTTTTTGATCAACCATCCCCTGATTTCAGGTCCTGTTAATGTGACTTCGCCAGACCCTGTTCAAAACAGTCGATTTATGAAAACCATGAGAAGTCAGTTTGCACCCTTGGGCATTGGTTTCCCGGGCCCTAAGTTAGCAGTTTTATTGGGCTGCTGGTTACTAGGGTCGGCTCCGGAGTTGGCCTTGCAAAGTAGGCATGTTTTACCCGGGGTACTGCAAAAAAAAGGATACAAATTCAGAAAAGCTTCCTTGGATGAAGCCATCGCTGCCCTAGCAAAGTCGTCTTAGTATTAGAATCAATAAGCCAGCCTCAATGGTGTCGTCTTTCGTCTAGTTTGATGATCCCATCACTCCCAGAAAGAAGGATTTTGAGAGTACTTACAAATTAGAGAAAAAATAAGGGGTATTTTTTCACCAGTTACAAGATAAGCTATGATCGGTGTTTTGTTTAAAATTGACCAGGAATCCAAATGAGTAAGAATCAAGGCAAGTAATGAGTTTCCCAAGATTTTTATGCCATTTTCTAATTTTGGGTAGTTTTCATAACTTAGTCTTAGCGTATGATGTAGTAATTTATGGGGGTAATCCATCAGCGATTGTGGCCGCCGTTCAAACCAAAAGGATGGGGAAAACTGTCGCAGTAATCTCTCCGAGTAGTAATTTAAGCGGTTTATTAGGGAATAATCTTAGTAGGCAGCATACCCATAGAAAAGATGTCATTGGGGGAGTTGCCCGAGAATTTTATCATCGAGTTTGGAGGCATTACCAAAGCCCTGATTCATGGAAATGGCAAAAATCGGAAGAGTTTGGCAATCAAGGGCAGGGGACTCCTGCGATTGATGGTAGTCGCAGGACCATGTGGGTATTTGAACCTAAGTTAGCTGAACAAATTCTTGAATCTTGGCTTGTTGAATATGAAATAGAGATCTTTCGGGACGAGCGGTTGGAACGGGAAAAAGGGGTGGAGATAAAAGCGGGTAAAATAAGGTCAATCACCACTCTTTCTGGTAAAATATTTAAGGGAGAGGTCTTCATTGATTGCTCTTACGAGGGGGACCTAATGGCGGCTTCCAAGGTTGATTACAGGGTAGGCCGTGAGGGAAATGATGTATATCAGGAAACTCTGAACGGAGTGCAAGTTAACCAGTCTTTAATTAATCAATTTGTCAATCGAATCGATCCTTTTGGTAAAGTTGGCGATCCTACGAGCGGTCTGCTCCCCAGAATAAGTATGTGGAAGCCGGTAAAAGACGGTGAAGGAGATTATAAAATCCCAGCCTATCATTTTCCTCTGTGCTTAACACGTGTTGAGGAAAATAAATTCCCATTTCCTAAACCTCAGGAATATGACCCATTTCAGTACGAACTGCTTTTGCGAACTCTTAAGCGTGGTTCAAAACCTATTTGGGTTCATTCCGACCCTGTGCCCAATGCAAAAATATACACCCAAGGATATGGCTCTTTTAGTATCAATAATATTGGCATGAATTATGGGTATCCAGAGGGTACTTACCAAGAGCGAGAGAATATAATAAGGGAACATTTAAATTATCAGCAGGGATACTTTTATTTTTTATGCAACGATCAAAGGGTTCCCCTTGAAATTCGCGAAGGGATGAAAGAATGGGGATTAGCCAGAGATGAATTTACACAGAGCAATCATTGGCGAGAACAGCTTAATATTTGTCATGCTCGAAGAATGATGGGTGAATTTATCCTGACCGAAAACCACATAAAAAGGCGAAAAAGGACGCCCCGCCCTGTAGCTTTGGTATTTAACCCCATCAAGTCGAATCATGTTCAGCGTTATGTAACAAGCGATGAGAGCGGTAATTTTCATGTTTTAAATGAGGGGGGATTTGAAGCAGAATTGGAAGGACCTTATTCGATTTCTTATGATTCTTTGATTCCCCGAGAAGAACAATGCACGAACTTACTTGTTCCCGTTTGTATGTCTGCATCTTATGTTGCTTACAGTTCTCTTTGCGGGGACGATGTTTTCATGATGCTTGGGCAAGTTGCAGCAACTGCTGCTGTAGTTGCATTGGAGCAGCAAAAGCCTTTGCAAAGAATATCCTACTCCAAATTAAAGGAACGATTGCTAGAGGATGGGCAAGTGCTTGAGTCTAAAAGTCAGAAATATTTAAGCAAGGGTGTGGGTGTGTCCCCTGACTCTCTTAGTGGGGTTGTGGTAGATGGAAACCTGGTAGAATTTCAAGGTGAGTGGACCGAAAGCAGTTCCCTTCGCCCCTTTGTTGGAACTTCATATTTTCATGATGGGAATGGCGGAAAAGGTACCAAGTCTGCTAAATTTCCTTTTGTGGCACCTTCCGATGGTTTACATGAGGTAAAGGTATCCTTTTCTTCTTTTGGAAATAGAGCCGGTAACCTCAACTATGAAATCAAGCACCAAGAGGGAATAAGTAAAATATCAGTGGATCAGAGAAAGCCCCAACTTATTTCCAATCTTTGGTTTTCTTTAGGTACTTTTAGTCTCACCAAAGGCGAACAATATTATGTGCGGTTGAGCAACGAGAATACCGAGGGATATGTTGTGGCTGATGCGGTTCAAATCATTGGCCTAACTCCCAATCCTTAATCCATGAATTCTTGGGTAAATTGTATTTTATTGATTCAATGAGAAGGCGTTCATTTATCGGTTCTATGGGCATGGCATTTCCCCTAGTTTATTTGCCTAGAAAAACCATGGCAGCCAATGAACGATTACAAGTCGCGGCTATTGGAGTAGGCGGGAAGGGTGGTAGTGACCTACAGCATTTAGCCAAGCATGGCGAAGTCATAGCCTTGTGTGATGTTTCCCAAAGAAAACTTGATTATGCAGCACAACAATATCCCCAGGCTGCAAAATTTTCTGATTATCGAGAAATGATATCCTTCATGGGCACCAAAATAGATGTTCTAAGTGTGAGTTCGCCTGATCATACTCATGCTCACGCCATTCAGTTGGCTATGGTTCAAGGAATGAATGTTTTTGCCCAGTCACCCTTGGCTCATACTGTTTGGGAAACCCAACAAATTGCAGCACTTGCAGTTCAACGAAACCTATCTACCCAAGTAGGCATTCAGGGTTGTGCTTCAGATCCATTTCGATTGGCGGTAGAATATTTAAAAGCAGGTGAGCTTGGCAATATTCAGGAAGTCCACACTTGGACTAACCGACCCGTCTGGCCACAATCTCCAATTTGGATAAACCGGCCAAAGGAAAAACAAAGTGTTCCTGCAAATTTGAACTGGGATGGTTTTATCGGACCAGCCGAGAACCGTGACTATCACAGAATTTATCAGCCGTACAATTGGAGGGGTTGGAGAGCCTTTGGCACGGGGGCTCTCGGAGATGCAGGTCTTCATCTTTTAAATCTTGCAGTTATGGGATGTGCCCTGAACGAATTAGTTAGCGTTACTTGTTTGTTAAGTGGACCAGTGAATCAAGAAACCTTTCCTGCTTGGGGGCGTGTGAAATTCGAGTTTATGAACGCCAAAGGGGATTCGCCGATTCCATTAACTTGGTATGAAGGTAGAGTGGGGCATTTGAGTGCTCAAGAACTTGGACAAAAAAACCTGCCCCCCCTTGACCTCTTTCACGGTCGCACTCCAGCCCAGAATGGCTGTCTTATTCGTGGGTCAAGGGGAGTTTTATACTCTCCATCACTGTATGGCACGAAATGGGAGGTTTATGATGGGAAAAATTGGATGAATCCGGATAGCTTAAGCAGACCATCACCCAGGTTCGACCGAAATGGGTATGGAGACTCAGGAATGAAGGAGGAACTGATTCATGCAATTCGTTCTTCAAATCCAACCTTTGCGATGGCTAACTTCAGTTACGCTGCAAAGTTAAACGAAATTGCGTTGCTCGGAAATGCAGCTCTTTTGGCTGGTGGAGGATTTAAGTGGGACTCGTCTAATTGTATAAGCGATCGCACGGATGTAAACAGCCAGTTAACGAAGTCTTACCGTAAAGGTTGGAAGGTAAATGCTGCTTAGAAATTCTTCTTAGAGGTACATACTATCATAAATATCGGCGATTTTTCGAATCGCAGAGGCAAAGGCAGCTGTTCGTCTATCACTAATTTTAGAATTTGATTGATGCATCTCCTTAATTTCTTGGTATGCCTCTCTCATGGTGTCTTCAAGCCCTGAACGAACCAGAGTGATTTCATCTGGCCCCTTCAGAAGTTCAGCCTTTGCCCCTTCATCAAGCGGCTGATCAATTCCTGATTCAACCAATTTAATCATTTTGGATCCTTGGGATTCAATAAATCTTCTATCAATTCTGCCAAAACGAACATGGTATAGATTTTTTAACCATTCAAAATAAGAGACGGTGACTCCTCCCGCATTCAAATAGGTGTCAGGTATGATGAAAACCCCTTTTTCATGCAAAATTTTATCTGCTCCAAAAGTCACGGGTCCGTTGGCAGCTTCAGCGATAACCTTAGCCTGTATGCGATGTGCATTTGCTTTTGTAATGACCCCTTCCATAGCCGCGGGGATCAGAATATCACAAGAGATTTCTAATGCATCATTTCCGTTTTGAATGAATGTACAGTCGGGATACTCGGCTAAAGATCCATGTTCTAATTTGTGCTGATAGACTTCTTCGGTGCTAAAACCTTGTTCACGAATGATCGCCCCGTCTCTCTCTATAATGCCAATGATTTTTGCACCATCTTCCTCTTCAAGGAATTTAGCGGCATGGTAACCGACATTACCAAGTCCCTGAATAATTATTTTTTTACCCGAGATTCCTCCCGAAAGGTTTGCTTTTGCGATGTCCTCAGGGTGCCTGAAGAATTCTTGAATACCATACTGAACCCCTCGCCCAGTTGCTTCAATACGACCCTGAACACCTCCAAAATGAACAGGCTTGCCGGTTACACAACCACGGGCATTAATTTCGTTAGGATGCAGTTTTTGGTACTCGTCGGCAATCCAAGACATCATGCGTTGACCCGTGCCCATGTCGGGCGCGGGGACATTGATGCCAGGTCCCAGTAGCCCCCTTTTGTCTAATTCCTGGGCAAATCTACGGGTTATATGTTCGAGTTCCTCGAGTGAGTAATTCTTGGGATCAATGCAGAGGGCTCCTTTAGATCCGGCAAACGGAACATTTACGATCGAGCACTTGTAGGTCATCAATGCAGCAAGTGCCTCAACTTCCTGTTGGTTAGCAAAAGAAGCATAGCGAATGCCTCCCTTGGCAGGAAGTGCATGCTCGCTATGGGTAGCACGCCAACCAGTAAAAATTTCGTAGCCATTATTTAATTCCACACCGAATTTCATTTCGCAAACGGCGTTGCATGTACGAATTTGTCTTGCCAAGCCTTTGGGCAAGTCGAGTGCCTTGGCTGCAAGATCAAAACTCGAATTGACACTTTCGAGGAAGGAAAGGTCTTTCGTTTTATTCATACAGAATTAGGTACCAAAACTTTGAAATCAAGCAATGGATAAAAATGGCATTTTTCAATCAGTCAGTTTGAATGCCTGATTGATTGTATGACTTCGGGGGTTGCCCGAAGGGAAACAATTAATCTTTGGGGCGAGCTTCGTTCACCTTTAATGGACGTCCCCCCAATTCTGTACCGTTAAGAGCTTCGATAGCTGCAGTGGCTTCTGCATTGTCATTCATCGTGACAAAACCAAATCCTTTCGACCGACCCGATGGGCGTTCGACAATAACGGATGCACGATCCACAGATCCGAATTCTTTAAAAGTGTCAGCAAGGTCTTGGTCGCTTACCGACCAAGGGAGATTTCCCACATAGATTTCCATAATTTTGAATTTCTTTATATTTTGATATATTAGAAGCACAGGGGAGTAGTTTTGGTTACTCGAATCAACATACTAAGAAAAGTGGGTTTCTTTCGGGCACTTCAAAATACCAAGGCTTTATTCCACCCACATTGTATCTCAGGGGGGGTAAGTGCAATCCCAAAGAAAGAAAATTACTTCGGATAATCATTTTAAATTGGTCAGAAATATTCCGTTAGATTAGAGGTATGCGATGATTGCTATACGAGAAATTAATGAATTTAATCAAAATGATTTGAATAAAATCAATCAATTCATTCCGATGCTCTCCCAGTCTGCTTCACTTTTAACACCAGATCATTTTGCTGAAATTGTGAAATCTTCTGCAACTCATCTTTATGTTGCCGAAGAACACAATTTGTTAATGGGCATGCTCAGCTTGGTTGTTTTTCCTATTCCCACGGGTAGCAGGGCATGGATTGAGGATGTGGTCGTTGATGAAAAAGCCAGGGGAAAAGGAATTGGTAGGCTATTAACTCTCCATGCATTGGAGGAATCCAAAAAATTAGATGTAGTTTCAGTGGATTTGACCTCTCGGCCGAGTCGAGTAGCTGCCAACCATTTATATCAAAGTGTTGGATTTGAAAAACGAGATACGAATATTTACCGATTTAAACATGCTTCCTAATGTTCTTGATGGCAGAATTGGAAGTTTAATCAACGGAGTCGCTCGAGCCTTTGCTTTTTTACCGTTAATGGTCAGTTTTTGTTTTGGGGAGTTGAAACCTCGAACGGACCTGTTTTTGTCCATTGATGCCGAGGGAATTGAACAAAGTGGAATCTCAAAATGGATGGGGAAAAAGTACCCCAACTATCGAGAATGGGTTCATTCAAATAGCAATCAAACTCTGGAAGATTTTTACACGGCCACTGAACTTAAACAAAATGACTATACCCAGTTAAACTTGGAAATAGGTGGGGTGAGGTCTTTACTAGACATAAATCGTTCTGCAGATTTTAATGATACCGGATTTTTTCTCCACATGATTGCTAAGGCAAATCAATCCATGAACTTGGAAGGATTGATTCAATGGCTAGAGACAAAAATGACCGAAAATTTCAATGCGGAAACTGTTGACCGAATTCTTGAAGGTATTCATTTGGAGGAAGATTTATTTCAGTTCCGTTCATCGATAAGTGATTTAGAAATGCCAGGAAAACCAGCTTTCAAGTTTCGCAAGCATGAGGGCAATCTTACTTTGGAAATTAAGGTAGAGAATCATTCTACTCAAATAACCAGCACTCTTTCGAATGATAATTTTAAGTATTTATCGATGGGGAAGCCGGTTGCTCAAGATATTGGTCTTCTTGCTAGTTTCCCGAGCGATCGACAATTCACTTTTTATTGCAGGTTGGCTGAAATTTTA
>JAYQBP010000005.1:0-23852 GCA_038137385.1 Opitutales bacterium | reverse complement strand
GAGTTGGGTGGGCCGAATGATTCCAGTGTAATCGGGCAAGCCTTACTTTCGATAAAAGAAATTGGATGGGTGATTTCTTTTAGGGATCACTCTGTCTTCTTCAGTTTAATCATGGCCTGTGAAGATGCCACCGCGGCCGAAGCCCTTTTTTCCTTATGGGATTCCGCCATTGGATTTGCGAAATTCGGGCTGATGGAAAAACCTTCTCCAGAAAATGCGAGTGCCCTAGTTTTTTTAAATAATTTGAAGAGCAAGGTTACTGGGGAGTTCATTAATTTCTATGCCGACATCAATCGCAGTCAGTTGGATCAGTTGATTGCTTCTCAACTTTCTTTGATGACCAAGGTGACTGATCTTAAATTGCACAACAAGGGGCCGAAGTCACTGTTCGGAATGCTCGCTCCATCGGTTGAATTAGATCTTCTGCCCGAAGGAAAGTTTTCCTTGGGCTCACAAAGAGGCAAAGTGGTTGTGTTATCGTATTGGGCGACTTGGTCCAAACCCAGTCGAATTCTTCTGCCTATTCTTCATGAAATGGAAAAGAAGTATTCAAAATCGGAAGTATTTTTCCTAGTTATTACTCAATCCGAGTCACAGGACCACGTGCCAAATTTTATCCAATATTACTATTTAACACAACTAACGACCGCACTAGATGAAAATGGTGAGATAGGCAGGGAGTATCTTGTTCAAGGACTGCCTCAAGTCGTGGTGATTGATCCAGTAGGAAAAGTAGTAAAAGTGTGGGTAGGTTTTTCACCTTTTATCGAAAAAGACTTATCGAAACAAATCGATAAAATTCTGCAGGATTAGAATCGTGGATGGGATAGAAAAATAAATTTGTCTTAAGTTTTCTTGGTTGGTCTATGAGTTAATTAATGAACATTTTAACTAACGCCACAGGAGGACTTTAAGATGATGAAATTGAATGAGTTTCAAAAATATGAAGCAACACTGCTTATCCCATACGAAAAATATTTCGAGTTGATCTATGAAACCAAATATCTCCTTGAAGCTAGGTTAGGTTCCAACCGTATTTTTATTGCCCGTAAATCTTTTTATGGATGTAACCGCAGGATGGCTGTGGTTAAAGCGAATGATTGGTATGGTAAGCATCTTAAAAAGGTTCTCGGGCATGCCCTGAATACGATGTTTATCGACGATCCATTGAACGAAGTAACTTACGATGAAGGATTCGTATGCACGGATCTACGCAATAAATATCTGGACGATCAAACGATAAAAAAACTTCTCGAGGATGCCCAAGGAGACCTTGGGCGAGAAGATTCGATAACTAAGGATAGGGTTGCAAGTGGAAGTGTTAAACGCCTTAGGAAAAGGAGAAAGAGGGAAGTCAAACTAACTGAGCGATTAAGTCAAACTGCGGGGGGGACTATTTATTATAAAATGGCAGGGCAGCGTGTAGGTAAAGGAAACCGACTGAAAGTAACCAAGGTCAAGCTAACGTCCAAGTCTCTAAACAAAGCTAGACAAGAAGTGGTTCGTCGCGGACTCGATAAGTTCGAAAGTTTCTCTAATTGTAAAAGTCTTGCTGCTGAGAAAGTTAATTCTGAAAATAAAGCGGCCTAACCTTATCCAGTATCTGGGCTAAGATGAGTAACATTCCCCAAGACCGTTCATCGGAGTTAGTTCAGCTGATGATGCTACACCAAAGGAAGTTATTTGGTTACATCTTAACTTTAGTTCCCTCGCGTGCGGATGCGGAAGATATATTACAAGAAGCAAGTTTGACTATTTGTGAAAAGTTCTCGGAATTTGAAAGTGGCACTAATTTCTATTCTTGGGCATGTCAGATTGCATTCTGGAAAGTTCGTGCTGCCCGGAAGAAGTTCGCTACCTCGAAAGTTATCTTTAACGAAAATATTTTGGAGGTTGTCTCCCAAACGAGATTACAAATGGAAGAGGAACTTGATCACAGGCACATTGCCCTTTCAAAATGTCTTCAAAAACTGAATGAACGAGATAGGCGAATGGTTCTCGTAAGGTATGAGTCAGGACATAATGTAAAAGCAGCCGCCCAGTCATGCGGTCGAACCATTCAAGGTGCTTACAAAGCTTTAACCCGAATTCGTAAAACTCTGCACGACTGTGTAACTTTGGTCGTGGCGACCGAGACCCCATGATATGAGGCTAAGCGATCTAGAATTAATTGAGCTGAATAGCTTGCTTGACCGACTTGTGGAAAATAGCCTGTCTATCCATCAAAAAAAGAAGCTAGAAGACTTTCTGAAGCATTCGGAAGAAGCTAGAAAATATTACATTTCTTACTTAGATATGTCCGTAAGTTTAAGTCATTATGCTGATGAAACCCTTGCCGATATTGAGGCGAGAAAAGAAACGGCAGAATCCACTAATTTGATCGAATTCATACAGTCATGGATACCTCTGGCAGCTATTTTAGCTTTGGGCTTTTACCTGTTTTACACATTATCCGGTGATAGATTGCTCATCGAGGAAAACCAAGTTGAGCCTGCTAAGGATTCTTTCGTTGAACGAATTATTCCTCAACAAACTGAGGTTTCGGGTAGTAATGTGGTTGCAGTGATGACCAAATCGGTTGGTCTTTTTGATCCTTTTTTGCCCTTACCTAAAATTGGATCCGATATAGAGTCTGGGGAGTTGTCTTTTTCTAATGGAATGGCTCAACTTGAATTTATGCAAGGTGCGACTGTGATCCTTGAGGGACCCGTAAAAACTACTTTGATTCATTCAAACGCCCTCAAGGTCGAGCGAGGTAAAATGCGAGCTCATGTGCCTAAGGTTGCCGTAGGGTTTACTGTAAATCTACCTATGGGAAAAGTAATCGATTTAGGAACTGATTTTGGTGTGGAAGTGGATGAAGAAGGTGCGGCAGAAATTTATGTCTATCGCGGAAAGGTCAGTTATCGAGGAGTGGATTTTGAAGGGAATGAGGTCACGAGAGAACTCTCGGGAGGTGAGGCGATATATCTTGACTCCTTTGGGGTTTCCACTCCTCTTGATATGCCACTAGGAAGCTATTTAGGCAGTGCGGATCTTGCCAGTCGCTCATTCGAGATCGCCCAAAGACGTCGATCTGCATGGAACCAGATGAGTCAGGAAATTGCCAATGATTCGAATACGCTGCTTTACTATGGATTTGATAACCAGGAGACATGGTCTAGAGTTCTTAAGGATAAAACAAACCGAAACAATGGTAGTGGAGACGGTGCTGTTATCGGTTGTCAGTGGTCTGAAGGTAGGTGGCCTGGTAAAGGTGCCCTTCACTTTTCAAAAAACAATGATCGCGTTTGCTTGAATGTAACCAAGTCTTTGCCGTCTGCAACTTTGGTCGCATGGGTGAAGTTGGATGCATTAAATAACTGGGGTGCACCCCTTGTCTATTCACAGCCCAATCAGGATGGTGCTTTTGGATGGTTTGTGAGCCCCAAAGGAAAGATGGTCTTAGAAGTACTGGGACCTCGAGAGGTTCAACTCTATGAATCTGCAGTTGCTTTCGCACCTGACCGCTTGGGTGAGTGGGTTCACATTGCGACAAGTTTTGATGGTAAAAATAAATGGGTCACCCACTTTTTGAATGGGAGGTCATTCAGCCGCGAAAAACTAAACTCATCCGGAATGATATCTTTGAAAAGAGGCTTGATTGGTCACTACCATGCTTTTCCCGGGCGAAACCCAAATTTTTCGATGAAGGGAAGTATTGATGAATTTGCAATTTTTGATTCGGTCTGGGGCGAAGATGATATCCGCCAACTCTTTGAAGTGGGGTGTCCAAGGGAGTCGTCCTTAATCAAGTATGAGAAGTAATCGCCCTAATCTTTTAACCAAAATGAATTGCGGAAAGTGCCTGCATTCCATGTCCTAGGTGTGCTGGATGTAAAAGTTCTTTTAACGCAAGCATTTTGGGGTCTAATGTTTTCGTTTCATCCAATATTTTCTTGATCGTTTTTTGGGAGTTTTTCATTAGAAAGCTCTCTTGGCTGGTTAAAGAAATCTCCTGGAAACCTTCTTTTTGAAGGCAGGCAATCAAGCTATCCCAACATAGATGGCAGGTTAAATCTTGTTCGGTTGGATTAGCAAGCAGATCGGCAGATATTTTATGTCTGTGGTAGGCTCTGGCAGTTCCTTCGGGACGATCCGTTAAAATGGTATTCAGGTCTAATCCATAGTCAAAGGTGAGGAAAATACCTTGCCATTTATGGTTTTTCAGTAAGCTACTCAGGCATTCTAATGAACCGCTTGGCCAATCAATACGGTAATGATTCCTTTGCTTCGATGGGACTGGGTATGTTGCTACATTATGCAATTCTTTTTCGCACTCGAAAAGGGATCGACTATTACACCCAACATACTTTTCCATCCAGACCCCCTTTTCTCCATTGAATTGAAAACGTTTAAACGGCTGAGCATCTAGCCATTCATTGCTGTATATAATGGAGTAGGGAGGAATTGCGAATGGGTCTCCTAATCGAACGATTTGGTGACTTGCAAATGGATGATGGATCCCATCCAGAACACTTGAGCTAGGTTCCGCGCCAATCTCAACAAAGGTAAATTCCTCAGGGTTCTTTCCGCCCAAAAGCTGAACAGAAGCTTCGGTAATTAATTCTCCCCATACGCTTCCAAGTGTGGTTGAGGTGTAGAAATCGTTATCGAAGTTTTTCCCCACACGATTTCTCTCTTTACGATAATAACCAAGATTTGAATCGTAAAGTGCCCATTCTATAAATTCATCAAAGGGCATGCATGCTCTTTCGCATAACAAATCTCGAAAAGATCTTAAGGTCTGTTCTCTAACCTTTGGCGTTGTTAGTCCCATAGCTTTTGAGTAGCTTGTTTTTCGTGAAACTCAAGCTATCACTTTGATGATCCTCGGAATAGAAAGTTCTTGCGACGAGTCAGCTGTTGCAGTTTTTGATCCTCAAAAAGGGGTCATTGCAGAATGGATCTATTCTCAAGTCTCGGACCATTCCGAATACGGAGGGGTGGTGCCCGATCTTGCTGTCAGGCAACATCTGACACAATTTTTCCCCCTGCTGGATTCTCTTAAGGAAGCCCCGATCTCTATTCATGCAATTTCGAAGATTGCCGTTACCAAAGGACCAGGGTTGGTTGGGTGCTTGGGAGTGGGCTTATGTATTGCTAAAACACTTGGTGAATTATGGGGCGTTCCTGTTAGTGGGGTGAATCACCTTCGTGGTCACGCTTACTCCCCATTTATGCATCTCGCCCCAAACCCAAATTTGGATGATTTACTTCCCCACCTAGGTCTTCTGGTTTCTGGAGGGAATACCCTTTTGTTTGAAATCGAGAAAAATCATAAAATAAATATCCTGGGCCAAACTATGGATGATGCGGTTGGAGAAGCTTTGGATAAAGGAGCTAAATTACTTGGTATCCCATACCCAGGAGGTGCTTCCCTTGAAAAATTTGCTCGTTCTGGGGATGCACATGCCTTTTCTTTTCCCCGTGCATTTAATGGCCGAGGAGAGAAAGACTTTAGCTTTTCTGGACTAAAAACGAGTCTTCTTTATCAGCTTCAAAAAATGAATCAGGAAGAGATTGATCTGCGTTACAATGATCTTTGTGCCTCCTACCAAGAAGCAGCTGTCGATCAACTTGATAAAAAATGTGACCCTTTTATTAAAAATTCTAAATACAAAAGTTTTGGTCTTTCGGGTGGAGTAGCTAACAATGATGCCTTGCGAAAGCGCCTGAAAATTTCTTGTGAAAAAAAAAGTTTAAAGTTTTTAGCAGCAGAAAAGAAGTATAGTGGGGATAATGCGGCGATGATTGCGTTTGCCGACTTTTGTTACCCGAATGCCTCTTGGGTCAATGCAGCTGAAGAGTTAAGCTTTAATCCAAATTTAAAAATAGATGATTTGCCTCCGATAAGTTTTGCGAATTAACTACGCCATTCTTGCCACAGTCCTGAGTAATCTGTAAACAATACACAGTCTTATGATATCTGATCCTAACACTCCCAAAAAACTTTCTGCCAACGAGGGTATTAAAGAAAGAAGTAATTTTCTGCGTGGTACAATCTTAGATAGCCTTGCGGATGAATCGACCGGTGCGATTTCTTCAGAAGATGCACAACTCACAAAGTTTCATGGCACCTACATGCAGGATGACCGTGATAAAAGAGCGGCACTCCTTAAGGAAAAAAAGGAAAAAGCCTTTTCATTCATGATTCGGGTGCGTGTGCCTGGTGGAGTCTGTACTCCTGCCCAATGGTTGGGGATTGATGCCTTGGCTGATAAGTTTGGTGAAAGCTCTTTGAAGTTAACCACTCGTCAGGCATTTCAACTTTATGGCGTTCTTAAAAAAAATCTGAAGCAGACAATGAAGGAGATTAATGATACTCTCCTAGATACATTGGCGGCATGTGGAGATGTAAATCGCAATGTCATGTCGCCCGCGAATCCCTTCGAATCAAAGTTACATGCTCAGGCACTTGATGTAGCCCAGCGGATTCATGACCATCTTACTCCCAGAACCTCTGCATATGCTGAAATTTGGATGGATGGTGAAAAAAGAAGTTCGATTGGGGTAGAAGAAGAGGAACCGATTTATGGAAAGACATATCTCCCTAGGAAGTTTAAAATTGCGGTGGCCTTACCGCCCAGAAATGATGTGGATGTTTATTCAAATTGTCTCGGTTTTGTTGGCATTGCTGAGGGAGATAAAATAGTGGGATATAATGTGCTTGTCGGGGGAGGCTTGGGTATGACCCATGGGAAAACTGCTACCTATCCGAGGCTGGCCGATGTAATTGGCTTTTGCTCTCCTGAACAAGTGGTCCAGGTTGCTGAAGAAGTTGTGAAAATCCAAAGAGATCATGGAGACCGATCGGATCGTAGACATGCAAGAATGAAGTATACGGTTGAAGATAAAGGACCAACTTGGATTTTAGGGGAGTTGAATCGTAGGTTAGGGTGGAATCTAGATGAAGCTAGAGAGTTTAAATTTGACTCAACCACAGACCGTTATGGATGGACTGAAGATGCAGATGGCAAATGGGCGTATGGACTTTTTGTCGAGGGGGGAAGGTTAAAAGCTTCGGGAGATAATATGGGTCGCTTAGCTCTTCGAAAAATTGCGGAAGAAATTCCATGTCAATTTAGGCTTACAGCCAATCAGAATGTTGTGATCGCCCGAGTCGATCAGGACAATAAGGAAAAGGTTGAGACTATTTTAGATCAATTCAAAATTTCTCTGCCCAATCAACTTTCTGGGCTACGATTAAACTCAATCGCCTGTACTGCATTACCCACATGCAGCTTAGCACTTGCAGAGAGCGAGCGTTATTTACCTAGGTTAATTGATGAATTGGAATTAATCATTGGCAAACTTGGCTTAAAGGAAGAGTCGATAGCAATCCGCTCAACTGGTTGCCCAAATGGATGTGGACGCCCCTATCTTGGTGAAATTGGTCTGGTGGGGAAAGCTCCGGGTAAATACAATCTATATCTAGGAGCCGGTTTGGATGGCACTCGATTGAATAAGCTATATCGGCCGGCCATTACCCATGAAGAAATTATTTCTGAACTCACTCCAATATTAGAAGATTTCGCGTCTTCCCGAAATCATGAGGAGAGATTCGGTGACTTCTGCATACGAAAGGGATATGTTCAGGCGACTCGAGAGGGTTGTGATTTTCATGAATAATTTTCCTTCCCTTTTTTGAAACGCAGGTATTCCAAGTCATTGGGGCGCAGAACTCATGCAAATCCCGATGCCCCTGTTTCGACATTGGGGGAAGAAGAGTCTCTTCAATTAATAGAAAGCTTGGATGAAGATCCTTTTTTGCTTGTGCTAGATCAAGTGCAAGACCCTCGGAATTTAGGTGCATGTTTGCGCTCTGCGGATGGGGCTGGAGTTAATCTAGTCGTATTGCCAAGCGATCGCTCTGCTGGATTAACTGATGTAGTTCGACATGTTGCTTGTGGGGCAGCCGAATCTTTGAACATAACTAGGGTTTCGAATCTTGCTAGATACCTTGAAAAGTTAAAAAACCTAGGGCTTCAGCTGATTGGAACCAGTGATCAATCAGAAAATTCTCTTTTCGAGGCCAGTTTAACTGGACCATGTGCATTAGTTATGGGAGCGGAGGAAACTGGCATTCGCAGATTAACTGCAAAAAGTTGTGACCAACTAATCTATATTCCGATGAAGGGATCTATAGAATGTTTGAATGTATCGGTTGCTACAGGTATTTGCCTTTTTGAGGCTCGAAGACAGCGTTCTTACCAAGTTTAAACTTCTGAGAAATTAGATCCCATAGATACACTCGATTTGAAGAAAAGGAATGAAGCCATCTGAGACTTATGGAGAAGAATAATGTGGCTAATACCGAATTTCTCAGAAATAAATATGATGGTGCATAACCTGGCTCACCTATGAAAATTGCCTGCACAAATCCGAAAATCGATTTAGGATAAGCCGGGTTGTAAGCCCATGCAAAGGAACAAGTAAGGATATGAAAGAGGAGGGCAACGGAGACGGCACTCAATGCCCAAGCGGTCAATGTTCTTTGGCTTCCTATTTTTTTCCCAATTATCCAAATCAACAAATAGGTTGCAGTGGTGACAACCATGAACGGTTCAAAAAAGCTTATTCCGTAGGATGGGTTGAGGAAAAGGTCAGAAACTATAATGGCGAATAGTGGAGTTATCCATGCCGAGCACCTACGGAAATAGGCACCAAAAAAAATAAAGTTTGCTATACTGGGATAGAAATTGAATAGCCAGGGGTGCTCCAAGGGTAAATAACGACTGATCCCCAATAAAATTACTGAGACAATTAAGATAATCGTAGAGGATTGAGGTGAGTGAGAAAGCTTGGATTCAGTCATTACGCATTACAATTAGAGATAAATACGAGAAAAGCAATCTCAGCATGCCCGGGCTGATTTTGTGGATGGGATTTTTTCGATTAAGCGCTCAAGTAAAAGAACCTGAGAAGATCTAAGTTTAATTTTAGCTACTTCAATAGGTACTAATTCGACTCGGTCAATTTCGGGGAAAGTCCACATTTTCCCAGAATTAATTGGATATTCGATGGTTATTTCGTTGCATTGATGCAAGCGCTCCTTAGGCCAATCTCCCTCAAAAGCCCAAGCAAAAACTTCTTTTCCGTTATTTTGCTTTATAGAACCGAGATTTAGGTAAGGCCCATTCGGGGCTAAGCCTGTCTCCTCTTCAAATTCTCGCAGGGCTGCAAAAAAGATTTCTTCGTTAGGTTCGGGTTCCCCTTTGGGAATACTCCACCAGCCTTCATCTTTATCCCTAAAAAATGGACCACCGGGGTGGGCAATTAAAACTTGGATGCTTTGGTTATCTTGACCGGTCCTGTAAAGGATCAGTCCTCCACTTACTTTGTTCATTAATTAATCTACAAAGGTTTTGGTCATGGTAAATAGGTCATAGAGCTTATTTTCAATTTTTCGCGCTTTCCTTATCTTTTTTGTAATCTTGAAACCTAAAGCAAGGTAACAGGCAAGAGCAGGATGATTATTACTTAAAACATTCAGTTTTAAATTCTTACTCGAACCTACATGTTGGGGGGAATTAATTAAAGAACTGCAGAAGAGTTTGCCAAGTCCTTGACCTCTAAGACCAGGACGAACAATCACACGGCAGAGATGCGTGTTCCCTGTGTCGTAATCCCTCACAATCTCAGCGTAAGCTAAAGGTGTTCGATTTTGATCAATTCTTGCAAACGGGAAGATTTTTCTTTGTGCGATGTGTCGCTGAATGGACTCAGGGGAAAAACGATCAGGGCAAAAGGTATTTCCTGACCAATAAGCCAATTCCTTCGGGCCTTGAATCCACCTGTACAAATCCGGTATCCATCGATTTTCAAATGCTACAGTTTCGGTAGAATTGATTAAATTATCCTGAGGCATTGAAAGGGTTTTTTTGATCCACAGAATTTAATTTCTATGAATTTTATTGATAAGATAGGATTTGTCGAAAAAGTTAACTCACATTCCATTTTTCGAAGCGAACTAAAAAATAATGAAATTCAATAAAAAGTTTAAGTTAATTAGTTTATTGGTTTTTGTCTCAGGCATGCTAATGGGCTCTTTTTTAGAAAAATCTGAAACCAAACTAAATGTGATCATGGCCGGAGTTGATGAAAAAGGAAACTCCGTTTGTGTGAATAAAAGCCAAGTCTTCTTGTTTAAAAAAATGAACGGAGAAAATAAAATTATCTTTCACTACCATGATGCACTGAGTAAAGAAGCAATTGTTTCGAAGTCATTTCCCGATGCGGAGACTTTGGAAACTTATTGGGATCAATTAGTCAGGAACTGGTAGTTCATGCCCAGTCTTTTGTGTAGCTGCCATCTTGGTCATAGAGCAGAGCTTGCTTAGCTGTATTAAACGAACGAGACTTTTGGGGATCGTTTCCGTATCCGGAAAGGTACAGCCAATTCCCATAGTTGCAGCATGGGTCATAATCGATCAACTGCTGTTCAAACCAAACGGCTCCCTTTCGCCAATCTAGCCCGAGGTCATGGATTAAATAAGATGCCACATTTTGCCTGCCCCGGTTACTCATCCAGCCTGTTTCTCTTAACTCATTCATGTTGGCATTGATAAACCTATCTTGCGTTTGTCCTTCTTGCCACTGAGACAAAAGTTCAGCCGCATTGTCAGGCTCGGTACGAAGGGGTCTTTCTGGGTGTATGCCCAAGCGATGAAATATTTTTGATCCATACAATCTAGCCGTAAAATGAAAGAAGTCCCGCCACAACAATTCGAAGATCAACCAGTAGGTACTTTCATTTTCTCCATGCTTCATTTCATATTTTTTTACCTCGAAGTAAATTTCCCTTGGTGAGAGGCATCCATGAGCTATCCAAGGAGAAAAACGTGATGAGAAATCAGCACCTCTGAGGTAATTTCGAGATTCTTTGTAAGTCGATAAGTTTTTTTTGTTCCACACCCAATCTTGCAAGCGGAGATGGGCTTGCTCGGTGCCTCCGTAAAAAGAGAAATAACTTTTCTTTCTGGAGACATTTTTAAAGCCGAAGCTTTTTAGTGAGGGTAATTCGGTCGAAAACTTACCCGTATGGTTGAGAGAATCAGGTGGTCTTAGATTAGGTCGAATGTGCCATTTCGCTTCAACCAATTTACGAAATTTAGAGAAGGTTTGGGGTAAGTCGACTAAATCAAAGGGTAGATCTTCATTGTGAATTAAAGTTTTATTGTGAGCTAATTCGAGGTGAATAATTTGCCCGAGTGCTTTCTCTGAATTTTTTTCCTCCCATGCGTTCTCCTCAGAAATAAAACATTTATCCGCTCCAACATCTTCCATGAACTTCGGCAAAACATTCTCAATGTTTCCAAAGAGATAGGCAAGGTTGCCTCCCAGTAGTAAGATTTTTTCCTCAAGGCATTTAAGAGACTCCAGCAGGAATTTTGCCCGATGAATTGCCAGCCTTGGAGGTGATGCTTGCCAGTATCTTTCTTCAAATGCATAAACCAAATATAATCGATCACAAGCAGAGAGGGCTTCTCTTAATGCCTGGTTATCATGTAACCGTAGATCATTTCGAAAACAAAAGACTCCAACCATGAAATGTGAGTACTAGTTAGCCTAGGCGGTTTGGTCAAATTTAGGTTTAAAGATTCTGCAAATAGATTTTATCCAACTTTTTACCGCATTTGATTCCCAACGGACTCGATTTGGTTTACTAAAAAGGCGAGTTTTTCTTCCTAAAATATAAAGTCCTCAAAGGATTCAGGACTGAAATTAGGCTGTGCTAAAATAATTAGCCATTAAAATTTTTAATTCTGACACCGCCATTTTGATCCATGGGAAGAATCTCGCACAATTTTGCATGAGAGGGGCCAATTTCAAATTTATTAATTTTACCGGTGAGATTTCTTTTACGTGGTAATCCTGATCGCCTGCTAATTTCAACACATTCAATGATGTCTTTTCCGTTATACCCTTTTTCCCATGAGTCGCTTTGGAGTCCGTCTGGGTGATGAAATCCAACGATGATTCCAAACCTAATGGAGTCCGACCTTTCCTGCCTAATCACATCTCCTAGTTCAAAAACTTTTGGCATACGCATGGTATCGTTGTTCAGTCGTTTACACCTTTCAACTGAAGCACTGAAATACTTTAAAGTAGTTAAATTTCTAGTGAATTTTGGAGATAAGTTTTTAGGATTTAGTTCAATAAGTTTAAATTTAGCTCTTTTCCCTTCTGCAATAAAAACAATTTCTCCCAATCGTGTTTTCCCTGTCGTATGATCTTTCGCTAAAACAATATCACCAAGCTTAAACATGACTTCATTCATACAAATAAATATAAAGTACAAATACACCAAAAGCAAGTTTGCGAGATTTTAGATTCATCGATTTCTTCTGTTCTCGTTATGAGAGCGACTTTTTTTAGCTGGAAACTGATAATTTTGGTGAATCAAGATTACGTTGAGATGTGCAGTGAAGCAGGTATTTTAATTTTTCCGATCTCTTAAAACGGCACTATGAAACAAAACATCATAGGTTTGGCAGGCTAGTGATGGAAAGGATGCATCAACATAGGTGAAACTTGTGAGTGGATCATTCACCAAATCGTTTGCCCTTGTCGGTATTCTTGATTCAGAATTGTCTACTTTATGGCATTCTTAGGAATAGACTTAGGAACTGGTGGCGTTCGCTGCTTATTGGTCGATGATGTGGGTCACATAATCGCAGATCATTCTCGTTCTTTAGAGAATATAAATTTATCCAATATTCCAGGTCATTCTGAACAGGATGCCACAGAATGGATTCGCTTACTCGTTGCTGTACTTACTGAATTATTTTCGGAACCGAAACACCGTTTTGTTCAATATATTGCGGTAGACAGTACTTCGGGAACGATTCTTCCAGTTGGTCCTTCCGGGAATCCCCGAGGTCGTGCATTGCTTCACAATGATGTGCGGGCCGTTGAAGAGGCTTTTGCCTGCAAAGATATTTTTTCGGATTCTTGTTCACCGACCTTTTCCTTGCCCAAAATTCTGTGGATGAAAAACCACCTTAATCTACCAGAAGACACTCTTTTTTTACATGCCACCGACTTTATCAACTCTTGGCTGGTTGGGCATACTGAATTACCCACCGATTTTACCAACGCCATGAAAAGTGGCTTTGACTTGGAGGCGGGGACTTGGTCTTCATGTTTGCCTCAGGTTAATCTTCCCTTAGTTTCTCCTCCTGGGCAAATTATTGGTGAACTAGCCAAGGACAATACTTCCCGTTGGGGTCTGCCCAAAGGGGTAAAATTAATAAGCGGTGCGACGGACTCGAATGCAGCTTTTTATGCATCCGGTGCATGTTTTCCAGGGGAATGGTCCACAACCATTGGCACGACGCTCGCAATCAAAGGAATTTCCCAAGAAAAGATACCTGACCCTCTCGGGCGTATTTACTGTCATCGTCACCCAGACGGATATTGGTTGCCTGGAGGGGCATCCAACGCTGGAGGGGAAATTTTGCGTATTCATGGCAAAGAACTCAATGAACTTGCTTCAGGGGTAAGCCATAATACGATCCCCTCATCGCTGGTCTATCCCTCGGTAAGAAAAGGAGAGCGTTTACCATTTACACATTCCTCTTTTGAGCCCTTTTTTCAAGGTGGTTGTAAAAGTGGCTTAGATTACTTGCTTGGCTGCCTCGAAGGGATCGCTTTTGTAGAGTACTTGAGCTATGAATTATTAGAGCAATTGGGAGCTGAGGTAGGGGGGCGTATCTATGCAACTGGAGGTGCTGCAACCAGCGAAATAGGCTTGCAAATCCGAGCAGATATTTTGCAAAAATCACTTCATATACCATCCCATCCTCATTCGGCTATGGGGGCAGCTATTTTAGCCGCCGCAGGCTTTTATCAGAAAAAAGTTGGAGATGTCTCTAAAGAAATGGTTTCAATCAAAGAGGTGATAGAGCCCTCTGCAATGGTGGATTCTCTCCGTAAAGAAAGACTGGAAAAATTTAGGTCTCTTTGTCCAATTTAAAGAAATCCATGGACCTTTTTATTTCAGACCTAGATGGCACCATCGTGGAAACGGAGGACTACCATCGACTTGCTTACAACTCCCTGTTTGGTGAACTGGGTCTTGCTCAAAAATGGACTAAGCAACAATACATGGACCGTTTGCAAACCATGGGAGGAAACAAGCTAAGAGAAGTCTTTTCTTGGCTTGATTTACCAGACCATGAATATGAGCAGACAAAGAAAAAATTATATGAACGAAAAACGGCAATCTATGCCGATCTTATCTGTTCTGATTTAAGTTCTGGTAAACTGAATTTGCGTCCTGGAATTCGTCGCTTGTTCCAGGAAATTCAAGATGCTGGTATTCCCATTGCCATTGCTACTGCATGCGTGGGTTGGGTTGCATCGCAGGTCGTCGAGGCGGCTCTGGGTAGGTCATTTCTTCAGTCTTTGGCATGTCTGTGTGGTGGAGAGTCAGCCGAGAAGCATAAGCCAGCTCCTGATATTTATTTGCTTGTTGCAAATAAAGTAGGGGTGAATGCAGGTTCTTGTATTGTTTTAGAAGACACATATCATGGGATGACTGCAGCTAAAGATGCGGGCATGTTTTGCATTGCTACTCCCAGCGAATTTGCCATGCACCATGATTTTTCCCGTGCAAATTTAGTTCTTGCAGATTTGGACACGCCCACGCCTTTCCATCTAGAAGACTTAATTGCCTGTCATGACGGCTAGATTCTTCGAGTTAGGAGTCAATCCAATTGCTTGATTGTATCCTTCAATTTCCATACACGTGGATGCTCCGATCCAAGCCATAAGGATAAAATTTTTAAGGATTTACGGAATGCATCTTTCGCATGGCGGCGATTTCCCTGATTTAAATACAAAGACCCAAGAGTGAAGTAGGTCTCTCCAATTTCTTTGCCGTTTTTCCCAAATTCTTTTTCCAATTCAGGAATGGACTTTTCCAGTCTGGCAATCGCCCTTAGATAATCTTTCTGGGACATCCTTTGATTGGACCGCTTTTGAAATGCATCTTGTTCACTGATATGATAAGAAGATGGAGGAGGGGCGACTTCCTTATCATCTGTATTTCTCTTTGAATTTAACCAGTTTCTAGATTGGCTGTAAGCTCTGGATAAGTACTCTACGGTTTGGCTTTTTTGAACTGTTACCCCATTGCCCGCACACGAAACCAGAAAAGTGAAGAGGGCAAGTATACAACATAGTTGGGGCACAGTTTTATTTTTACTGCAGGATCTTCTAATCAGTCAATCTTACACATTTTCAATAGTTGGCGAGATCGATGAATTTATTTAAGCATGACCTATGGAAAAGGAACCTTCCCTGCATAATTTTAAGGCTCTCTCTGCACGATGGCGTTACTTAGCCCAAAGAAGTGAACTTACCCTGACCCAATTATGTCAACTGGATGATTTTCCAATTTTTAAGTTCAGTAATCATCCAATCATCCAATCGAGAAAAGGGTTGTACATATCTTCGGGCATCCATGGAGATGAACCCGCCTCATGTTGGGGTTTACTTAAGTGGGCCGAGTCAAATATTTCGCTCATTCAGAATATTCCTGTAATGCTTTTCCCATGTCTGAATCCATGGGGATTGATCAATAATTCTAGGTTAGATAAGAGAGGATGCGACCTGAATCGAGTTTGGGAAAATCAAGCCCACCCGCTGGTTTTACAAATTCTTCGTGCACTTGAAGGTTTTTCAGTTTCATTATCTTTAAATCTTCACGAAGACTACGACGCCAATGGTGTTTACCTATACGAGCCCTATAACGGTGGTAGGAATGATTCTTTTGCAGAACAGATCCTGATTTCCGCTAATGAAATCCTACCAGTTGACAGCCGTAAAAAGATCGAGGGAAGAAGATGCAAACACGGTGTCATCCGGCCCAGAACGAGAAATCTTCCTAAAGAAGGTATGCCTGAAGCCCTTTATTTAAATCAAGAATATGGTTCCCGAAACTTCACATTGGAAACTCCATCCGAAGAGGCTTGCAACAAAAGAATATCTTCTCATGAAAAGATGATATCTAAAGCCGTTCACTTGGTGTTTAACTAGCTTAAATCTTAGGATTGGTGCGGGCAGACGGAATCGAACCGTCGACACCAGCTTGGAAGGCTGGGGTTTTACCCCTAAACTATGCCCGCGAGAAAAGATTGCTATCAAACCGAAGCTGGGAGCATCGGTCAAGTGGAATTAAGAGCCTGGTGATGATATACCAAGAGCCTTGCACACATTTTCGTGAAATAACTGGGACCCGACCCGGAAGGGGCAGGCTTCCATTTGGGTGCTAAAGGATGTCATCGGGAAAGCGGGTTCCCTGAGAAAGAAGAACTGGGCTCCGGCTCCTTCACATATGGCGAAACCAGCGGCACAGTCCCAGGGTTTAGCTCGAAACTCAAGGCAGCCATCAAGGCGACCAGTGGCTACATTGGCAAGACCCATAGCAGCAGACCCCGGGCATCGAATTCTCCATTCCTCAAGGGCTTCTCGTAGGGCATCGAGGTCTGAGGTTGGAATAGGGAAGTGCATACAAAAAGTAAGCTTCTCGTTGACTAATCCGGTGGTTGCCTGAATGGGGGTCTGTCCTTCGTAAGAACCAATGAGCGGGCCTCCTTGAAGTAGGTTGTCTCGCCCGTAGTCGTAGATGAAACCGTATACAGGAACTCCTTTTTGAAGAAGGCCTAGAGAAATCGCACATTCTGGGACACCTACGGCATAGTTATTGGTCCCATCTACGGGGTCGAGTACCCAGGCGAATTCTGCGGAAAGTGTTCTGGTCTCGGAAGTTTCGGATGATTCTTCTGAGCAAAAGTCATCGAGCGGGAAAGAAGAAGACAAGGAGGCGAAGATTTCTAACGAGATGTTCTCATCGACCTCGGTGACTCGGGTTCCGTCTGTTTTCCAACGGCTTTGAGCGAGGCCAAAGTGATTTCTAAAATACTGTACCTGAGAAAGAACGGCTACTCTTCCAGCCTCGATGCGTTCACTAAGAGGTGAGTGGACGGATGAAAGATCAGGAAGTGGGTTGGCTAGGGATTGATCCATTTTCCATGTTCTTGTATGAGATCAATCAAGCGGTCAACTGCATCTGATTGAGGAATTGAAGATTTCACTCTTTTTTTCCCGACATAAAGGTCAATTTTATCGGGTCCAGAACCCACATAACCAAAGTCAGCGTCGGCCATTTCACCCGGCCCATTGACGATGCAACCCATTACCGCAATCGTCACACCCTTGAGATGGCCCGTCGCTTCTTTTACTCTGTGTGTGGTTGTTTGAAGATCAAAAAGAGTGCGGCCACAACTAGGGCAAGCGATAAATTCAGTTTTGGAAATACGGGCTCGGGCTCCTTGCAGAGTATTGTAAGCAAGGGCCCGGTTACGGTCCAAACTGCCAGTATGTTCAACCGAGATGAGGTCGCCCAATCCATCGCATAGTAATGAACCAGTGAGGATGGATGAGTCCAGAAGGCGGGCGGAAAAGAAGTTAGCTTGGGGATATAAACGAAATGAATCTACATTTCGTATCCAAACCGGCAGCGGTAGGTTTTCCTGGTCTAGGTGGGCACAAAGTAAGCGGTATCCTGCGACTGAGTTTTGTTCATGTTGAGGACGCAGAGAGATCACTGGCGGGGTGGGTGAATCTCGTAAAAGAATAATCAGAGCCGGGTCGGGCCTCGAGGAGGATAGGGGAAGCCCGGGGGAGTGACCCGCCTGCTCACAGTGGGCGAGAAAGCGGGCAACGGATGCGGAGTCTTGTGAAATATTGGATGCGTTCCATAAAATACGGGGAGAAGCAGGATGCGCAGAAGGCAAGTTTAATGCGGGGTCCTCGCGGAGATCGTCCACTACAATCAACGGAACGGCTCCGAGAAGGGAAGTGGAAAGAATATGTAGTTGATTGAGCTCAGAATCCGCAGTCAGCGTGACTAAGAGTCCTTCCACTGGGGAATCTTTTGATGAGGTCTGTACACGGGCAACTTCCTGAATAATCTCTGCGGTTTGCTCCAAGGAAGCGGTCGGTTTGGCGATAACAGCAGGCAAATGGTGGCCACCTATTACCAATTGATTCTTTGAGAAAGACATAACCACCGAAGGCCTTCGGGAAAATTCATAAGGGTTTACGGATTCAGGGGGCGAATCGAATGGCTCACCGGGTTGAGACCACCAGCGTGCTGCCCGTTCGGCAAGGTCACGAGCTACCGGAATTTCAGCGATAGGGTCTTCAGTGAGAGATACTCGCAAAGTATCTCCAAGGCCATCCATGAGGAGTGATCCAATTCCTATGGCACTTTTAATACGGGCATCTTCCCCATCACCTGCTTCGGTTACCCCAAGATGTAGAGGGTAGTCCATGCCTTCCTTTTGCATAAGAGAGACTACCAGGCGATAAGCCTCGATCATAACTTTTGGGTTACTCGATTTCATGGAAAGAACCATCTCATGGTACCCATGACTTCGGGCGATCCTTAAAAATTCTAGGGCCGATTCGGCCATGCCGCGGGGAGAATCGCCGAAACGGTTCATGATTCTGTCGGAAAGGGACCCATGGTTTGTACCGATTCTCATGGCCCTGCCAAGTTCCTTGCAGCGTAAAACCAACGGAGTGAAAGCATCATGCAATCGAAGGAGTTCCTCTTCATACTGAGAGTCAGAATATTCCCTAGTTTGAAATTTTTTACGATCCGCATAGTTGCCGGGGTTAACTCGAACCTTTTCAACCCACTTGGCGGCTTCCATAGCTGCATTTGGCATGAAATGGATATCTGCAACCAGAGGAATATCGATTTTGGCGAGTCTTACTTTCTCAGCTATGTCGCCAAGGGCCTGTGCGGCCCGAAGATTAGGGGCTGTAATGCGGACGACTTCGCATCCAGCTTCGGCTAGCTCAATGGCTTGCCTCGCCGTTGCCCGAATATCGAGAGTATCCGTAGTGGTCATCGATTGGATTCGAACTGGGTTTTTCCCTCCAATCCCGAGGCTCCCAATTTTTACTACACGGGAGACACGCCGGATCGATGAAAACCGGGAAGTGCAATAAGGCGGCTCCGAAGCCATCATTCTAGGAAAGAGAACTTAGAAGGGTAGGATACGCTGAACATCAAAGAAAGTGACATAAAGCATAAACGAGAAAAGAAGAGCGACAAAGAGGATTTGTGCCTTCTCTAAAAAGGCAAGGGGTAGAGGTTGACCCCGTAACTTTTCAATGGTTGCAAACAGCATATGCCCCCCATCCAAAACAGGAATGGGAAGTAAATTTAAAATGGCTAAGTTTACGTTAATAAAGACCACAAACCAAAGTAGTTTTTTAAATCCGATTTTAGCAAACATGCTGAGATGATTGACGATTCCAACGGGTCCACTCATATTGCGTAGTTTCACATCCGAGGCTGGGCTAACCAAGCCACTAAGTGTTAGATACATATCCTTCACTCTACTGTATATTAAGGTTAGGGGATTTGGATAAGTTGTGATAATCTTGAAGTTCGGACGAAATCCAATCAGTCTTCGTATACTGGGGATACCGGAAACTAAAATTTCTTTTTCCTCCGGCAGTAAATTAAAGATGCGTTCGGTTCCGCGTTCACCTCCTTTTTTAACGGTAAGTGCCAAGGTCTGGTTGAGATCAGCTTGGTCGAGCATGCTAACAAGTTGGGCAAAAGAATGGATCTTTTCACCATTGATGGCAACGGGTTGATCTCCGACTTGTAGGCCAGCTTTCTCTGCAGGCATACCAGGGGTTAACTCACCGATAAAAAAAGTTTCTTTGGGTCCAATTCCAATAACCCGGATCTCTTCCTTTCCCCATACCTCTGGGTAGACTTCAACTTTTCTTTCCTGTCCGTTTCGAAGAATGGTAAGGTTTAGAAGTCGTCGGCCTTGAGCCGTCTGCTGTTTACCGGTAATGATCCGGTTTTGGATGTCCATGAAATTATCCACAGGAGAACCATCCACGGCCAAAATCTCATCCCCTGGAATAAGGCCCGCTTTTTTAGCAGGAGAGGTAACCTCTTCGCCTTCTTCCACTAATGGATTCCATCTTTCTACCGATTCTGCCACATAACCGATTTTTGTAGTTAGCTGAGCATCGGTCACATCGTATCCAAAAAACCAAAGTATAGAAGATAAGGCAAAAGCCAGAAGAACATTGAAGACTGCACCCATGACCGAAACAATCATTTTATCGGAATAGGATATTTTGGGAATCGGTTCCTTGGGTAGATTTTCAGAATCTTCATCCTCGTAATCATCCCAAGCCTTGTGGGCGTTTTCCGGATTGGTTAGCTCTTCGCTTTTCTCGCGATGCTCATTGCCCTCAATGCGACCCATGTCGGATAATTGAGGCAGTGCGACATAACCACCAAATGGAATTGCTGATAAGCGGTAATCCACACCGTTGCGAGTCCAGCCAAATAATTTAGGTCCAAATCCAATTGAAAAGCGTGTAATGATCAGGCCTCTTTTCCTCGCAGCTAGAAAGTGACCCAGTTCGTGGATGAAAATAGTGAAGCCGAGGGCAAAGAGAGCCACAAATAAAAAAGCAATATCATAAAGAGCTGTCATAGGGGAAAGTTAGAGCGATTGAATTTATACAAATTGAGAAATCTCTTTGTCCGCGAGGGATCTAGCTTCCTGATCAAGGAGCAAGAGCTCTTCCATGGTGCATGCGTGACGGAAATCAAAAAGATTCAAGGTTTTATCTATAATGGTGGAAATCGCATTAAAGCCAATTCGATTTGAGAGAAATGCTTCAACTGCCACTTCATTAACCGCATTAAAAACTAGTGGTGAAGACCCACCGGAATACATTGCATCCATGGCTAGTTTTAAACAGGGATAGCGTTGAAGGTCTGGAGGGTGGAAAGTAAGGTCTAAGGGGTCAGTTAAGTTCAGGCTTTCATCCACACTCGGATGCCTTTCCGGATACAAGAGAGCATTCTGCAAAGCAAAAGTCATGGATGGGGGAGACATTTGAGAAAAGATACAACCGTCTTTAAAACGAACGATGGCATGAACAATACTTGGCGGGTGGATTAGCACATGCAGTTTTTCTGGAGGTAAATTAAAAAGCCACTGTGCCTCGATCAGTTCGAGACCTTTGTTGGCCATGGTCGCAGAATCTACCGTAATTTTGGGACCCATGTTCCAGTTTGGGTGGCAAAGTGCTTCTTCGGGAGTAACGGAGGAGAGTTCATTAATTGGCCGGTTACGAAAGGCTCCACCTGATGCGGTCAGTGCAATCGAATCAACCGAGGACTTCGGTTGTCCCTGAATGCACTGAAAAACGGCATTATGCTCGCTATCTGCAGGCAAGATCCTGGCACCAGTCTTTTGGGCCGTTTTGATGACTAATTCACCCCCAACGACCAAAGACTCCTTATTTGCCAAAACAATGTCTATACCAGAATCGAGAGCGGCAAGAGTAGGTGCCAAACCTGCTGCACCTACTACCGCAACCAAAACTAAATCGGCCTCATTCCAACCCGCTAGATCACATAATTTTTCTTGCCCAACCAGCAATTCGGCTTGAGGAGGTAAATCAAGAACTTTTTCAGGCGGGTGTGTTAAGTGAACCTTTTTTACATCGAACTCTCGAGCAATGGAGGCAAGTTTCTCTCCCTGAGTGTGGGCAGATACGCCAATAAGCTTCAGTTTTTCAGGATGTTTGCGAAGAACTTGTAAGGAACTTTCACCGATGGAACCAGTGGCACCTAGAAGGATGAGCTTCCGTGGAAAGCTCATTGATTGAGTAATAAAATGATAAAGTAACCAGTGGGAGCAGAAAGAATGAGACTATCGGTTAAGTCGAGAAGACCACCAATTCCAGGAATCGCTCCTCCTGAATCTTTCATACCAGCCAATCTTTTAAGAACCGAGGCAATCAAATCTCCGATAACCGAAACAACCCCAATCACTAAGCCCCAATAAGCCCCCTGTGAAGGGGTGAAAACCACCGAGGCAAAATCAAAGAGTTGAGATAATTCACCCTGAGCAAGCCATGGTAGCAAGGCTCCAATGCCCGCAGAGGCACCCAGTCCGCCAAGGAGACCCTCTACGGTTTTGCCAGGGCTAATCGAAGGAGCCATTTTCGTCCGACCGATGGTCTTTCCAACAAGAAGGGCACCGATATCGCTAAATTTGGCAACCATTACAATCCAGAGACAGAAAAATAGCCCAAACCCCATCATGCTAGGGTCGGCAGGTGCTTCGGTTTCTCGGAGTATACGAACAAAATAGTGCAATAGGAAGGTTACAAATAAGAGGCCAAAAAAGGTAGGGAGTAACCGCTTTACATAAAGACCACGCTGATCCTGAGGGAAGACGACACATGCCGCAGAAGAAAAAAGAGCACCCACAGCAAGGGCATCAATTCCGGCTCCGGGAAAATAGAAAGCAATGGGTATCATGCATGCTCCCGTGATTAAACCGGTGATCCGGTTGGCGGCATATCCGATTCTGCCGAGGATTGTGTAGATTTCAAAAAGAGTTAGCGTGGCACAAAGATTAAGAATCCACATCGCACCTGGCTCTTTTAAAGCATAGACAATCGAGCCAAGTAATCCCCAAAGAATGATGGTGGCAAGGGTTCTTAAAATCATAATGAAGGAAGGGGTTGCTGGATTTGTTCACTTGTTTGACCAAACCGGCGTTCCCGGCGTTCATAATCAGTGAGTGCTTCGAGGAATGCATCCCGTCCAAAATCCGGCCAGTGCAAGGGAGAAACAAAGATCTCTGCATAAGCGGCTTGGAGAAGAAGAAAGTTACTTAATCGAAATTCTCCAGATGTGCGAATGATTAAATCTGGATCGGGCAGCTCAGCGGTTTGCAGGTAGGGGGAGAACTCTTCCCAAGTGGGTATTCGGGAGGCAGCAGGATAGTCTTGGCTGAATTGGGCGACAGCCCGAAGAACCTCCTGCCGACTCCCATAATTAAGAGCAAGGGTGAGGTTCCAGCGGTTATTTTCTTTCGTCGTTTCAACGGTATCTTCAACAATTTGTCGGGCAAAATCCGGCAACCCGGATAGATCTCCGATTGAACGAAGTCGGGTGCCGTCTTCCATCAAAGAATTCAGTTCTTTTTTGAGGAATTCCTCAAGCAATTTCATAAGACCAGACTTTTCGTCTTTGGGCCGATTTTGGTTTTCTGTACTAAAGGCGTATAGAGTGATGTAGGGAACGCCCACTTCCTTGGCAGTATTGACCACCGCTCTTACATTTTCGACACCATTTCTGTGGCCGAAAAGGCGAGGCATTTTACGGGATTTGGCCCAACGACCATTCCCGTCCATGATGAGTGCGACATGTTGTGGCAAGTTTTTAGTATCTTTGGGCTTAAGCGAGTCCATGGTAGTTGGGAGATGCTATCTCAACGGCTAAGCGACCGATTGACAACGAGGAAAGCATGAAGTACGAAATTCCTGTGAAATTCAAAACATTAAGCGATCAAAAAATTAAGGAATCTCTTGTTGGTTTGATTGGCTGGGAATGGAGTGAAGACAAATTAAAAAAATCTTTTCACTTTTCTGGTTTCAGGCAAGCAATGGGGTTTATTTTAAGAATTTCCTATGAGGCAGAAGCGGTCGATCATCACCCCGAAATTTTTAATTGCTACAACCGTGTGGAGATAGGACTCAATACCCATGATGCTGGGGGCAAGGTTACCGAGAAAGACATCAATCTCGCTCGGGCGATTGAAGAGATTTCAGAGATTTAAATCAGTATATTTCCTTGATTTTTTTGGGTAAAGGCCGAGTGTCTTCTGGAACCTGGTAGTATTCTCTTAATCGGTAAAGTTCCTTTTTCATTTCAGCAGTAATTTCTT
>JAYQBP010000004.1:0-34378 GCA_038137385.1 Opitutales bacterium | reverse complement strand
ATCCCCCGGCCAAGCCTACTAGTTCTCTCTATCCAGCCAAGCATGGGGAGGAGATCGCACCTGTGTACTTTCCTGTTCCGAATTGAGTGAAACCCTTACCATCAACCAGGATCAATACGATGGGCAAACCCCGGATGGGTTGTTGGTACAGTGTCACTACATAGCCGAAGGTACGGAGGTGGAATTCACCATCGACCCGTTAGGTTCTGGAACTTGGCACTTGTATGCTTTCAGCAACCGCGAGTCCGAGCTCAATCTCAATATTACATCGGATGAGATCGATGATCTTTGGAACCTCAATCAGTGGCAACATATTGCGGTTTCAGTGGCTGAGGATGGGTTGACAAAATTTTATTCCGACGGCCAGTTCCTTGGATCTTTCAATGGGGAATCTCCAGAAAACATCACCCGAGACTACCATGTGATTGGAGGGAATCGATTATGGATGGATCAGTTCAGTCCCGATGACCTTGATGGATTAAAACTTTGGCTAGATGCATCCGACGGTTCCACCTTGTTTCAGGATTTTAATGGCACTGAGTTTGCCAGTTCCGGAGAGCAAATTGGTCGGTGGACAGATAAAAGCGGACATGGGCATGATGGAATTATTTTTGATGAAGGTGCCGAGCGTACTCCCTTATATCAGACGGATGCATTTCAACAAAAAACTCCGGCCATTGTTTTTGATGGCAGCAACGATTTAATGATTATCCAGGACAGCAGGATTGCGTTTGATGCTTGGTCAGAACTCACCCTTATTACCGTTCATGACCGAACCAACGGGAATGGCTGGGTGTCCCACATGTCGAAAGGGCATCGAGATGACTCTACTTTTGGCTGGGAAGTCCTGTTACGGAATCCTGGCAATGGAGCAGCCAACTTTATAATTAAGGGCACCAACGGGAATGAGTGGACAGATATGTGGAACAACGATCACTGGGCACCTGCCATGCTCTACCTTAGCTTTGGAAACGGTGGTAGGCTCTGTCGCCTAAATGGATCGCAAATTGCCTACCAGTCCGACGGGGGAACGATTGCGAGTGCCTCAAGTGTTCCCGTGTCCATTGGCGGAAAACTTCGCTCCTCGGGCACAAGTGCGGCCCAGTATGCCGGGATTATGTTTTCTGAAGTGATCATTATTGAAGGTGCTCCCGATTCCCTAGTTATGGAAAAAATCGAGGGTTATTTAGCTCACAAATGGGATTTAGAAAACAAGCTTCCTGACATCCACAGTTTCAAAAATGCCCCCCCTATCACTCCGCCACCCGACTTCCAACTATTTGACGGAATGGTGGATGACTTACGAATTTATGATCGGGCATTAAGTGCCGGAGAAATTGGACAAATCCACGCCGGCGATCTTAGTGAAAATCAAAACATTGGCGGACAAGCGCCCAGACTCGTCTTGTTCTGGGGAGATGAAGATGGGGGCACCAACCCGGAAGTCAATGCCTCCTCTTCCCTTGCCTGGGATACCAAAGTGGAGCTGGGAACCAAAGATATTGGTGATTTTTCTCACCCCCTTACCGGACTCGAGTTTGGCAAGACTTACTACTTCAGGTTTCTTGCAGAAAATGACGCAGGCTCGGTGTGGTCTCCGAATAGTTCATCTTTTTCCAGTGGATCCTTTTCATTGGCCGCCGATACCTGGCAGGATGCCAACTTATTGCTTTGGCTCGATGCCGCAGACATTAACGGTGATGGCAACTTGGACAATGAGCCCTTTGCTGGGACGGTCGATATATGGAGAGATAAATCCGGTGGAAACCGACATGCGACCCATGGTCAGGGACCTGACTTAATCTACGGAGCACTCAACAACCGATCGGTCCTTGGTTTTAACGGAAGCAGTAACTATCTGCGGGTTCCTGACTACGATGATCAAAACTCCAGAGACTTAGATATCGGATTGGAAGGCACTCTTCTGCTGGTGATCAAGTCCGAAAGTACAGACCCAGGTTCCTACCTCTTAAGTAAAGGCTGGGGGGAGACAACTGGATGGAGCTTTTTCTCCAACAACCAAAACCTTCCGACATTGGGTCTCAGGGGCACATCCGCTCAGGATGAAAGCACGATCCTTTCTGGATGGGCCAATGATTTCGATATCTTCACCTTCAGGAAATCAGATATCCGAAGATTATTAAGAATCAATGCAAACCTAAATTTCGATTTACTTGACAGCGGCTCGGTCGTCTCTTCTGAGGAATAAAGTTTGTTTATTGGAGGGATTGACGAAGACGGGGTAAATAAATACTCCTCTTTCTTCGCTGCCGAAATTTTACTTTATGACGAGGCATTAACCGATCAAAGAATAGAGGCTCTGGAGGGCTACCTTGCTCACAAATGGGGATTAAACGACAACCTTCCCCTGGCTCATCCATTCTATGATCTACCGCCTCAATTTGAAAATCGTCCAGAAATCCTTCTGCCTAACCCATTCTTTCTCAGCTTTGGACAGGCTCAGTCCATTCAAATACCGACAAACCGTGCCTTTTCTAAAATCGAAGCATCGAATCTTCCACCAGGTATGGAAGTCGACTCTCTTAGCGGAATTCTATCGGGAACCCCCGAAACCAGAGGCAGTTTCTCGGTCAGCTTAACCGCATTCAACCAAGCAGGTTCACTTTCTAAATCCTACGAATTTGTTGTTACGGATTATGACTCCTGGCCCTACGAACTCGAACTTAATGCCTCCGGATACAGCAGAAGTGAAACCTTGCAGAACTTTCCAGTTTACCTGGAACTGAACGAATCGGTCTCGGGATTTGATTATGATCAATTTGCCAATGTTGATGGGGCTGATTTAATCTTTCTCAATGCTTCTGGGTCCACCGAACTGCCCTATGAGGTTGTTCACTGGGATCGTGAGGGAACTTCTTCTTTTTGGATTCTGTTACCTGCATTGGAAAGTAATATGTCCATTCTCGCTAAATGGGGAAATCCAGCTGTATCAAGCCCGCCTGCTTACACAAAAAACGGATCGGTATGGAAAGATTATCGAGCCGTTTGGAGATTGGACCATGACGATCTTGATCTCATTCGTGATTCAGCGGCCAGTTTTCATGCTAAACCCAAAAACTTCGAACATTTATCAGTGCCCGGTGTGGCTGGCCTAGCCAAACGCTTTGATGGGGTAGATGATTTCATCGAAATACCCACTTCGGCTCACCCACCCACTGGAAGCCAACAAGCCAGTTTCTCCTTTTGGTCCTACAATGAAAATGAAGATCTCAAAGACCTTACTTTAATTCATTCAACATCAAACCTGGGATCACACATTCAACTCAGGCTACCAGGAAGTGATGGTGCATTTCATTGGATGACTGGAAGTGGGTCTCTCGATGATGCCTCCCTTGCAATTAATAATTTTAATAACACATGGACCTATTGGGTGTTCCAAGTGGATCATGTAACTGGAAAATCAAAAGTCTTCCGGGATGGCAGTCTTGTTTTATCGCAAAACGGGATAAGTCGACCCTTCGGTGCGGCAGTTGAGGCATTTAGAATAGGTTCCACAACTACGGGGGAAGAAGCATGGACTGGTATCGTCGTTGAGATTCGAATGAGTGCTCAACTCGAATCCGAGGAGAGAATTGCCACCATTTATGAAAACTTAAAACCCGATGCTACCCCCTTCTTCTCTCACTCACAAGTCAAAGGTCCACCTTTCTTTTTCCCCAATCAAAGAGCCGAAGGTTTTACCGATCAAAATTTCTCCTTTTTTATTCAAACCTACCCAAGTGAAGTTACTTATTCCGCAGTCGGCTTACCAGCTGGCCTTACAATCAACGGGGCATCCGGTGAAATTAGCGGCACACCAGTAAAGGGTGGCTTATACACCATTACCGTAATAGCTGAAAATAACTTTGGTAAAAAGATTGAAACAATTCAGGTTCAAATCAGCGAAAAAAGTGATTTCGCACAACAAGTCCTTATAAGTTGCGAAAATTATGCGGGTTCTGAGACCCTTTATAACTTCCCGCTCAAAGTTGAACTCAATTCATCCATTGATGGATTTAGTCTTCGATTATTCTCCTCGGATCATGGATACGATTTACGATTTTTTGATGTGAACGGTAAAGAACTGGTTCATGAATTGGAAACCTTTGACCTTGCCAATAATCAACTAGTCGCGTGGGTAAAAATCCCTGAACTTACTACCGCTACTTCATTCTTTGCCTGCTGGGGCAACCATGCACTATCCCAATACCCCGCAGGTTACTCCATCAATGGTGAAGTCTGGACCGATGGATTTGAAGGTGTATGGCACCTGAGACCTGTAATCGGATCTTCGAAATTAACCGATTCGACGGCAAACCGGAACCACCTGACGGATCCTTTTGGGAAAAACCTTTCTCATTCTATACTGGGATCAGGAAGATCATTCTTTGGAGAATCCGGCGAACTCATTCGAGCACCCGATACTGAATCCCTGAAAAACTTAAGTGATCAGGTTTATTCTTTTTCCAGTTGGGTTCGATTGGACCGTCTACCTGAGGAGAGAACCAATGATGCGGTTTTTGTTTTAGGCTTTGATGAAAGTCCAACTCATGCAATTTTTGATGATCCTTCCCGGTTCAATTCCTTAGACCCTACCGGTTCTGCCATTCTTAAAACCGGCCCCTATGAGACTGGTTTTGTTTTTAATTCTGTTGATGATTTAAAAGTGCTTAACCTTGGAGTTAGCCGGACAAGTGGATTTATCACGGGTTTATTGACTCGTTTCACTCCCCCAGAAACTGGAGACTACGAATTCCGTGCCCTTACGGGAAGCGACGATTTTCTTTCTATATGGATAGATCTAGATCGCGATGGTAATTTTTCTAACGGGGAAAGAATTTGTCGGACTGATTTAAAAACATCATCCCCGGTTCAACTCGTTGCTGAACTTCCCTATAATTTAATGTTGGCTCACGGTGTTCCGGATGGGGTATCTGCTTCATCATTAAACTTTCAATCCCGCTCACCAGATGGTGGGTGGAACGACTGGACGACTCTAGACCCGCAAGATCCTGGTCAGTTCAAACATTTCCACCTCACATTTGATGGAAACTTATCGGACCGTATCAGTCCATTTACTTTCTATCAGTTTGGGTCTACGGAGAGGTTAGACCTGCAAAGCATGAAACCTTTGCAAGTGCATCGCCTATCCCCAACCCCTACCTCCCTGGAAGGTGACACGAGCTTTCCATCCGACGAGTGGGCCTTGATTGCCTCTCAAATCAATCACACTGCTGGCACCCAGGAAATCTTTCTTAACGGGCAATCGATTGCCCAGCAATCATTCTCTCCTTCCAGTAATTCCGACCTTCTAGCCGCGGACTGGAAGTTTGGGTTAAGCTCGGTACCCTTCTCCATCGACGAAATAAGATTGAGTTCCAAAATCAGATCCACCGGTTGGTTTGAGGCATGCTACCAAAACCAATCCGGTCAATACTCTTTCCCTCAGGTCGGATCATTGACTGGGGAAAATGCTTTCACCTCGGCATCGGAATTCACTCTCAATGCTGAAACTTATTTCGAGGAAATCATGACTGCAACTGGTTCGCCGGTGGCTTTTCTTGCCAATGGTCTACCCGGAGGCATAACCATCGACCCAACCGATGGCAACCTCTCTGGGACACCGGTCCGAGCCGGAATTTACCAAGCGGAGATCCGAGCAATTTACTTGGATTATTCAACTGCCACGGAAACCGTTACCCTCAATATCGAACCTGGTCTGCCCCAAGTTCTTCTCAACAATGTAATTAGCGACAACACCACATCTTTGGGGATTGAGTATGAAGTGAATGCCACCGGTGGGGATGATCCGGAAGTTTTTATTCTTGCAGATACAATGGATCATGGAACGGACCTCTACGCTTGGAAATACAGAAAGAGTCTTGGCAAACAGGGTTTTGGTCCTGGCAGTACCGTTTTGGGAGGTCTCGATGCTGATCAACGTTATTATGTCAGAATTTACGCTGAAAATATTGTGGGTAGTTCTTGGACAGGAAAAGAGTTTTTTATTAACCGGCAAGCGAGTTTGAATGATCTGCCCTACACCTTAACCTTATGGTACGATGCAGTCGATCATACCGGTAGTAATGACTATGAACTTCCCCTACCTAACGACGGAACTCCAGTAGAGTTCTGGAAGAATAAAGCCCGTGAGGATGATCCTGACGATGCCCAGAAAAAACACCTAGCAGTTGGCAGCGGAAGTGGAACTCCACAAATTGTCCTTGATGGGCATGAGGGCAGACCGGTGGTGGAGTTTGATGGAGACGACTGGTTGGTCAACGACTATGACTTTTGGGATAAAGCTGGCAGATGGAATACAAATACGAACGAATGGACCAAGAAAGGTTATGCTGCCTTTGCTGTCGGCCGTTATACCGGTGGCCGAAATGGAAGAATATTCACCTCCGGAGAAGGCCCATGGTCCAACTGGTTAATGGGGGCCTGGAATAATCGACTTGGAACCTATTACTTTCATGGATGGGTAGATAAAGGCTTTGAAGCGGACCTTGATTTTCATATTTTTGAGCTTTCCCACCAAGCATACACGGAAAGTTCAGACCCTACCACCCGTGTTTGGAATGATGGGGTTGCGGGCAATTATTATCAGGGCAATCCCAAGGGCTCAAGCCATAACGGAGCCGGACCCCGAAAAATTTCTTTTGGTGCATGGTTAAATGGAAGAGAAAAATCGGACTGTCAGGTGGGTGAATTCATGCTCTTTTTGGGCGAAAACCCTGAGGAATACCGTTTACTCATTGAAGGTTACCTGGCTCATAAGTGGGGCATAAAATTACCTTCAATACATCCTTGGTCATCTCAGGCTCCAAGCTTTGGAGAAATTATAACTCAAGGAGTCACGCCTGTGGGTACGACGGGACGAACCAATGCACCGATTGCAATCAACCGGGAACCGGCAAACTTAAGACAAAACTCCGCGACTCTCACCGGTCAATTGGTTAACCCAGGCATCGGGAATTTGACTGGGGGAATTTTTTCGCCCAATGACTACCCCGGTTTGCAGCTTTGGTTAGATGCCTCTGAAGGGGCTCATTACGACTCGGAAAGTTCGGTCTCTGCACAACCATGGAGCCCGAAAGTATTGCAGGAAGTCGTTCTGCAACTTGATGCCAATGATTCATCAATGATTCTTTTGAGTGAGGAGGATGTACCGGGTTGGTTCGATAAAAGTGGAAATGGTTATGACATGATCGCCCAGGGAAATCCTAAAAGAGTCGAATACATCGAAGACTCAACTCTCAAAGTGATTCGCTTTGAAGGCAATCGTAATGACGGCGGGGACTCTCTTTACTCTGAAAAGCGATGGGATAAATCTACGGGGTCGTTCACGATGATTGCTGTGGCCCGCTATGCAGCCAATGAATGGTGGAAAAAGATGCGACTAATTTCGGATAGAACCAATAATAACTGGCTTTTTGGTTTTCATTGGACTGGAGTGGGCAAGCAGTACTTTAACGGATGGGTCAAGAATTCTGGTGTTTCATCCGATACAAACTTCCACATACTAACGGCGAGTATCAATTCCTCGGATACCGCCACTTCCTGGTTGGATTTCATTGAGAATACTCAGAATACGAATGGGGCAAGCAATAATGTAAATTACTACATGCCCAAGCAGCTGCAATTTGGAGGCTGGCAATCCAAGAGTGAATTTACCACGGGTGAGATTGGAGAGTTCATTGGATTCAATCAAGTGCTCAGCAATTCGGTTAGGGAAAAAGTGGAAGGGTACCTAGCTCACAAGTGGGGAATGGAATATAACTTACCGGGTAGCCATACCTATGTGGATTCACCCCCGACGGATTGGTCCCCTGAAAATGAATCCTCCCTACAAGCTTGGTTTGATGCCAATGATTCATCCTCCATCATTTCTAATTTTGTAAGGGAATGGAAAGATTCGGCGAATGGGAATATATTTGTTCAAGAAAATATTGAAAATGTGATTAATGGTCTGCCTGCTGTTCGCTTTGATGGCATTGAGCATTATTTGGAGATCGACTCTCGGTTCGGATTGAATAGAAACCCTGAGCTGATGGTTTTTGCTGTCACCGAGCCTGGCTTAAGTGGGATCGACCTTAGCCACCCACAAGATCAAGTCTCCTCTTTTACGGGTGGGTCTCCGGGTACTCAAAATGCGGAAAAAGCAATCGATAACGACCCAACGACCAAATACTTAAATTACGATGTAAATAATTCTGGACTGATCATCGATGTTCAGGTTTCCGGAGTGGTTAACGGATTATCATTTACATCCGCTAATGATATGCCCGCCCGTGACCCCGCCAGCTTCATACTGGAGGGCTCCAATGATAATGGGGCCAGTTTTACGGTTATTGCCGATGGGGCTGTACCAGCATTCACGGACAGGGGGCAGCGGAAGCAAATCGCAATTGAAAACAATGAAAGTTATCTTACTTATAAACTCACTTTCCCCTCGGTGGTGGACTTCAATTCATCTGATGAAATGCAAATTGCTGAAATTGAACTGCTCGGTGTTCCAGAATCGAATGAATGGCTCAGTGTAAACCGGGTCTTTCAACTTGGCTCAAAAAGCCGGAATCGCATCTTAGCCGGTGCAGGAGGAAGCTGGAGATTTAATGACGGCTTGATTAACTTTGAGGAACCACCCAAGAGTCAAACTAGCATTCAAACTTGGGTAAGAACAGCTGGCTCGGATTATAATTCTTCGAGATTCTTTTTGAATGGTCACGAAAAGATTCAATCGGATCAGGAAAATGAATTGGGTATTCCAAGTGATACTGGAGCCTCCATGTTTATCGGTGCAGGCTTTGACTCTGGAGGGGGAATCCTTCCCTACTCCGGCAGTATAGGTGAATTGATTTTAGTCAATGGATCCAGTGACGAGATTCGACAGAAAATAGAGGGCTATCTGGCCCACAAATGGGGATTAAACAGTGCCCTTTCCGATGATCATCCATTCAAAAATGATTTCAACGCTACCTACACACCACCTGTTCCACTTACTGGTTTAGATGACCAATCAGGCAACGCCAACCATGCAACCCAGAGTGATCCAACCCGACAGCCGGGATATTTGCAAAATGCACTCAACGATTTACCCATCCTTCAATTTGATGGTAACAGCGATGTATTGAACTTTGACACTTCAATCAGCGCCATCCGGTCGGTCTTTTTGGTTGCTGAGAGAAAGCCCGGCAGTCGTGGTTTTATTTTGGGGCATGAGTATGGATACGCCGTTCAAACTGGACCTACTACGATATGGAATAAGAGTTGGACAGACCCAAACCATATCAACGGTACCATTCGAGAGAATGGCAATTGGAGAGATGGACTGGGTCAAGACTACGGAACCGGTTCCATGAACATTACCAGTATCGTCAGCAATGGTTTGGTTCGGGCATCTAACTTTTCAAGAGATCGAAATAATGAAACTTATTGGAGAGGAACTTTTGCCGAACTATTAATTTACAATGAGCCATTACCCACTCAGTTTGTCAGGTTGGTCGAGGGTTACCTGGCTCATAAGTGGGGAATTGAGGATACCCTCACCCTATCCCATCCTTATCGTTACAATGACCCTGTACCGAGTGACCCATCTGCAAACCTGACCATTTACTGGGGAAGTAATGATGGGGAAACCAACTCAGAATTATGGGAAAATAAAGTTGATATTGGATCTGTAAGTGTTGGCCTGAGAAAATTAAAAAGTACGGAAGTGGTGGTTAAAAGTGATCCCGAACCCAATGATAAAGGCACTACTTACCCGGCTTCCAAGCTGATCGATGGCCTACTGCCAAAAGACGGATGGCGATCTACCTGGACTGCATGGTACGGAGTAAACCCACAACTTACTTTCAATCTGGGTCGGGAATGGCCTTTAAGTAAGATCCGTGTTTACTATCAACCTTTTGCTCGGGATGATGAGCTCAAAGAAATCGATGTCTACATCGCTGACGATGAAATGAATTTCCTTCATCACGAAACAGTGGCTGACTTTGTTGGGCCTATTGAGCGAGGAAAGTTTGTAGAGTTTTCCCTAGAAGGTATTAGCACCCAAGCCATTCGGTTAAGCCCTAAGTTTCAAGGATGGGGGCACCAGTGGGGAGAAGTTGAATTCTGGGTATATGATGATGGCTTATATCAAACTGATATTTCGAGCTTAGCTTCCGATGAAACTTATTTCTATCGCACCTTTGCATCTAACTCTGGTGGAGGAGTCTGGGCAGAGGAAAGCAAGGTCTTTGTCGCTGAAGATAAAGTTGCTTACGATTCGGGAAAATTGTTCATCAATACTTCCTTAGCTACTTGGGAGCACTCGAACGGAGACAAACGATTTGGTGAGGTAAGCGATCGCACTTACATGGATGAATTGGGGAATGCTTACCCTTACAAAATTTGTACATTTAACTTCGATCAATTAAGTTTGGCCGGCAGTTTGGAGGTAGTGATCACCGGACAAGCATCCTTGGATATCCAAGTGTCTAAGGATGCGTTAATCGCGGTTCCCTTAATCCTTAATGGGGCCAACGGAGGCGGAGAAACTCCTGGCAATGCCGGACCTGGAGGATTTGCTGGAGGAAAAGTAAATGAGCGCGGTCTCGGGCCAGGAGGAGGACTTTCCGGGGTTTCTCCGGGAGGTGGAGGCTATGGTGGGGCCGGGGCTGGCTCCACACTCAATTCCGGCAAGCCATACGGCGACGGAAAAATTTCCAATCTCATTGGAGGAAGTGGGGGCGGTGGCTACTTAGTGGATTCTTCTGGGGGTGCGGGTGCAGGTGCCCTATCAGTTGATGCAGCCGGCACCCTCAAAGTTGACTCCCCAATAATAGCCGTGGGTGGAACAGGTGCCATTGGCAGTGGTGGTGGATCAGGGGGTGCGATCAAATTGTCTGCAAACACCTTAATTCTCTCTGAAAACAGTATCCTCGATGTTTCGGGGGGAGGAAGCGGTGGCGGTGGCGGTAGAATCTTTTTAAGTGGCATCGAGAGTTTCGTGAACCATGGAGAAGACAACTTAATTGCCGATGGGGGCGAAGGAACCACTTCTGGAACTGATGGTAGTGTTCGGTTTGACCAACCAATTATTCAGTCTGATTTGATTCATTTTTCCGGCACTCTACTCATAGATACTTCCAAAGGAATCATCGAACATAGTAACGGTGATATCTACTACGGAATTATTGAAGATCAATCTTATCGACATGATGATGGAACCCTCTGGTCTTATTCAGTTTGTAAATTTATCTTTGAAGAGATTCAATTGGGAGGAAGTTTGGTCATTGAAACTAAAGGGAATAGTGCCCTTTGGCTTGAAGCCGCTTCCGGTGACTTCACTCTTGGTTCCGACCTACATGCCAATGGTGGATCGCCTGATGTAATCCAGAGTAGAGGAGGCTCAGCTATTTTAGGAGGCTATGACGGAGTCCTTCCTGGAATGCTTATAGGAAAAGGACCGGGTAGTTCCAAAGAAATATCTGAACATGGACACGGTGCGAGTTATGGAGGGCATGGTTCAGAGGGATCCAGTTTGTACGGAAGTGCCCAGATTTTTGACTTAATTGGGGGTAGTTCCGGGGGGTCGTCGACCAACGATGGATCAGGGGCAGGCGGAGGAGCGGTTTATTTAAAAGCTGCCGGGCATATGCAAATCGAGCCAAATGTTTACCTCACTGCCAATGGAGGCGATGGAATAAGATCCTCAGCCTCTGGCAGTGGTGGGGCGATTAAGTTAGAAGCGCAAACCATCCTCAACCTTGGATTCATCGAGGCTAAATCCGGGCAAGGCATTCAACTTGACGGGACAAATCAAACTCGGGGTTCTGGAGGGGGAAGAGTCGCTTTACACGCCAACGAAAAAGTCACTATGGGCAAGGTGGATGTATCGGGCGAGTGGCTCAGTAGCGAGGGATCTGTCTATATTGGAGGAAATTACTTTGCGTCAGTAATCGATTTGGATGAAGGCAGGATTACTTTTAACACCCAAACAGGATATTTTTCGATCGAAGGAGGGGCTCACGGAACCGGTGTGATCACAACCCCTTCCTACATTGATGGAATGGGCAATATCTGGAATATACCGGTATGTACTTTTACCTTCGGGTCAGTAAAAATTGGGGCGGATGTTGAAGTGAACCTTATTGGTGATAAACCCCTTATTATAAAAACAATTGCCGGGGGAAATTTTTATACCGCGGCCGACTTTATCCTCGATGGTGGGGACGCCTCCTCCCTTTCAGGGTATGGAGGGATGGGGGCACTCAACCCCTGGCATGGAGTGAGTGCAGAAAATTTAAAAGGCAACGGCCCAGGGAGCGGCCCCTCTCATACTGGAGCAGGCGTTGGAGCCAGCTACAATTATAATGAAGATGGCGTGAATCTGATGCCGGGAAGCAGTGGTTCCAGCGGTCGTCTTTTTCAAGGGTCTGGTGCTGGTGGAGGAGCCCTGCGAATCGAGGCCGATGGGGATATCATCATTGCAAATGGTTCTTTAATCAGTGCTTCGGGTGGAAATGGTCGAACCAACCAGAATATTGATCTAGCTGGTGGAGGAGGTTCCGGCGGAGCCATACAGCTGTTGGGACAAAATATTTATAACCGCGGCATGATTCGCGTAGTTGGGGGCAACCAAGGGGCGGGTGGCGGACAAGTCCTCTTTGCTTCTTCGGGCGAGGTGGAACAGGGCAACATTGAGTCTGGAGGTGGAAACATTATCGAAGTCCGTCCGCCGACCATTGAGATCAATCCGATTCATTACCTGTCCATCCGCCAAGCAAAAGAACAATTTACTCGCACACAAGTATTAACCCGGCCGGAAAACCTCAGGGGCTATTGGCCTATGGATGAAGAACAAGGGTTTACCCTTTATGATTTAGAGGGCGACCACCATGCAAACCTCAGTGGTGGATTCAAAAGAGTGGTAGGCAGAATTGATGGGGCGGTTGAATTTGATGGCCAAAGTGGTCATGCCCGAACCGATGCCTCCGCAAAAGCTCTCGGAATCGGAGCCAAGAATCCCAGAACCCTCTCTTTTTGGATCTGGTTAGATACTTTCCAGCCCAGTGAACAGGCAGGTCCATATGGTTTTGGCGAACTGGCTAATTTGGGTCAAACAGATCGCTACTGGAGTATTCGAAGTATTGGACAGGATAATTTTTCCTCTTTTGTCAGTGACCACTATGGATGGAATTTTCAAGTTTCTCACGATGTTGAACTAAGGAATAACTGGAATCATATAGCTCACGCTTACGATGGTGCCAATATTTTGATCTACCTCAATGGGCAACTAGTGGCCTCAGAAACGAGATCCACTATCTCAACCGGTGATCAGGATCCAGTAATTTTAGGGCGTGCCAACAACACTAACTCCTACCTTCGTGGAAAACTGGATGATTTCAGAATTTATGATGATTCATTGAGTGCCAATGAAATCGCCTCCATTTCCACTGCAGAAGATTGGATTATGGAAACTGTGAATTTTCAGTTTGCTTTTCAAACCAGTGAAGACATTGACGAACTCCTGATTACAGGGTTACCCCAAGGGCTCTCTTTAGACTTAGATACTCTTGAGGTAACGGGATTGCCCCAAGAGATAGGCACATTTGATTTAAACATAACTGCGACTAACCGAGCAGGTTCTACCAAAAAGAATGCTCGATTAATTATCTTAAAATCAAAGCCCGAAATCGAAAGTGCTAAGCCCAAAAACATTAGCTCATCGAATGCCCAAGCGTTTTCCCAAATTATATCCGACGGAGGTGAACCCCTGCAAATGACTCTATTTTGGGGAGATAACGATGGGGGAGAAAACCCAGGTTTATGGGATTACAATGATACAATAAACCACACCCATACCGATGGTCGGGTATCCCACTACATACAATCTTTAACTGGGAACCAAACTTACTATTACAGGTGGATGGGAAGTAATTCAGTTATGGACCAAATATGGAGTCAGCCCACCAAGGACGGACTCTCTTCCTGGTGGAGTTTTGATGAAATTGAAGGAGATAAAGTTATCGATTCTGCAGGAAATCATCATGGCGACCTTATTGGTTTATCGGCTGAAGCGAGAACTTTTGCATTCAAGGGATTAGGCCTCCCCTTCACCGGCAATGAGGCAGAAAAATTAGTCATTTCTGGCTACAAAGGTATTTCCGGGAATTATGCCAGAACCCTCTCTCTGTGGGTTCAGACGCAGGATGAATCTAATGAAATCATAAGTTGGGGAGGTAATGAAAGCGGCACATCTTGGTCAGTTGGCATGAATAAAGGTAAAGTTCTTTTGCAAATTGACACCGATGTAGCCTTGATGACAGACCAAACAATCAATGATTCATTGTGGCATAATTTGGTTGTATGTTTTCCATCTGGCTCAAAGTACCTAGCCGACACTTCCATTTACATCGATGGAGAAGCTGTTGAAACTTCACCCATTTATCGCAAAGAACCTTCGGTTTACGCACCTATTCTGTGGCTAGATGCAGTCGATGTAGATGCGAATGGCATACCTGATACTCCAAGTAACCAGCCAATCTCAACTTGGAAAGACAAGAGCGGCAATGACTTACATGCCACTCAAGATAATACTCAAAACCAACCTACACATAGCTCTGCAAGCTTACAAGGGTTGCCTACCATCATTTTTGACGGATCAAGTGACTACCTGACCAACACCTCCCTCAGTTTAAATCAACCTTACTCTATCTTCATGGTTGCCAAAACTACGGGTGGAACCGGAAGAGACTATCTCTTTGACGGTGTGATCAATAATCAGCAACGGAGTTTACTTGCACTCAATGTATCAGGATCTGTTAAATCATGGGCTGGAAACTGGGCAGACTCATTCATGAGCACCCCGAGTGGCTACTTTACCATTTCTGCAGTATTTAACGAATCAAACGGAGTCATCAGCTTAAATGGAAGAGAAGTTTCCAGCCTGAATACGGGAAGCTACAATCTTTCCAATGGTATACGCATTGGGGCAAACTTCACGGCAGCGGCTGATTTTCTTGGGGGTGAAATTGGAGAGATGATCATCGTTGGTTTGGACCTTGAAAGCATAGACAGGCAATCCATAGAAGGTTATCTCTCTCACAAATGGGGACTAGTCGACCAACTTGAACCCTCCTACCCTTATTCTTCAAGCAGTCTTGCTAATACGATTATTAATACATCATCTGAGCGTGATGTTACATTAGGTGGAGTCTCAGCAAATAATAAATTCAGTGGTACCCTGGATGAAATTAAAATCTACAATCGTGGATTATCTTCAGCCGAGATCGCTATGCTCTATTTGGATGGAAGTGTAAAGTTTAACACATCATCAACTGCAGAGCCTCCGGTGGTGGAACTCACCGGATACAAAGCCGAGTCCAATAACTCGGTTACCATTCTGGGCGAACTTTCGAGCTTGGATCAAAACAACCCATCAATCCTGATTTTTTACGGGTCTAAAGATCATGGATTTGACCCGTCTCAATGGGATGGCAACCTATCCGTTAACAATGGAGATCCAGTTTCAGCCGGTGAATTTAATGCGACCGTGAATGGATTAGTTCCTGGAGAAAAATATTTTTTCCGAGCCTTTGCTCAAAGTATAGATGGTACAGATTGGTCAAGTGGCGAACCTGACATCAAGGATGAACTACTGGGCTTTTGGAGAATGGATGAAAATAACGGAAGTGAGGTTATGGATTCAGTTATTCCTTTAAGACACGCAGGGATTGAAAATATAGACAACAATGATACTCGCCTTCCCGGGCATGAAGGAAATGCCCTACGATTAAATGGTGCCACAAATTGGCTCAATCTCGACCCTGAAAACACGGGTTATCTTGGAGAGCCCTTTGATGGTCGAACGATAAGTGCATGGATTAAAGTTGACCCTCGTGTTTATGTCGGACCTGAAATCACTAAATACAAAGAGTTGTCCGCCTACTTTCCATTTGACTTTGGATATGGCAATATCGCGTATGACTCCAACTTTGATCAACTCGAAGCGGAGGTTAACCCCAATGGCTGGGCTTTGGGTAAGTATGGTAAATCGATTGAGTTTTCCAAGGACGAAGATTTTGTCTCCATTCCTGCAACTGATTCCCTCGCCGAAATTCACCAAGGGTCTTTCTCCGTATCCCTTTGGATTAACCCGGAACTATCGAGCGGATCAAAGGAACAAAACGGACAACTGCATGCATATGGTTTTAAGCTTTCTGCGAGTGATTATTATTATGAAAACATTGAAAACCTCTTAAATTTAAACCCGGACTATGTCTCTTTGATTCGCGATGCAGACCTCGGTGATTTCAATCCTGAAAGTTTCAGCCCCACAAGTATACCCGGGTTAAGTTTATGGCTCGATGCCAGTGAACTTGCTTTAGCTGAATCGACTTGGAATGATCTCTCCGGGGTGGGTAATCATGCATCAAAAAATGGAAATCCTTTGGTCATGTCAAATGCCCAAAATGGTTTGGCAGTGATGAACTATGATGGATCCAATGGGAACTACCATTCATTCAATCGTATCTCAGATATCCGCACGGTATTTTGGGCTTTGGATTACGATGGTGGGGGTTGGTTTTTACTGGGAGATTCTGGTTCTTACCATTTCCACTCCAATGGGTCCGGTTCAATCTTCCATTCCACACACACCAGTGGGTACATAAAATCAGGATCCACTTTCCGTATCAATCGTGCACCCTACAATATATATGGGAGTTGGCCGGATGAATTCTCGGTTTACTCGCTCCTTACCTCGGGCAATGTCCGGGCGAATAATTTTTCCAACGACAGAAATATCAATGGCAGGTATGCCAACGCGTCCCTTGGAGAAATCTTAATTTACAACCAAGCCTTGAGTGCGGAAGAAATGGTCAAAGTGGAATCGTACCTTGGTAATAAATGGGGCTTATTGAATCAGTTCAACGATGCGGGAGCCAAAAAACTATCCCTGGCAAACGATTCAGACTTCCTTGCTCTTGAATTAGGCTCTGGCTCCTATCACAATACTTTGGCTTTGTTTAAAGGAAGATTCCATGCGAAGGAATCGGGAACCTACATCTGGGAGCTTTTAAATGTGGACGATCAAGCTGCGGTATGGATCGACTTGGATCAGGATTATACTTTTGAATCTTCCGAAAGAATTGTCTACTCGGATATAAATTCTGAGTTTAATCAAGCGAACAACCTGCTTTACCTTGGCGAAGGCACCTACAATTTTGCGGTCTATCATGGGGAACTCACCGAAACCGCGTCCCTCGATGTCAAATTTGCAACGCCATCCAGCTTTTCTGGCCCACCAAGCTTAACCACTCTTTATCCATCGGATGAAAAGCAATCCGATATCTTCTCAACAGAAAATCGTTTTTCTCTCCTTCGCAGGGGGCCCTTGCAAATAGGAATTGATGGCGCCGGTGGCCTCTTCTACAGACATTTTACTGATGGAGGCACTGCATTGGTAGAATCCAATCAATCAATCAACAATTCCAACTGGACTCACATTGGACTATCGGTAGATCGAAACCAGTCTTCCATTAGCCTTTTTGTGAATGGTGTAAAAACTGGAGATGGTTTCATACCCGATGGTGCACCTATCAATTTGGATGATTACCCAGATTGGATCATGGGCGGAGTTCACCCATTAGATCAGGATTTCTACACAGGTAAAGTAGATGAACTACGGATCTACAATTCAGTTTTGAGTGAGGGTGACATGTACGAAATCGCTCAGGATGATTTAACCGGCAGAGAGATTGCCGGATATCGCAAACAAGCAATCTATGATGAAGGTTCCTCGTCCAATGGCATGGTCTTAGTGAATGACGAAGGCCGTCTTCGTACCCAAATTATCGAGAACAATTCAGTCACTGAATTAAGTACCACTCGTTTGATCGAAGACTTGGGTAATGATTTGCCTTTCTCCCCTTTGCAGGACCCATCCTTAAATTTAAAACTTTGGCTGGATGCATCCGATAGAGAAAATATGGACATAGGCACAACTTATGGTGAATCGGGCCCTCCAAGTGATGGCAGTTCCGTTGGTTTTTGGAGAGACAAGAGTGGAAACATGCACCATGCCACCAAATTCTCGGGCCATAATCCACTTTGGCGGGCGGATGGATTTAATGGTCTTGGAGCGATCGATATAACCAATGATGTATTGATCGTTCAGGATAGTGAAACCGTTTTTGACGGTTGGTCAGAAATGACTGTATTTTTAACTCTTTACCAAACCAACTTTGATCACTTCTGTGTCATTCTCGGAAAGAGTAACCATACTGGGTGGGCAAACTCGAATTCACACCCGTTTGCTTGGACACTTAATATTCATCGAGCTGATTATGGAGGTCACCGGATATGGGGTCCTGCATTCAACACCAATACAGGAGGTAACAAATACTTACATACAAGCAGCGATGCAATTTGGTCTACTGGAGTCAATGCCAACTTCAATGGAGGTCCCAGTTTCGTCACTCTTCGATATTCATCCGACTATTCAAGTAATAATTTGATCTTCAGAATTAACGGTTCCACTCACAAACAAGCGAACCTAACTGGTCCGATAAAATCCGAGCCATCGATCCCCGTTTCTATTGGTGGAAAGGGCAATGGTGGAGATCAATGGCACGGAAGAATATCTGAAATATTAATTTTTAACAAAGCCTTAGAGGATAGTGAAATTGACACAATGGAAGGATACCTTGCCCACAAATGGAACTTAAATTCAAATCTTTCCTTCGAACATCCGCACTTCTCCGCTCCTCCTCCCGGGCTCTCAACTTTAAAAAAGGCCAATGAAGTGGATGATGATTGGCACCATGTGGCCGTAAGTTATGGAGAAAATCCAGGAGTACTTAAACTTTACTTAGATGGTCAATTAGTCGACGGACCTGTTTCAGTTCCAGGAAATGGGACCATACCCGCCCATGATGAAGTTCCTGCTGTAGGTCAACCTCAGGGAACTTTTCCTTTTAGTGATTTTGGTAACTTCAATGGACTTGTTGACGACTTGCGAGTCTATGATCGCGGACTTAGTGGATCCGAAATTAACCAATTATTTGAGGGCGATGTAAACAACAGTGGTTTTATTGAGTATCGTGCAATCGAAAAGCCAGAAATCCGCACCCTATCCGCTTTGGATGCCCGTCCTCAATCGGTCTTATTAAGAGCGGAACTTACCTCAATAGGCGGGGAGGTTGTAGAAAACACTTTCTCTACAGATGCCAGTTTTAGCAAGACAAGCATTCCTGGCATCCAGGCATGGTATTCCACCGACAGTATTGTCGCAAGCAATGGAGCCAGTGTGAGTACTTGGAAAGATAAGTCTGGATACGGACGTGACTTTGAAAATGTGGATGGGAATCCACGATTACTTACTTTTGGGCTCAATGGAAAACCCGTGCTTAATTTTGATGGCGATGATTTACTTTGGACCGGTCATAATTTTGACACCTTGACCGATAGCGGATACACCATGGTCTCCCTAGCTCGTTACACCGGATTGAAAAACCAGCGGATCATCAGCTCAAGAACCCGAAATTTCCTCTTCGGTTTTCATGGCTCTCAGGTGGGCAAATGGTATGCGGAAGGGTGGATCTCTACAACCGGTTCATTGGATAGCGATTGGCACATACATCTTGGTACGATCGAAAGCAATAAGGGGGACCCGGCGGCCAGCTTATGGCAGGATGGTGTTTTACTGATTAACGAATCGCGCGGTTCCAGTAACGCCAATTTTGGTCCTGGCGTCCTCCAGGTTGGAGGATGGATGACGGACAGCGAGTTATCAGCCTGTGAGATTGCAGAGATTTTCATTTACCAAGGACAATTCAATGCGATTCAAAGAAATCAAATCGAAGGATATCTCGCCCACAAGTGGAATTTAAAAGAACAAATCCTACCAACTGATCATCCTTATTCGACGGTTGCCCCGTTTGGAGGTAAATCAAGTGAAACTGAAGTCACCAGCATAGGAGGAGACCCAGCCGAAGTGTTCATCTTTTGGGGAGATGAAAAAATTGAAGCCAATTCCACAGCCACCAGTCCGGATAACAATGCAACCTGGGATTATAAGATTCAACTCAGTGAATCATCAGACATTGGTACTTTGGATCAGTTACTCACTAATCATCTGACCGAAAATACTGATTATTATTTCCGGGCTTATGCCAAAAATTTAGCCGGAGAGACTTGGGCTGATGATATTTTTACTTTCAGAACAATCGATACTCAGTTTACCAAGGACACACTCGATGGCTTACTCCTTTGGCTGGACGCTTCCGATATCGATGGCGACCGAGAAAGAGACACTCTCGTTGATGGTGCTAAAATTCCTCTTTGGCTGGATAAATCACGATCAGAAAGACATGCCACCCAATCTATCCTCAGCAAAATGCCAATTTATGATAAAGATGGATTTGGGACTATGCCCGCAGTTCAATTTGAATCAGGCAACTCCATGTTTGTTGGTACCCTTACCAATTTATCGGGCCCCATAAACGTATTTGTCATCTCAGAAGGGGAAGGCGTTACTATCGGTGCGGATGATGGGGCTTCATCATGGACCTTAGAAGCAAGATCTGGAAACCGTCTCAATTCATTTAAGGGAGAAAATGATGCATTGCAGCAAATCACTCTTGGCTTGGATCCTCGAACTGGATTTGGATTGCTGTCCGGTAAAATTGCCGAAATTTTAGTTTTCGACCGGATGCTCGAACCAGCTGAACGGGAAATGATCGAAGGCTACCTAGCTCACAAGTGGGGTATTCTTGATGATCTTGCTCAGTCTGGATTCTCGGTACACGAAGGGCTCATTCTTTATTATCCCTTTAATGAAACGGGGGGGTCTGTAGTAGAAGACTACTCTTTGGCGTTGCGCCATGGTATTGTGGTGGATGCCGACTTGGGAGCGTCAGGAAAATTTTCATCCGGCATTGGATTGGATGGAATTTCTCCAAGTACTGCGAAAGTTGATTTAGGTGCCAACGAGTTGGAATTAAATCAACTCAACTGGACGGTATCCTCATGGTTTCTCAGTCCGATTGACAAACCAGATGATGAAGTCGCTTCGGATTATGCCCTCACGGATTCGGCCGGCCTCACTTATTTATATTTTGATAAGTCGAGTAATAATCAGCTCTTTCTCAATGATAAAAATCCACCCAGTACAGATGTCTTTGCCGGCGATCTTTCCGGAACCACCAACAATCCTGTTTGGCATCAGATTGGACTTACCTCATCTTCCAATCAGTATATTATTTACATCGATGGGGTTGAAGTTAGCCGTTACTCTGGAAGTAGTGCGGGTTCTTTGGGAATCATCTCTCTCGGAAACCTGTCCACAAACTTTGGGAGATTTGCTCCTTCCCTCGATGATTTCAGAGTTTACAACCGGACGCTTTCTTCCACGGAGATATCTGAAATCTATGGAAATGGAAACGGTGACTTTGGAACTCATACCTATTCAGATTTTCCGCCAGTTTTTGACAATATTCCGCAGATTCTTCTCCCCAAAGATGCCGTTGCTCATTGGAAATTTGACGACCTTAACGGCACTCAGGTAAATGATTCTTCTGGATTGGAAAACCATGGATTGGCGGAAGATAAAGATCTAGATTATGATTTATTTCTTGAGAATTCACAGGAAGGAAAGAGAGGTTCCGCCCTACACTTTGATGGCAACTTAACCATAAAGTTGTCCAACAGTCCTGAAATTTTAAACGCTCGCTCAGCATTTAGCGTTGCTTTTTGGATCAACACCGAGGACCGAAACGCAGACTTGGTAAATTCAGGCAGGTTCCAAATAGGAATTTCAGACGGCTATCTCAATGCCCAAGTGTATGTAAGTTCTAGGTGGAAAGAGATTGAACCTGTGCTCTTTCCATTTGGATCTTGGGTTCATCTAATTTTGTGGTGGGATGGTAATAAATTAAAATTCTTCTTAAATAATCAGGAAGTCACCAACTCGATCAATGCCAAGGGATCGCTCAGTGGGGATGATATTATTTTTATGGGTGGGCAAGATGGTCTAGGATCTGGTCTTTATAATGGGCTAATCGATGATTTTCGATTCTACGCTCACGCGATTACCCCCACCGAACGAGACGATTGCTATCTTGGAATAGGTTCTCCATTAGTTACCGCATTCGGAGAGGATTACTTCCTGAAGATCGAGACCCTCAGGGGTCCTACCGATTTCAATGCAACGGGTCTTCCTGCGGGGTTAGAAATTGATACTGAAAAAGGCATTATTTTCGGGCAATCTGAAGAAGTCGGCACATTCGAGGTCAACTTGCAAGCGTGGAACTCATCAGGTCTAGACGAGGAAAACATGACTCTCTATGTTTTACCAGGCCAACAAAGTATTCTTCCCTCTGAAATCGGCTTACTGAGGTATGGCGATCCTCCAGTGGACTTGAACTGGACGGCAACTTCAGGACTGCCTGTTTACCTGGAAATCCTGGAAGGGAATGAATCCATCGATCTAAACGATACCCAAATGCCATGTACCTTGAGTATTTTAAAACCCGGTATCGTCAAATTACAGGCCACCCAACCAGGCGATGGGAACAGCACTTATGCCCCAGCTGAAAAAATCATTACCGAATTTATTGTATCCAAGAGAGAGCTCTTGGTACGAGTGCATGACAAATACCGTAAAACCACCGAGAGTAACCCCCTTCTCACCTACGACTTATTTGGCTTTATTGGCGATGATAATGAATCAATCCTTGACCAAAATATTTCTATTTCTGTCGGAGTAACGGATGGTTCCATAGATTCTCCTTCTGTAACCGGTGAGTATATCATCCAAGCAGAAGGTGCTTTTTCCGAACTGTACTTTTTGAGTTATGCAAATGGAATATTGACCGTAAGTGAGAAATTAAGACAGGAACTTATTTTCGATCAAAATTTATCCGGCATTTCTGCTTTATCGCCTCCCATTCAACTGGATGGTTTCTCGGTTCAATCAATGGTGGCTACAGAAGATATCTTCGTATTCGGGGGAAGCCCCACATCTCCGTTTTACGATTTCAATAATTCGGAAGGAACCCTCGATCTCTCCGAACAGACATTCTTTCGTGGTGCGACCTATGTGTTCAAGGATTTGGGAGTTCTCGGAACTCATCCATTTATGATTGGAGAATCTTGGGGAGATACCACTTCAGCCTTGGTGAGCGGTGATCCGCTTAACGGAAATGGTGGTCAAATCACTCTATCGATCCCTCAAGACTTTAATGGCTCGCTGTACTATTTCTGTACAAATCATGAAGCAATGATGGCACCACTCAATCTTGCAGACCCAAATCATGTAGGGGATTTGTTCGTTCATGGAGGCAGTTCCACATCTCCATATTACGATTTCAATAGTTCTAATGGAGCCATGGATTTATCCCAACAAGTATTCTTTCGGGGATCCACCTATGTGTTTAAAGATAATGGAGTCCACTCCAGCCATCCATTTATGATTGGGGAGTCTTGGGGAGATACCAGTTCGGCCTTGGTAACCGGCGGTCCCCTTAACGGAAATGGTGGTCAAATCACTTTATCGATTCCTCAGGACTTCAACTCAAGTATCTTTTATTTCTGTATCAATCACCAGGAAATGATTGAGCCATTAAGGATTATTGATCCATTCGAAAACTACACCCCGACCGATTTACCTCTTTATTATGAAATCGAAGATGAAGGGGTGGCCAAGTTGATTGTTACCAGGGAAGATTCTCTTCAATCTCATTGGAAATTCGACGAAGACAAATACATAGAAGTTTTCGACGAAAAGGGTCTTAGCTCGGGCACTGTTTTTAACTTAAATACCGTAGGGAATGACAATGCATGGACCGGTGGAAAGTTCGGCAACTCCCTAAAGTTTGACGGTGTTGATGGATATGTAAATTTTGGACCAATTCAATTGGATGGTAACTACAGTTTCTCATTTTGGATCAAACCAGATTTAAATACTACCTCTGATAGCAGCATGGTTTTACTGTCTAAGTCTGGCATCCCAACCATGAACCATTTCCAATTATTGAAGGAGGAAGGAAACGGTAGTATCCAATTTAATTACTATCCTGATGGCGGCACATCTCCCTCCACTTACAGAAGTAATTCTGAAATCCTAAGTGATGAAAACTGGACATTCTTGACGGTTACTTACGACGCGGATGCAAAAGAGTTGTCCCTTTATGCGGACGGAACCGCCATTTTGGAAATTGAAAATGCCGTTGAATCCAACGATTCCCTTCCTTTTGGATTTAGGTTCTCGAATTTAGTATTGGGTAGTAGTTCCGCATCATTTGATGGAATGATCGATGATTTACGCTACTACAACAGCACCCTAAACCTTGAAGAAATTGGTCAGATCTTTAACCAAGGAGGGGGAGACTATCAAACCATCCTTCCAACGGGATTCGGCACCACCCGAATCACTGCTAGACAAAATGGCAACCTCACCTACGAAAAGGCTATACCTGTTTACAATTACCTTACCGTCGTAAAAGCCGACCAGCAGATCGAATTTGATCCTCTAATCAATCGCTCAGTAGGTGATTTCCCCTTTAGCTTGGAGGCAACTGCAACTTCAGGACTCCCCATTGAATTTTCTGTTTCTGATCTCGCCTTAGCCTCGATCTCTTCAAATATTGTAGAAATTAGAAATTCCGGAGTGCTGACAATCACGGCATCCCAAGCTGGAAACCAACTGTATAATCCGGCTGAGCCGGTATCGCAGACTTTTTCAATTGCATACGGAAATCTTTTTGCAGACTCGATTCCAGGACTTGGATTATGGCTGGATGCGACGGATATCAACTTCGATAACTCGCCCGACTCCCAGGATGATTTTGTCGACCTAAACAAAGTAAGCTTATGGTCAGACAAATCAGGCAATAACAACAGTCCTGTACAAGCAACTTACGGCCAGATGCCCATTTGGAATCCTGGACATGCAAATACCCGTCCCAGCATTGATTTTAATGCGGACTTCAATCAATCACTCAACCTTCAATTGGCCTTAGCTGAACCCGCCTTAATCTTTGCGATCCTAAAGCAAACCCAAGCGATCCGCTCCAATCTTTTCGGGGGCGATTTATACCTAACCTCGAATAGCGGGAACTTTGAACTCAGTTACAATAATTCGGATCCACATATTCCATCGAACCGCGCAACCAATACGCTCACCCTTCTCAGCATTGGAATATCATCGGGAACACAAAACCTCTGGATCAACGGAGACCTTGCCGGATCCACATCCAGTAACTCGACTCCGCAGCCTCTCAATCAAGTAGGTCATGGGCTGACTGGAACCCTTGGGGAAGTATTGATTTTTGATAAGCCAGTTAGTTTCTTCAATAGACAAAAAGTGGAAGGGTACTTAGCCCACAAATGGGAGTTGGTCCCCTTACTTCCTGAGTTCCATCCATACGCAGTATCTCCGCCAAGTTTTGGAGGGAATCAAGTCATTACTTGGCTAGGAGTTGAAGGGAACACAACATCTGGAGTGGAAAAACTGCCCGTTAAAAAAGCAGACGATAATGACTTTACCCTATCTGCACTCGCTTCTTCTGGCTTACCTATAATATTCCAATCCAGTGACAGAAATGTTCTTACCATTGCCGGGGACCAAGCAAAAATATTATCACCCGGTACAGTAACGATCACGGCTTATCAGAATGGAGACTCTCGATACCAACCGGCACAACCCCAATCAGTGGAACTGCAAATTATCGATTTTTCAGACCCGTTATTTCAGAAGGATGATCAGAATATTTCTTATGATATGATTCCTCTAAAAGTTCGGGAAGACCCCCCCTTCCCCATCCGTGCATTGGCTACCTCATCTGGTATTAGGCATGATGTTTACAACCTACCCATTACGCTGAGGATCGAATCAGGTCCTGGTACAATCGATTCGCGTGGAGTCGTTACGCTTGATGGCACCGAGGGGCTCATCGTGATCTCAGCCAGCCAAAGTGGAAACGCCTTTGTCCATGCAGCAGATACAGTGTTTATCCAAATCGAGGTCTCTTCTAAATCAAGGCCCTCCGTTCTCTTTGCCGATTCCAAAAACACAGGAGCACTGCCACCAGTCATTGCCCAACCCCGGCCCATTATTCTACCGGGGGCCTATGCGAGTAATGGAGATCGTATTGTGATTACAAGTTCCGACCCCAGTATAGTCAAAGTAATTGATCGCAATCGTATCATTGCCCAAAAAACTGGAACCGTAACCCTATACTTTGATATTCCAGCCACCTCTGAATACGCTGAAGCGATCACTTTATCCCGAACACTTGAAGTGGTTAATCCAACCAAAGAAGCCTGGATAAATATGCGTAAAAATGATCCAAGGTATAACAAGGTCAAAGAAAACTTCATTTCGCAAAGATTAAGTCAAATGTCTTCTTGGACATCAGAACAGGCAGAGTATGAATTTGACCTGAGTATGGCTGACTCCGATGGAGATGGATATAGCAATCTCTACGAAAGGGCCCTGGGCATGGACTCACTTGGTTTTGATCGGCATGGAGGCAGCCAGCAAGTTAAAACAATTCATGGAAAGCCAAGCATTTCCTTTATTCGTTACAAAGACCCAATCGCATCTACGGGAGAAGATTTTGAATACAGAATCGAAGAAAGTACTAACCTGCGTGTATGGAAAACGGCAAATGTACGGCTGGTAAGTACCATTGAAATTGGAGAAGATATGGAGCAGGTAACCTATCAATCCACTTCTTCTTCGATTCAACCATCGAATTTCCTACGGCTAAGGATCATAAGTCCTTAACCCTTTTCACTCCCTCTAATTCTCTAAATTAATAACAAAAACCATGAAAAAATCGATTCTTACTCTGTTCTTTATTTCCTTCGCTTCTCTTTGTGCTAAAAAATTGCCCGAGATATCCATCGAGGAACTTGAACAGGCTATCCAATCTAACAAGGTAGCCATTCTCGATGTAAATGGTGAAAACTCCTATAAAAAAGGACATATTCCTGGTGCAATTCACTATTCCTCAGAAAAAAATAACTTAAAACAATTACTTCCTAAACAAAAAGATACCTTGATTGTAGCTTATTGTGGAGGCCCTCTCTGCGGTGCTTACATGAAAGGAATAAAAGCCGCATCCGAACTGGGATATCATAACCTGAGACATCTTTCTGCCGGAATTTCAGGTTGGAAAAAAGCGGGGAAACCAATTAGCAAACCTTAAATCCCTATCCCATCACCCTTCCCTTCCGAGTGATTTTGAATCCGAAAACAAAAACTCATTTTATGGCAAAGAATCTAGTTGCTTTCGGGTTTCTTGTTTTGGTGAAAAGCTTATTTTCCAACACACCTACTGGGATCGTAAATATTGTATTAGAAAGTGGTACGCCACAATCACCTAGCTTTTCCATTCTTTCTCCTGGAATTGATGGAGAACCTCTTTTCCGGGGAAATACCCTTTCTATTCAGGAAAACAATGTTACCTTTGAAAAAATTCCTGACATTTCAAACCCTGCTGTTCTCAAGGGGCCATTTACTCCTGGAGTTTTAGGAAGCCGGAAGGCTCGTGCCAGTGCAGTGCTTGATGAAAATGGATCGATTGATTCGATCACCCTGGTGGATGCAGGAGCCAACTATCTAGGAACACCCACGATTGACATCTCTCCGCCAATGGATGGAAACGGGACTGCATCTGAAATTTTCCCCGCATATGCTGAAACGGAAACTGACTCATCCACTCAACAGGTTTCATCAATCCATATCGTCAATCGTGGACTTGGTTATCAGAATTTACCACAAGTAAGCATCGATGGGGGTCCGTATTTCATTCGTATCATGGATAATGAATCGAACTACTCTGGGCTGTTTTTCCGTATTTTATCCAACTCGGAGGACGCTCTCGAACTCGACAATTCATCCGGCTTTGATCTGACTACGATTTGTCCATCAGGAACTGAAGTGGAAGTTTTTAATGGTTGGACTTTAGGTTCTCTGTTGGGTTACGGAAGTACCCAGTTATATTCGGATCAAAACGAATCTCTGGCAGACTGGGTTTATGTGGTCAAAGAATTCAGTCAGCAAGAAGGCAACTCCAGTGATTACATACCCTACTTTCACGACGGAGATCACTGGAAAGAAGTTTATCCTCCCCAAAATATCTCCTCCCATTTGATTATCGAACCCGATCAATCTCTCATTGTTGCCCGCAGGACAGAGGGGGCATTAAACCTAGCAATTTCGGGCTATGCTTCAACCCAATCAAGCTATTGGGAACTGCCTGAGACAGGAAAAAAGAAACTCGTTTGCAACCCCCATTCATCAAGCATTCAACTATCCGACCTAGTTCCCAGTCAATCGATAACAGAGGATAACTCCTCCATCTCTGGTCATTTATTCCTAGCCCATAAAGACCAAGACAAAGCCGACAATTTACAGGTTCTCAAATCTTCCATCTGGTCGACCTACTGGCACGATGGGACTAATTTAAACATTTCAACTCCTGCCCGCATTTCTGCTCGATCCGGAAGTGGGATTGGAGGTGCTTTAACCGTAAACGATTTTTCGATGACTTCAGGGCAGATCGAATCCATCTCCAACCCATCCAATGGCAATGTTTTGGTTATCTCTTCAAACCATGGACTTTCCAATGGATTCATGGTTTCCATATCTTCTGTAGTTGGGAGATTAACCAATGAAGAGAAAATTCAAGTCAATGCTTCGGGAGATCCAGTCAATCAGGGAGAAGGTCTAGTGGTCGAATCCTCCGTCAATGGAACTTGGGAGGTAATGAATGCAAGTTCTAACTCTTTTGAGCTTAAGGACTGTCAATCCAACTCCGACTACATCCACAATGGAGAAGCCAACTGGTCGACCGGGACTCCTGGCGAAGGATATGATACCAATGTTCGATTATCCATTATCGGAGGTGGGGGACAAGGGGCCAAAGCAGTCGGCATTGTTGAAGACGGTAAGATTGTCAGAATCTCTCTTCTTGAAGGTGGCTTCTTCTATCACCTCATTCCCGAAGTCTTGGTTCATCCTGGAGGATGGAGAATGTTGGAAAATGGCAATAGACCCCTCAATGACCTTACGGTGCCTGCAGGTTCAGGAGTTTTAATCCTCCGAAAGCACCCTTTTGGCATCCGAGCGAAAGTCCCAATCAGTTCCTTGTATTGATAGGGATCTAATGAATTAGGAAACTTGATGTGCGTCTACATCAAGAAGATCAAATATTTCTTTATCCAATGGAAACTGACTTCTTAGCTTTTGGATCTGGTCCAACGAATGCTTCACCGATGAGGTAAGATAAAATAAATGATACCGATAATATCCCTTCATCTTGGCCAGGGGGGTAGCGGACGGTCCTTTTACATCCAAATCAGTAAGTTTGGTGTCATCCAGTTTCCTACGCCATTGTTCAGCATAAAACCTTGTTTTATCTTCGTTTCTACCACGAAATACATGCCTAATAAGATGGCGAAAAGGCGGATATTTAAACTCTTTCCTCATGGCTAACTCTTCTTGTAAGAATTCATCCAACTGGGCTCTTCTGGCAAATTGAATACAACTTTCATGCGGGGCATAGGTCTGAACATAAACTTCGCCAGCCCGGTCTCCCCTACCCGCCCGTCCAGCTACTTGTACTAAAATTTGAAAAGCTCGTTCCGAGGCCCGAAAATCTTCCATACGTAAAGGAAGGTCTGCATCGATCACCCCGACTAGGGTGACCCGGGGAAAGTCTAATCCCTTGGCAATCATTTGTGTACCTACTAATACATCAATCTTACCCTTTCGGAAATCACTCAGGATTTGACGAAAAAGGTTTTTTTTAGTCATAACATCCGCATCCACCCGAACCACTTTGGCTTTTTGAGGCATAACCGACTCAACCAAATCCTCAATCCTTTGCGTCCCGTGCCCTTTTTTACGTATATCCAAAGATTGACAATTTCCACAAATTTGTGGTGCAGGCTTACGGTATCCACACAGGTGGCAATGTAACGAATGATCCGTTCGATGGTAAGTCATCGCAATGCTACAATCCCGGCACTGCTCTACATCTCCACACTCGGTGCAAAACATGGTGGTATTAAATCCACGACGATTTAAAAATAGAATACTCTGCTCACGCCCCTCATATCTTCTCCTCAAGGCTTCAATGAGTTGCTGGGAAAGCACGGGAGCGGTTTTTTGTTTGAGAGCTTCCCTGCGCATATCGACTAAGTGAACCAAAGGCATTTCTCGACCATCAATCCGTTTGGTTAAAGTCGATTTTTCATACTTTCCACATTCGACATTCCTGACGGTTTCCAGAGAAGGAGTGGCTGAACCAAGCAAACAAACTGCCTGATTTAAAAAGGAACGGTAAACGGCCACATCGCGCCCATGATACCTCGGCGCATCTTCTTGTTTATAAGCTTGTTCGTGTTCTTCATCGACCACGACCAGTCTTAAATTTCGAACCGGAGCAAACACTGCGGAGCGTGCCCCCACCACAATCTTCGCCTTTGCGTTTACCAAATTACGCCAAGCATCCACGCGTTCCCCACCAGATAATTGACTGTGCCAAACCACTACCTTCTCTCCCAATTTGCCAAATCTTGACCGCAATCGATCGACAGTTTGAGGAGCTAGGGCCACTTCTGGAACAAGAAATAAAACTCCCCCGCCTTCGGAAAGAACCTTTTCCATTGCCTGACAATATACCTCAGTCTTCCCGGAACCGGTCACTCCCTGCAATAAACGGGCCTTAAATTTGCCAGATTTCAAGTCATCTAAAATCTCATAGCTTGCTTTTCGTTGCTCCTCTGTTAGCTCCCGCAAAGATTCAACCTCCTCGGTTGCTAACTCACTCCAATCATCCCCATAAGCTTCTCGACTCACCTCATTCATCGATTCTTTCACCAGACCCTTTTCGATCAAGCCGGCTAGAATGCCCGGAGAAATCTTAGATTCTTTTGCCCAATTCAATGCATCCACTTTTTGAGCTCCCAGCCCGAGCAGCCTTTCATAGGCAAGCATTTGCTTGGGTGAACGGGAAAGAAGCTGACTCACTTGATCACCAGGAGTTTCAACCGCCTCGATCATTCTTCTTTTCTTGGCGACCATACCGTCCCGCACCGATGCAGGAATCATTGCCCCTAATGTGCTTTCCAGAGAACACGCATAATAAGCAGAAACCCACTTAGCCAGCTTCACCAATTCTTTACTGAGTACGGGCTCTGGCTGAACCAGGGAATAAACAAAACGCAGTGTCTCTGGCACGGGATTGTGCGTCGGAGTTGTCGAAGAAACCACCCCAATTACTCGGCGAACACCCAAAGGAACCCTCACCAATGAACCAATCTTTAAGGTTTCAAACAAGGATGCTTTCACTGCGTATGTAAGGGGTAAGTCATAGCCACCTAGAGGAAGAACCTCAACCATAGATGGAGTTCCCTTAGAAGAAGCCGTCATTTCAACCCACCCCGGAAATCATAGCATAGTAAACGGCTTCCCTCACCACTTACACGGTCCGTATCGTTTTGCATAACATAGAGTAGCCCTCGGCTCAGGGCTGGTAGAGTCCAACTTTCGGGAGCGAAAAAAAGCTGTGCAGACTGTTCCACCTTCCATCCATCCGGTGAAAAATCTGCCCAAAGCAAAGAGCCCAATTCAGAAAGGCATAAAAATTTCTGTTCGACCAAGAGAAAACTGGCCCTAAACAGCTGTAAATTTAGTTCTCTCCCCAAGATGGTTTCCTTCCAGCTAATCGCTTCCTTCCACAAAACTCTCCCTTCTTTCCACGCCAGGCAAAAAACCTCCGCTCCTTGCTGATGCCTGCCAGATACTCCATATAAATAGCCATCTTTTTCAATGGGTGTCATCCAATGAATACCAAGTTTGGAATTTTTCCAGACCACCTCCACTGAAAAGTCAGGTGAGACTTTCAATACCACAGAACCTAGGTCATAACATTCGGATAGAAAAACATATCCATCCCCAAGATAAATGGGCGGACATGCTGTGGCGGATTCATATTTGCTGGAACGCCAAGGAAACCGGACCAACCTCTCCCCATTTTGAGGATTAAAGATCAAAAGACCACCCTTGGCCGGCTTACTTTCTCCCCCGGTTAATGCCAGACCAACCTTGCGACCATGAATTTTGGCCAAGATTGGAGAAGAGTAGCTTGCACCCCAGTCATCTTTTAATACCCACTTTGTTTTTCCTGTTTTCCGGTCCATTCCCACCATGCACTCTCTCTTTTCTCCCCCTAAATTTAGGACCAATATATTATCTGCAACAATCGGGTTGGATCCTTTTCCAAAGAAATAACGGGGCACTTGATATTCCTTGGTCAAATCTCTCTGCCAAACTAGTTGTCCCGTTTTTAAATCAAGACAGGTCAACCAGGCGGTTACCCCATGAACATAAACCAATCCATCATAGACCACCGGACTCGCCCTTGGACCTGCAGAATATCCATACCGGTCCTTATAGAGTACTGGATATGAAAATTCCCAAATGGGTTCACCCGTTTCTGCATTCACCGCTTCGACCCTCTCTTGACCATCCTCCAAATGAAATAACAAAAGAGTGTTTCCCACCACTGCGGGAGAGGCATACCCAAAACCCTTTTTCAAAGACCAAAGTAAACGGGGCCCATTTTCAGGCCAAGAATCAATCAAGAAAGACTCTGGGGACTTGGCATCATCCGAAGGCCCGTTAAATCTTGGCCAGTCGGATGAGGACGCCTGCTTGCTCAACTCACTGACTTTCCCAAAATTCAACCATCTTTCAGCAGACCAACAGCTTGGGATCAAACAAAGGAAAAGGATAACTGAAGAGAAGATAGGCACACAACAAGCTTTCTTCGATTCGAGCCCACTCTTCAACTCGAAAGCAACTTATTCTTATTCTTCAAGAATTGGGCGCAAAACATTCTCGCTCCTAGGCATTAATGTATCTATGAAGAAGGAGATAGTCATGAAAGATTCGATCCATTTCATGCCCTCGATCTTCAGGGAACGTAATCGGCGCAAGAATGCCACGCGTCTTCTTCGGTTTTTTATGGTTCTCGCTCTTTTCGTGCTGATCTACATGAATCTTTACCGCTCCTTCATGGGAGCCGAACGAAATGGCGAAGAGATTGGTTGGGTCGAATCTTTTTACTGGGTCTTAACCACCATGTCTACCTTAGGCTACGGAGATATCACATTCGCGGGTGATACTGGACGGTTATTTTCTATGGCAGTGATGTTTACCGGAGTCTTTTATCTCTTTATCGTTCTGCCATTTGCTTTCATGGAATTTCTCTACAAACCATTTGTTGAGTACCAATCGGGTGCCCGGGTACCGAAAAAGTATGAACCAGGTGAGCAAAAACATGTTATTCTCACTCATTACGACTCCATCAGTCATGCTTTGATGGAAAAACTGACTCATTTTGGTTATCCCTTTGTTTTAGTGGTCGATAAAATTAAAGAAGCCCAAAAATATCATGATATGGGCATACCGGTGATGTTTGGATCGATCGAGGATCAGGAAACCTTTCACGCAGCAGGCATCAAGAATGCCGCAATGGTGGTAGCTACCGATGATGATATCCGTAATGTAAACGTGGCTTTTCGAGCCCGCGACCTAGACCCTAAACTGCCCATTGTGGGTACCTGTAATAACCCAAGTTCTGAGGACATCATTGAATTGGCCGGAGCCAACCATGTGATTCGTTTTGCCAAACAAATGGGAAGTTTCCTCGCCCGACGCATTTCATGTACTGATAACAACACCCATGTCATTGGATCCTTTGGCGAAGTATTGATCGCAGAAGCAACTGTCCACGGCACTCCTCTGGTTGGCAAACAACTTCAGGAAACCACCCTGCGTGAAGAATACGGTGTCAATGTGGTTGGCATTTGGGAGCGGGGAAATTTTGAAACTCCAGAGCCTTCGACTATGCTCAATAACCACACCGTACTTTTACTCGCTGGCACTCAAACCAGTTTTGACAAGTACGACCATGACTTTAGGAACTTTTCGAGCAACTCGGCTCCTGTCATCATCATTGGGGCAGGACGAGTGGGAAGAGAAACGGCCAAGACCCTCCATGAAATGAATGTGCCCTATCGAGTGATCGAAACCGACCAGAAAAAAGCCAAAATGGTGGACAATTCGATTTTGGGAGATGCCTCCGAAAAAACCGTTCTCGAACGAGCTGGTATTAATAAGGCTCCCGCCGTGGTTATTACCAGTCACAATGATGAGAGCAATATGTACCTCACAATATATTGCCGAAAGTTACGTCCTGATATTCAAATTGTCAGCCGTGCCTTTCTACACCGAAATGTTGAACCCCTGCACCGAGCTGGGGCCGACTTTGTCATGTCTCAGGACTGGATGGGAGCTAACACGCTT
>JAYQBP010000003.1:28167-34653 GCA_038137385.1 Opitutales bacterium | reverse complement strand
GTACAGGCACTCTCCGAAGGTACCCGTTCACAGACCCAGTTCCTCGAGCAGTTTGCCCGGGAAAACAGCATCATCACTATAGGAGGATACAACTACACCACCTCCCCGGCGAAAATTGCGATACCCAATGTGCCCATCGACGCGGGTGCTTTTGCTGAAACAGCCTTGGTCTATTCTGCTCTCTTAGGCAAAGCACCCAGCAAGCTGGATGTGGCCAAACTTACCCTCACCCCAGATTTTGAGGTGCGATCCCTTGCCGACCGTGCCCGATTAATTCTGGAGATGCCTGCCTACGCGAACCAATATGGGTTGGCCATGCCCAGTGTCGACTTTATCAACCTTCGTAACAGCAAACAGCTTTCCTCTGCGAAGAACAATGAAATAGAGGTGGAAGCGGTTTCGTATGGTGCTGATCAGTTGGCAGGCACTGCCGATGACGGGAAAATTATTTCCCTGAAATTATTCCTCAATGGAGAAGAGGTTGGCTTCGAGACATCAGGTTTGGATGGTCTTGACTATACCACCTTTAACCTTGGCCGAACTGTACCGGTGGGTGAATACAATTTGGAAGCGGTTGCCGAAGATGCCAATGGATTGATTTCCAGGGCTCACCGGAAGGTGAACTTTACCAAATCAAATGCAGGCGTGATTGAGTTGACCAGTCCGGAGCATGGAACCGTTCTAGAGAAGGGTAAGCTGGTTAATTTTGCTTATTCCGCACCGCAGGCGAGGGAGGCATATTTGGAAATTAACGGTGAAGTCCGTTGGGTTGGGGAACTGGCATTATTAGATACGGGGATCTTGCCTAAGGATGGAACCACATTTGAGATCGCCGATGGAAGTGGTAGAGACCCCATAGTGTTTGAATTTGATACCGATGGACATGCCACGACCACCCTCATTGAAGAGCCCGAGGAATTAATGGTTGCAGGAACCGGTGAGATCATCGCTTCCTCCTTAATATTTGGCGACTACCGGGGGGTTGAAAGCCGTGAATATATCATAGAAATCGATGGCAATAACAATGGTTCCCAATTGGGTGGTGATACTTTCCGTTGGTCTATTGACGGTGGACGCACCTATTTGGGTGAAAAAGTGGAGATATTTGGTGGTTCCGATTATAACCTCGGAAGTGGGTTAAAAATTCGATTCACCAAGGAAGATGGCAATGAATTGTTTGACCGCTGGAGGATCAAGGCAAGGCCTGTAAATCAAATTGTACAGGTTGGGCGAATGGGTGGGTATACACAGCAACTGGAGCAGACCAAGAACAACCTGATCCGGGCAATCAATCGGGCACGCAATCTGGGCATTCTTGCCCTGCGTGCTGAAGATGCCCATGCCCATGGCTTCTATGGTGGAGGAGAGCCCGGAAGTTCCTTCAGTGATACCACCATTCTTTTGCGCCATGATGGCAGTCAACCGATCCGTCAGGGCGAATTGGGAGTTTCTGATTATGCAGGAATGCCCATTGCATATGAAGAGTATCTGCCATTGGCGAAGGCAAATAGCGGGGTAATCCCTCTGCGAATTGGCAACTATGCAGAGTTTGCCCTACCTACTTTGGAAGTAAGAGTTATTGGGTACGATTCGAAGGGAAATGCAATGTATTCGAAGCCCAAAACTTTTGAACTGGTTAATCCTAAGTATGGATACACCCGAATTATCGCTCCGGTCGGAGATGTGGGCCAGCCAGGTCGCCTGCCAAACCTAAGATTCAAAGAAAGTTACTTGGGAGGCAAGCTACCCGAAAGCAGTCAAGGCCAGATTGAAGTTATCGATAATGGAGCCGGGTATGTTACCTATAACTTGGATTCATTGGACATGCGTGTGGTCTCCCGGAGTGGTGTCGGGGGAGCCTTACGGATTGAAGAAATTCTCTCCGATAATGGAGGCATTTCTAAAGTCGGAGCCTTCTATCCAGGCTCAGGCTACAGCCCAGATGATGTGATTCTGCCCAGTCCGCCGCTTTTCTTCTCCCAGAACGAATCCATCAATATCAACGCCCGGTTGCATGACCCATCAGGGAATTTGCAAATGGCATTCTATCTTAATGGAGTTGAAATTAATGCGACGGTTAACGATCGGTCAGGTGGGATTTTTGGAACACAATTTATGCCTCATAGCTCGGGAGATCAGTTTATAAGCTCGCGTATACTTTATGGGGATGACCGGGACTTTGGACCCAGTTGCCCGAATCCATTTGGTCATATTCCATCACATGCTCCCGTATCCTCTGCCACGGATCATTGGGGGTGGAAAAAGTCCTGGGTTCAACAGCACTATGTTTCCGGGCAGGAGGTATTACCGTCCTGGTTTGATCAATTGCTCAGTTATTGGAGTGAGCCAGATGAATGGACCCTGCAATCCATGTGGAGTGGACCTGCCCCGGTTCGTATTGGTGATGTGGATGCCTATGAATCCGTGGTCATTGAAATAACCGATGCATCTCCTGCATTGGTGGATCGTGAATTACAGCATGCGGAAAGAACCGAACTGTTTGCAGTGGCCAAGTGGTCTTCTGGGGAGACCCCCGAGTTTGTGGAAGCATCCCTTTACGGGAATAATGTACTGCTTCAGCATTGGAGCCAATCCGAGGAATCGGGTTTGAGCGAAGAAATCCTTGCCTCCGACCTTAATGCAACTGGTATAAAGATTCCACCGGACCGCTGGGACTTTAGATTTAAATGGCTGGTAAACTTTAAGGAATTTGTCGATAGCTTTGGCAAGGTAGACTTATTGGTCGTTGCGGTAACCGATGATGGTAGGCAGATCACATCCAACCTGCGACAAGCCTTGGTAAGTGAAGTGCGTTACGAAGATGGCCCATCGGCAGCCTCGATGATATTTACTGATATTGCAAAGCGTAGCCCAACCAATGATGAAGTTACCAATATGCTGGAAAACTTAGATGCCAATGCCACATTGGCAGACACCATTGATTTTGTAATCGATTACTCCCTCGGAGACACCATTGACATGATGACCGACTTAATCGCGGCACATCATGTAATCTACGGGTCTTATCATTCGACACAGGAGAGTCTGGAGAGTGATTTTGAGGAATGGGAAAGTGTCTTATCTGAGAAGGGTGGTATTAGGAACTATATAATTAATGAACTGGACTCATCTTCCTACAGCTACTCTCATGGGCAACTTGAATTATATGGTGAATCCCAAAAAGAATTTTATCAAAACCGAAAGAAATTTGTAGATAGACATTTTAAATATAAGTACGGAACCAATCCATCGACGGTGCAAAGCTTACAAGGCACCAAGAAAATGTGGGATTTTGCGGAGGCACAAAATTTTGCTGAAGATCAAGAAGACCGCCACCTGATTATCGCGGCTGATTTTATTTATAATTTGGTAACCGAACCAACCTCGCCCTACGGCAATGGTGTGGTGGCATTTTTACATAACATGCCATCGATTAGAGATCAGTACAGAGAATTAGCCAAGTCGAGTATTGCCACCCGTATTGAGAAAGAAAGTAAAGCGGCAGATGCGGTGGAGGTCAATCTGAGTGATCTGGAAAGCCGAAGCTATCGTAGAATCATTGAGGAAACCATCGAGGCCCGAGGGTTTAAACAGAGGTTCAATATTTTATGGGGTGACTCCGCATCGGTACCCAATACAGAATTTTGGAAGTACGAGCCATGGTTTGGTTATTTCTCAGACATCGAGTATCCATGGATCTACCATCTGGATCTTGGATGGCTCTATTCAAGTGGCACTTCATCGATGCATGTATGGCTATTTTCTGAGTCTTTGGGATGGTTTTGGATTAATAGGGATGTCTTTATGGAGCACCCCAATCTTCGAGATGAAAGCGAACGGTTTATCTTTAGAGCCAACTCCGGTCAGGGATCCTCAAGTCTGGGAGCGTGGTCCCTGCTTAGGATAATGACTGCAGAGGATGGTGCCCGATCCGTACAGGTGCATGATTATAAGCCTGGGTCTAATTAACCGGGTCATCGAAAAAGTAAAAGAGTTTTCAATCATTGAACTAATATTTTCTGAAAAGTGTGGGTAGGGGGATAGAAGTTTTACATCTGGTTCACTCGCTAGACCCGAAAACGGGAGGGGTGTTATCCGCGGTTGAACGACTCAACGAATCTTTAAATCAAGCCGGTGCGGAATCGAGAATTTCAGATGATCCACAATGTCGTTCCACAAATGAGAACCAGTGGATCATTGCCCATGGCTTGTGGCAGTGGCCAGGCAGGAGGGCCAGGCAGTTAGGTAACCCATACTTGGTTTATCCCCACGGGATGTTGGATCCATGGTTCAAAAAAAACTATCCCTTTAAGCATATAAAAAAACAGCTCTATTGGTGGACAACCCAATTCAAGATATTGCGGGGTGCCCGGGCTGTATGTTTCACTACTATAGAAGAGGAGCTGCTAGGAAAAAACACCTTTTTCCCAAACCATTTTCGTGCCGTGGTCACAGGGTTGGGAGTAGGGTCGCCTCCTGGAGATGAAGAAGACCAAATAAGAAAATTTTTACAAAGATTTCCTCAGGCAAGGAATCGAAAAATCCTGATTTACCTTGGGCGCTTCCATCCTAAAAAAGGAGTGGATGACCTGTTGCACTCCTGGAAGAACAGGCAGGCGAAGGACAAGGAGTTACTCCTTTTAGCTGGACCACTGGAAGAGAAAAGTTCCTGGATAAATTATTTACAAAGCTTGTCAGATGGGGATGGCTCTATTCTTTGGAGTGGGATGCTGGATGGGGATGAAAAGTGGGGAGCCCTCCGCACGGCCAATGCGATGATCTTACCCTCGCACCAGGAAAATTATGGAATGGTCGTTGCGGAAGCTTGCTCCGTAGGTCTCCCCGTTTATTTAACGGATAAGGTAAACCTCTGGCGGGAGATTGTTGATGCAGGTGCAGGTGAGGCACAAGCCGATGGTTTGAGTGGGGTGCAAACGCTGGTTAACTCGTGGCAAAGCATGGAAGGTACGGGTTACCGTCTGGCCGCTTTAAAATGTTTCGAGGAGCGGATGCATGTCCGGTGCACCAGCCAAAATCTACTCGGCCTGATGGGCGAAAAGAGATTGTGAGAATAACGATTGTCCAGGGAGCGTTTCTCCCCGTCCCTCCTTTGCGTGGTGGAGCCATTGAGAAAGCTTGGCAAGGGCTGGGAGAAGCCTTTGTCAAGGCCGGGCATGAAGTAACCCATATCTCCCGCCTTTGTGATGGATTACCAAGGAATGAAAAGATTCGTGGCGTTTTTCATATCCGTGTGACTGGGGCAGAAGCAACCACTCAACCAGTGGGGTTAAAATTACGCGAACTTCTCTATGTCTTAAGGGTGAGAAAAATTCTACCTCCGGCCGATATTCTGGTAACCAACGCCTTCTGGGCACCGATCATCTACCCCAAGGAAAAGTATGGCAAATTATATGTTCATGTGGGCAGGTTTCCTAAGGGTCAGATGAAATTTTATAACAAAGCAACCCGGCTACAGGCCCCGAGTCAGTCCGTCGGTCGAGCCATATCTGCTGAACTTAGCGAACTCGATGATCGCGTGCGTTGTATTCCCTATCCTTTGCCCGATTTTGAACCCCATGAATTCCCAATTTATGATCGTCCAAAACGGGTACTTTATGCGGGAAGGATCCATCCTGAAAAAGGAGTGCTGGAACTGGTCCAGGCATGGCTGAGGTTGCCTGAAGAGATTAAACAAAAATGGGCCCTTAGACTCGTTGGGCCATGGAGGAAGGACCAAGGGGGTGGCGGGTCTAGATATTTGCAAAAAATAAGGGACATAGGCGGATCAAATGTGGAGATTCAAGAACCAATTTTTGATCAAAAAATATTATCCGAGGAGTATAAGAATGCCCAAGTGTTTGTGTATCCATCTATGGCGAGGAGGGGGGAAACCTTTGGCCTAGCCGTTTTAGAAGCGATGAACTGTGGGTGCGTGCCCGTAGTTTCGCAACTGGATTGTTTTCAGGATTTTGTTTTACCGGAAAAAAATGGAATCTTTCTGGATCAAAATGAAAAAAACTTGGTATCCGGTCTCGTCAAAACCTTGCAAAATGTGCTGCTCTCTTGCCCGCTGGATGAATGGAGCAAGCAAGCTTATCTAACGACCCAAAAATATGAGATGGGTTTAATTGCAGAACGGTTCCTTGATGATTTCCGGGCAATTATTTAACTCAATCATTTTTATAATTAACAAGAAAATGCTTGGTTCAAATAGGAGGCAAAGATAATATCAATGGATAATGCAAAGCCGCCAAGTTTTGATTGTTTCAGTGCTTTTACTTTTTGGATTGGTCGGATTTTACACCTTTTCTTCTAAGGACTTACATCTTACCAAAGACCTTGATGCCAAGCCGAATGACTTGATTCCGAAATCTTTGTTGAACCCCCAAGGTAAGGAAGTGTCTTCGGGAATTTTGAAAGGCAAATATGTGGGGCTGTATTTCTCGGCGAGTTGGTGTGGCCCGTGTCGTTCATTCACTCCAAAGT
>JAYQBP010000003.1:0-28157 GCA_038137385.1 Opitutales bacterium | reverse complement strand
CTCCAAAGTTGATCGACTTTCGCAATAAACATGTCGAAAAATTTGAAGTGATTCTTATAGGGGGAGATGGCACATCCAAAGATCAAATGAACTATGTCAAAAAGTATCAAATGCCTTGGCTGTCGATGGTCAATCAATCTGATAAAGCCAAGCAGGCAAATAAGAATCTTGATGTAGAATTTATACCCTACCTGGTTATCTTAGATCCTAATGGGAATGTGGTGAGCAAGGATGGGGTAAAAGAAGTGCGATCTTTAAAAAATAAGGCAATGGATTTATGGCAATCCAAGCATCAAGGCATCTGAGCTTTAGCTTTGGTTGAGGATTTTGTTTACCCGATTATATTCGAACGGGTATCCCGGCCTCCTTCATGACCTGTTTTGTTTCAGGTATGGTGTACTCACCAAAGTGAAAAATACTGGCGACCAGAACTGCGCTGGCTTTCCCCTTTAAGATACCTTCTGCCATATGGGTAGGATTGCCTACTCCACCCGATGCAATGACTGGTACTTCAACCGCCTCACTTATGGTCCGGGTAAGGGAAAGGTCATACCCTTGCTTTGTCCCATCACAATCCATGCTGGTGAGGAGGATTTCTCCTGCTCCCCGCTCAACCACTTCTTGGGCCCATTCCACCGCGTCTAACTTCGTGACCTTGCGTCCGCCATGGGTGTAAACCAACCACCCTGAACCATCCTTCCTCTGCTTTGCATCTATAGCCACTACGATACATTGGTTTCCAAAGGTAGATGCGGCTTGATTTACTAGCGAAGGGTCTAAGATTGCTGCGGTATTAATACTGACCTTGTCTGCACCAGCAAGTAGCATAGACCGGATATCTTCGAGCTTCCTAATTCCCCCGCCAACGGTTACGGGCATAAAGCAAGTTGCCACAGTTCGCTCCACGACATCTCGCATGGTTTCGCGTTCATCACTGGATGCGGTGATATCTAAAAAAACCAGTTCGTCTGCCCCTTGCTTTTCGTAGGCTTGGGCAACTAATACTGGATCTCCGGCATCCCTTAGCTCTTTGAATTTTACTCCTTTTACCACCCGACCATTGTCGACATCAAGGCAGGGAATGATTCTTGCAGACAGCATGAGCGAAGGAAGGGAAATTCTATGGTAAGCCTCCCAGCTTCAGGGTTCTAATACAAGCCACACCAACAACGAATTATTCGTCTGCAAATGCGACATCTGGTTCGTAAGAGAGGATAAGTTTGTATTGCTGGCCAGGACGCATGATCAAAGCATGATCACGGGCAAGGTATTGAATGTAATGTACATTGCCAGCGTATCCACGGTAATCTGGGTTTTCAGAAACTGTTTCAAAGGCCGACCAACTCGCCTGGAAGTCATCGACCACTACATTGGCCCGTAAACCTTCTGGGCCTTGACGCAAAGTGGTCCCGAGGCGGTGAGTGGAGTGGGGAGAGCCAATCACAAGGGCCAAACGCATACGATCTAAGGAAATCGGGTTCTTAACTTGGAAAACGAATTCAGAGGAAACCTTACCATCGCCAAATGTCCATTGAACTTGGCAGCTACCAATTCCGTTGGCAAAAGAACCATCGGTCCGAACAAGTTCAGGTTGATTGAAACGTAAGTAGAGGGATTTCTTGAGACCAATTCCGGTGACACAGTTCTTGCCATAGAAAGAGGGTATCACAATATCTTTCCCAAAAGTAAGTTCAGGGAGCATTACCGGGAGGTATTTATTGACCGTCCAATCAAAAATTCCAGAACAATGTGGAAAGGCAAGGTTATCGGAAGTGGGATTCGGTCCAGGACCAATCAAAGGAAGTTGATATTGTACTCCCAAGTTTTCATCCCGGTACATGAAGAGACCGTGCTCCATCCGGTGAGTCTTGTTAAAGGGCACGAAGCGTCCACCGGTCGCCGATCTTTGCGGAGCCGCCACCGACATGGAGCCTCCAATTACTTTGGCCAAGCGAGACCATTGGCAAAGGTAGCGGGCAGCATCAAAATTTGCCATGCGGGTGGTGTGGTTAGGAACGGTGTTTCTTTCATCGTCCCTAATAACCAGCTCCCCGTTTTCTTGGTCCAGGTAGGTTACGAAGAAATATTGGAACAACCGGCGAAGTGTCTCCAGGTAAAGGGCATGTTTCTCTGGAGAGATCCATTGGTCGCGCATGGCTTGTAAAACTAAGCTTATGCAATGTAATTGACCATAAGCACCTACCGAACGGCCATAGGACCAACCGAGCCCGTCCTGACGGGCCATATCTGGAATAAGCTTGAGGTAGCGTTCCGCAAAAGTGCGCAGTTTGGGTAGCTTTCTGTCCTTTAGATGTACATTGGCATGAAGTTGCAAGGCTTGCCGGATAAAAATAAAGGAGAGCAGACCGTAAAGGTCATAAACGCCATGGGTGCCTTGGGGGTGGTCGTTACAAAACCCACCCGTGCCTTGCGATTCTATCCGTTCAACAAACCGGTCAATCACTTTTCCAGTTTCGTCTTTTTTGGTGAGACCAAAACTAAAGCGAGCAACCGATTTGGCGACATTGAAAGCTTGAAAGTGATCCTCGTGGTCGCTTCTGGCAAGCAGGCATTGATCCAGTTGTTCGCGAGTCGGGTCGGTCAACCTTTCCCAGACCGCATTTCGTTCCTTGGATGCACCAAATGAGAGAAGACCAAGGGCCGCATAGGCAAGACCATTTTCGTGCGAGTCTTCGTTGTAGGCTTGTTGGGTAATACACCGTGCGGAGAGGTCAAACAGGTCGTGACCTTCGAGTTCCACATCACCAGAAGCACGGAAATACTCACCGATGGCCAGCGCGGCATGGCCAGGTTCGTCTGCACGGGAAGTCTCGCCAGAGGCAGGAGTGACGGTGCCGTCTGGGTTTAAATGCTTGAGATTATTGCCGAGTAGGGACCTCGCCAGGTCCAGGCATTGGTTCGAAAAATTCTGCATGAAGTTACCGGTGCGTGGAAATGGAAATAAAAGGCTTAAAAATGCGGATTATAGTAAATGTTGTCAACGCGTTATCCTGTCTTTATCAGGTCAAGGAACTCTTGGTTATTCTTGGTCTTTGTCATTCGTTCGAGCAAGGTCTCTGTGGCATCAATTACTTTCATGGGGGACATCGCACGGCGAAGAAAGGATGTCTTCTCCAAAACCTTGGGATCGAGCAGATCTTCTTCTTTTCGGGTTCCGGAAGATGCGAGGTTGAGGGCAGGCCACAGTCGTAGTTCAGCAATTTTTCGATCAAGAACAATTTCGCTGTTACCGGTACCCTTGAATTCCTGAAAGATCAATTCATCCATTTTGGAACCGGTTTCAACCAATGCGGTTGCCACGATGGTCAGCGAACCTCCTTCTTCAGAATTTCGGGCAGAGGAAAAAATCTGCCTGGGTTTTTCCAGGGCACGGACATCCAACCCGCCCGTCATGGTACGGCCGCTTTTACCAGATGCCGCATTGTAGGCTCGGGAGAGTCGGGTAATGGAATCCATGAGTAAAATAACATCCTTTTTATTTTCTACCAGACGCTTAGCTCTTTCAATGGCGAGCTCTGCCATACGCAGGTGACTTTTGACTTCTTCATCGTTGGAGGATGCAAAAATTTCTGCAGGTACAGTTCTGCGGAAATCAGTGACTTCCTCGGGTCGTTCGTCCACCAATAAAACCATGAGGTGACAATCTGGATGGTTCTCCTCAATCCCCTTGGCGATATCGTGCAGGATGGTGGTTTTACCTGCCCGAGGCGGGGCGACAATTAAACTTCTCTGGCCCTTACCAATCGGGCAGAATAGATCAAGCACGCGAGTGGTCATCCTGCCATCTTTACTCTCAAGGCTTAGCTTTTCTTTAGGCTGGATTGTGGTGAGTTGATCAAACCTAAACAGGGCTTTACGGTCTTTTAAAGAAAGGCCATCGACCGTGTGAATGAATTTTACTTTGGGACTTGGCCGGTTCCCGTGTTGCACGCCATCAGCCTGAATAAATGAGCCTTTTTTGAGTTTGAATCGCCGGATTAATTCTTTGGGCAAAAAAGGATCGTTGGGAGTGGTTTTACCTCCGCGTGCAGGATTCAGTAAAACGCCAGATTTATTCTCGTTGATGTCCAATAATCCTTCAACCTGAAGGGTATTGGACTCAGTAGGTTCATTTTCGCTCATGCTGAGTGAGAGGGTTAGCTCAGTCTAAAAAACTGAATTAAGAGTTGGGTGAGACAAGATTGACTTATCTAAATAGAACGAATGCGTTCTAATATTTCGATCAAATGGGCAATCGTTTTATAAGTCAACCATGGAAAGCGGGAATAGGTTGGTTCTTTGAAAATTTACTGCTATAGGATATCTGAAAATGAAAAATTTTTATATTACTACGGCGATTGATTATGCCAACGGCTCTCCTCATCTAGGCCATGCTTACGAAAAAATACTTGCGGATGTAATTGCCCGAGTGAAGCGCCTAGGAGGTGCCCAGACAAAGTTTGTCACTGGGTTGGATGAGCATGGACAGAAAGTTCAACAGGGTGCAGATGCTGAGGGAATCGACCCCCAAATAAGGTGTGATCGAATCGCCGAAGAATTCCAAGACATACTCAATAAACTCAATATTTCGAATGATGATTATATTCGAACCACCGAATCCCGTCATAAAAAAGTGGTCACTGAGCTTTTGCAAAATTTGTTTGATGCAGGCGAGATTTATCAAGCGGAATACGAAGGATTTTATTCCACACGTGCCGAACAGTTTCTTCAGGAAAAAGACAAAGTGGATGGCGTCTGGCCCGAAATTTTTGGAGAGGTAACACGCATCACCGAGAAGAATTATTTTTTCAAACTCAGCAAATATCAGGACTGGTTAATTGATCATATAGAAAGCACACCTGGTTTTATACAGCCAGAATTTAGGAAATCCCAAGTTTTGGAATTTCTTAAGGAGCCTTTGAATGACCTTTGTATTTCCCGGCCACTGGAAAGATTGTCCTGGGGCATACCTCTTCCTTTTGATCCCCAATATGTGACTTATGTCTGGTTCGATGCATTGGTCAACTACATCAGTGTCGCCGGTTATGGGGAAGAGGAATTTAGAGATAATTGGCCAGCCGATGTTCATGTGATTGGCAAAGATATCCTCGCTCCTCCCCACGCGGTCTACTGGCCGATTATGCTCAAGGCATGTAATCTGGCTATGCCCAAACAAATCTTGGCCCATGGTTGGTGGACGACATCTGGGGCCAAGATGTCCAAAAGTACCGGGGAGACTGTGAGTCCCCTGGCTCTGGCTGATCAATATGGTGCAGATGCTTTTCGTTTTTTTGTGATGAGGGAAATGACTGTTGGTCAGGATGCAGAATTTTCCCTTGAACGGTTTTCCTCCCGTTACAAGGGGGAGTTGGGCAATGATCTCGGAAACTTGGTTAGCCGGTTGGTGCATATGTGCCACCAGTATTTTGACGGATGTGTACCCTCTCAGGAATTATCCGAAGACTTGGAAAAAGCCCTACATAAAAAGTGGCAGGAATCCTCCTCGAAAGTTTTGCAATTCTATGAAACCTACCAGTTTCACTTGGCCATGGAGGAAGCGATTGGTTTTGTTCGTGCAATTAATAAGTACGCCGATCAAAGATCGCCATGGAAGTTGGCAAAGTCGGAAGACGAAGGGGATAAGAAGGCCCTCGCAACCAGTCTAGCGACAATGCTGGAGGGGTTACGCTTGGCTAATGAACTGCTTGCCCCAGTCATGCCTGGTGTGCATGTAAAAGTTGCTGAATGCTTGAAGCAGGAAGCCACAACTCAATGGAGTGGTAGACTCGATTGGGGAGACCGGATGAATGGGGTTATCTTAGGTCAGAAAATGATCCTTTTTCCCCGGGATTGAATTTATTTTGATTGGGAGGTTTCAGGATTACTCCCATCCGTGGTCTGTTCAACGACTCGAACCTCGGCCAAGCCGATACTCGTTTCATCCGCTTCGAGAATCGTGACATCTAAATTCCTGAGTTTTAAGGACTCTTGAACTTCAGGGATCTTCCCAAACTCCTGTGTAATTAAACCACCAAAACTGGTTACTTCTTCTTGATCTTCCTCGATGCCCAGTTCTTCGGGTAATTCGTGCAAGGGAGTCAGGCCGGATATTTTCCAGCAATTCTCATTCAATTGTTCGATATCTGTTTCATCTGTATCAAACTCGTCTTGAATTTCTCCGACCACTTCTTCCAAAATATCTTCCAGGGTAATGACACCATCGACCCCGCCAAACTCATCACCAACAAGGGCCATGTGTACCTTCCATTTCATCATCTTCCTCAAGGCTAGGGGTAGGGGATCCTCTGCGGAAAGCATGGCAGGTGCCTTGGTGATCGAGCGTAGGGAAAGTTGGGTCGAATCTTCGTCGAGCAAACGAAAAGCATTTTTAACATGGATGATCCCTAGGCAATGGTCCAAATCTCCTTCGCACAAGGGCAAGCGGGTATGTCCACAGGACTTGGCAATTTCTAAGTTTTTTTCGAACCCATCTTCTACATCCAGAATCTGTACTTGCTTTCGGGATACCATGATGTCCTGGACCTTCAACTGGCCCATTTCTAATGTATTTCCGACAATTTCGGCAATGTCTGGATCCAAATTTGAGCCCTCCCTTGACAGGGTACGAATGTGATCGGCTACTTCATTTTCTTCCTCATGTCCATCATCTCCGTTTTGGGAGGAATGGGTTAGGCGGGTTTCAATAAAAAGAAGCAAGCAAGTAAAAGGCCATGTGACCAGACGGGCAAAAAGACTAAAGGGATAACCAATCGCCAGATGAATAGGATATTGGGGGCTTGATACAAGTAACTTGGGGATTGTACCAGAGAATAATCTTTCAGCCAGAAAGGCCAATGCGAAGGCAAGGGGAAGAATGAAAGTTTCTCCAACCTGTATCTCGGTCGAAAGAAGATAAAAAACGCCAAAAAATAATTGTAGACCCGAGATCAATGCGGCTTCCACATGCATTGGGCGGGCATGATTGGGTTCGCCTAGTATAGAATCTAATAATTTTCCAGATGATGTACTTTCGCCAGGTGGGGTGGATAAGCCTGCTCGAATACGATCGATCATCGATCGGAAAACTCCGACATAAAGACCGGTGGTGAGAAAAGTAATCCATAAAACCAGCAGAATGTGTGGATAGGAAAGTAGCTGATGCAGTAGAGTCATAACTACGCCCCGTAAACAGTGAGTGCTTGCTCAAGTTCATTTAGGAGGCGAAAATTTTCATGTTCCGTGCCGACTGAAATACGAAGGTAATCTCCAAGAGCTGGTCCGAGTGCCCGGGTAATTATTCCACGTTTTTGGAGTTCAAAAAAGAGGGATCTTCCGTTGCCTGGTTTGGATAAGAGAAAATTTGCATGACTTGGAATATACTCGATCCCCAGCTTGTCCAGGCCGGCAGCCAATTGTGCGAGACCATCCCGGTTTCTTTTCTGACAAAGGGATACCCAGTCTCCATCTTCGAGGGCTCCGATCGCAGCCGCTTGGGCCACCGCGTTAACATTAAAGGGTTGGCGAGCCCGTTGCAGCAGACCAATCATTTCCGGAGAACTGTAACCGTAGCCAATTCGGAGGGCAGCTAAGCCGTGAATCTTGGAAAATGTGCGCAGGCAGATAACCTTTCTTCCTTCCTCGATGAGGGGGCGCAGATCTGGTGGGGCTTCCAAATATTCGGCATAGGCTTCATCAAAGCAAAAAATTACATGTTCAGGTAAGGAGCGAACAAATTGGAAAATCTCTTCTTCGGTATTGGCCGAACCAGTTGGGTTATTGGGACTGGGAAGGAAAACAAGCTTGGTGCGTTCGGTGATTGCTTTTCTCATGAGGTCCAGATCATGAGAAAGTCCAGGCATGGGCACTTCGACAGGTTGAGCGCCCATAAGCAGGGCCACCAACTTATAGACTATAAATGCAAATTCTCCACAGACTAATTCATCTCCGGGCTCTAAAAAAACATGACCAAGGAGTTCAATAATTTCATTGGAGCCATTACCCAAAACAAATTGTTGTTGAGTGAGGGAGTGAACCTCCATCAAACGACGAATCAATGCATGAGCCGACCCGTCTGGATAGAGGTGTAGGGTTTTGAGGGCTTGGGTGGCTGCTTTTTGGGCCAAAGCGGATGACCCCCAAGGGTTTTCATTGGAGGCAAGTTTACAAATCTGATCTAAGGGCAGGCCATGTTCTTTGGCCACATCGTCGATCGGTTTTCCGGGTTCATAGACCGGTTGGTCTAGGATGCGAGCATTCGCAAGTTGGGATAAGTTCATTAAAGAGGAATCACATTATCTTCTCTTAACCACCCGTGCAAGCAAGGAAACCTATCCTTGTCGCGATCCAATGGCTTCGCGTATTGAGCCTTTTGAAGAATGAATTATAATGGATCGATTATGAAAGTTGCTGTGATAGGATCGACCGGTCTTTTAGGATCTTCAGTATGCCAAGAAGTTTTGGCAAGAGGACACAAGCTGCTGGCTTATTCGAACCACCCGTGGGTTGAACCTAAGGCAAGATATGAAGTTCGACCATTAAGTCTGTGCAATTTTGACTTGGTGATGCGTGAGCTTTTTGATCAATGGCCCGATGCAATCGTAAATTGTGCTGCAGTTTCATCCCCCGATCAGGTCGATCAGAAGCCCCAATTGGCTCATTTAATTAATGTCGAAGCAGCCCGAAAATTGGCTGAAATTTCTTCCCACCTTGGTGCCAGACATATGCACATCTCAACCGATATGGTATTTGATGGTTCGTCATCGCCCTACCGTTCCACAGATCCAACCAATCCTTTGAGCGAATATGGTAGACAAAAATTAGAGGCAGAGAAGCAGGTACTGAGAGTTACGGATCAAAATTTGGTTGTTTTACGGATTACTTTACTGAATGGAAACAGTCCGCGCGGAAACCGCAGTCCGCACGAAAGAATCCTCAACGCAATGGCCAACGGACAAAAATCCACTCTCTTTACCGATGAGTACAGGCAAACAAGTTCTGCGGAAAATGTGGCTCAATTATTGATCGAGTTAATCGAGCGACCCAATCTCAATGGGCTTTTTCATTGGTGTGGATCGGAAGTAGTTACCCGGTACGAATTGGGCCGAAAAATTTTACAACGATTTGGATTTGATGATCAATATTTAGAGGCATCCACCTTAGCGGATTTTCATGAGAAAGTGGGAGAAAGGCCAGCCCGTCTAACATTTGAACTAGCCCCTTTGGTAAGTAAGGTAAAAACGAAACCAGCCACCTTGGAAGAACAACTTGATGAGATGCATTTACCAAGCAGTCTATATTCGTGGTATCGCAAAAATGTTGATCACCCAGGCATTTACCATCCTAGATTTTAAATGAGTCTATACCACCTACCTTACCGAAAAGAAGCGGGAGCCCAAAATATGGCTACCGATATGTGGCTTTTAAATCGGGCAGAGGAATGGGGGGGGCCCATTTTTCGCAGGTATGGATGGATTGTGCCTCAGATTACTTTCGGCTATGGACAAAAAGCCGCCTGGGTCATTAAAGAAACCGGTCAGCAAATAACTAACCTTACCCGCAGGCCGACGGGTGGCGGTATTGTACATCATGGCCTTGATCTCACCTATTGTTTGATTGTTCCACGGTCCAGCAAAGGCAGCCTGGTGCCCCCTATGGATTTTTATGCCCAGATCCACAAAAGATGGGGAGACGCCTTGGTTCAACAAGGGGTAAAAAACACCCTGATGCCATGCCCGGAAAAGTCCCAAGGGGGCATACCTGGAGATTGTTTTAATGAACCTGTGGGCCGGGACTTAATGGACGAACATGGAAGGCACAAGCTGGGCGGTGCAGCGATGAAAAAAACAAGGCAGGGGGTGCTCGTTCAGGGAACCTTGGAACTGGGTGCTTGGCCAGAACTGGTTCACGAAGATCTAGAGAATCATTTTTTGGCTGGCATTGCCCAGGATCTGGGGGAAGAGATTACCTCGAAGGAATGGTCTGTGAACCTGGATTCGGAAAGAGAGAAGATGGTCCAGATTTATTCATCGCTCAACTGGAACCAGGACCGAAAAAGTAGTCCCTAAACTCAGCGAACTAAGGTAAGCACATTTTCTACATGTCTAGTTTGAGGGAATAAATCAAAAGGTTGTGCCGCGATTGCTCGGTAACCTGCCTCTAAAAGAATCTGAGCGTCCCTTGCCTGAGTAGCAGGCTCACAAGATACATATACGATTCGGGATGGCGAAAAGGCAATGGCCTGTTGTAAAAAATCGGGGTCGCAACCGCGCCTGGGAGGATCTATGATTAGTGCCGCTGAGCCAGAAAACCCTTTCATTTCATCAAATATGGATGAGGCTTCTCCAAGGAAAAACTGAGCGTTTTCTATTCGGTTAATTTGGGCATTTGTGCGAGCTCCTTCAAACCCTTCACGGCTAATTTCAATGCCGACAACCTGCTGGAATCGGGAGGCCGCACTAAGCCCAAAAAGCCCGCCACCACAATAAGCATCGACCAAAAGGTTATTTTCATCAGCGTTGGCTTGATCCACAACATATTCGACCAGTTGGGGAAGGATGTAAGGATTATTTTGAAAAAATTCTCCCGCTTTAAAATGAAAGATAAGATCGCCCACTTGCTCACTTACCATTTGCTTGGGGTTGGTAACCACACCCTCCATAACCTCGCGAAGTAATAAAGTGCCGCCCTTCTTCTTTTTAGGAGCCTTTTTCAGTTCCTCGCGGGCTTCGGGTAGGGCTTGGTTAATTGCATCGGTAGCAATTGGGCAATGGCTAACATCGACGAGGGCTCTTCTGGATCCATTTTTTAAAAAACCAATCTTAAGGTCCTCGCCCTGTCGACCACCCTGATAATGCGGGGTGAGTTTGGAGCGGTAACCAAAGGGTTTGGGCGAGGGTACCACGGGTTGGACCGAAACCGCTACTTTTCCAATCCGAACCAACGAGTTTTCCACCTGTTGTTGCTTCCAGAGAAGTTGGGCTTCGTAATGTGCTCCCTGATATTGGCACCCTCCGCAGGAGCCATGTAATTTACAGACTGGATCGATTCTGTCCTTGGAAGGAGTAATCACTTCTACCAAGTCTCCCTGCGAATAATTGCTGTGATTACGAAAAATTCTGGCTTTCACTTTTTCGCCGGGCCAGCAAAAAGGGACTTGAATGACCCAACCTTCATCCCGTCCCACACCAATCCCCAAATTAGTAATGTCGGATATGACTAACTCAAGCTCGTGATGATAGGGGTAGGGGTGTGCAATGAAGCCTTTGGGTTCACGATTCATATATTCATGGTTCGTAACGGGCTCGCCCTCGATCGGCAAAACCCTTTTTTATAGAAATATGAATTTCTCCATCGATAGCCCTGCCAATCCCAGAATTAAGGAGTTGGTAAAACTAAGAGAATCGCCTCGCAGAAGAAAGGAGCGAGGCATGTTTTTCGTTGAGGGGTGGCAAGAGCTTCAATTTTTGGCTCAATCCGGCAGGACTATCTCTGAAGTTTATTATTCCACTTCAAATGAATTCGCACCTAGCGAAGTGATAGGGTTGAAAGAACTCCATAATCTGGGAGTGGAAACGATCGAGGTTTCTCCTGCGGCCTTTGCAAAAGCATCATATCGTTCTGCCAATTTTGGTTTGATCGGGTTGGTCTGCTCATGGGATATGAGGCTAGGATCGATCGAGATTCCAGAAATTGGGCCTTTAGTGGTCTTGGATGAAGTCGAAAAGCCAGGGAACTTAGGGGCAATTTTACGAAGTGTAGAAGCTCTGGGTGGTGCCGGAGTGGTGTTATCGGATCCTGCCGTTGATTTTTTTAATCCCAATGTGGTTAGGTCATCCCGGGGCTTAATGGGGTCTTTGCCCGTTGCGGCGGGCAACAAGGAAGAGGTATACACCTGGCTGAAAAACTCTCAACGGCCCATATGGGCAACGAGTTCACATACCTCCGATCTTTTAGGAGAAAAAGCGATACCTTTATCGCCTGTATTTATTTTTGGAAGCGAAAAATGCGGACTGGGTGAGTTCTGGAAAAACCAAAAACTAGAATGGGTAAAAATTCCAATGAAGGGCCAAGCAAGTTCGCTTAACCTAAATGCGAGTGTGGCTTGTTTGCTCTATGAAATGAACCGATCCCATGGAACCGTATCAAGGAGATAATTGCCTTAACCATGGTAGCGTTTTTTCCATTGCTTGGCTCATGGAAATAATCGGACGATAATTCAAATCATTTCGGGCAGCTTGGGAAGAAAACCAATGATCTTGAGCAAGTTGACAAGCGATAAAACGGGTCATGGGTGGGTCCTTTTTTAAACGGAAGATATCCCATATTTTTTCAATCCCTTGCCCAAGATGATAAGCGGTTTTAAAGGAGATCGACCGATCAAGTGTGGGTAGCCCAATTTCTAAGAATATCTGATTTAACCAAGGCCAAAGAGGCACGGGTTCCTCTTGTCCAATAAAGTATTTTCTGCCCCCGAGGGAAGCATCAGCAATCATCGCATCGAAAGCGCAAAGATGGGCATGCACAACATTTTCAATATGAGTGAGGTCAACCTTGTTGGTTCCATCTCCCACGATTTTAAACTTACCAGCTCTGTGCCGAGCAATCACCCGGGGGAGCAAGTGTGGATCCCCCGATCCCCATACCAAGTGTGGGCGCAAAGCGATGGTTCTCATGCCTGAAGGATCATCCGCATCGAGTACACATTTTTCTGCCAAAGCTTTGGTCGTGGCATAGGGCGAAAAGTTTTCGGTTGAGTAAGGAAGGGATTCATTGCCATTACAGATGGACGATTTTGCAAAAACTACACTCGGTGTGCTCGTGTAGATAAATCGGCGAACACCACACTGCTTGGCGGCATGGAGTAGGTTTTCTGTGGATAGGACATTGGCATGGAAGTAATCTGCGTACTTGCCACCTACTCCAGCTTTTGCCGCTACATGAAAAATTGTTTCAGTACCCTTGAGCCAGTCCGGAGAGAGAACCGATTGGGATAAGTCATGAACATGGTATTGCAGACCCGGGATAAGTTTGTCTTTTGATGGGTAAGCTGTTCTCCCTAGTGCATGGACCTCATGGCCTTGGTGGACTAACTTCTGTACTATGGCATGGCCAATAAAACCAAGTCCGCCTGTTATTAGAACCTTCAAAGTATTTTACCAATACCTGGTTTTCGACTGACACGCTTGGTCCATTTTTTGGATAGGGCAAGTCGATGAATTTTAGCGTTGTGGCGGGCATCAACCGGAAGTTTTTTCTCAAAAAATACCCGCTGGAACCTAAAATCCGAAAACATTTTTTCACAAGCATCAAGAACCTCCCGGCGGAGAGCGAATTCTCCCAACATTCTGACCTTTTCGCGAATGGGCTCAATCACAAGGCAAGGTTCTTGAACGGGAGTATCTCCCAGCCCAATCAGGGCACATTTCTGAACAAAGGGTAATTGATTAATTGATGGTTCGCAGCGTTCGGTTTCAAGGGGGCCGTTGGCCGTCATTACACATTCCACCTTTCGCCCAAGAAAACGTAATTGCCCCATTGAATCGAAGTAACCCAGGTCACCCATGCGGTGATAAGAGTTCATTCCGATCTTAAACCTGGCATCGCAAGTGGCACCAGGCATCCGGTCGTACCCATCGGAAACCATGTTGCCTGAAACGCAAATTTCCCCAACTTCTCCCGGTAGTAAGCCCGAATAGTTATCCTCGTAATCGGCAAGTGGTGACTGAATGAATGGCACAATGCAGACCTTGGCTCCGGGAACGGGTTTGCCAATCAACGATCCTTCACCTGCCAAGATAGATTCTTTGTGCCGAGAAATGTCAGAACTATGGGTGGAGGAAATGGGGAGTGCTTCAGTGGCTCCGTAGGGGACGATGACTGCCCCGTTGGGCAGGTAGGTCTGGAGTTCCTCGACAAGGCGAGGAGGCACGGGTGCACCTGCCATAAAGAAACGGTTCATATGTGGAAGCAGGGTGTTGTTTTCGGCACATGCAGAAAGGATTTTTTTTCCAATGACGGGAGAGGCAAAGGCCGTGGTTATTTGGTGATTTACCAGAGCGTGAACCAAGTTTTGGGGATTTGCGTTGGCTGGTTTTCTTGGATCGATATCGGGAAGTACGGAGGTGATTCCTAATGCAGGGTTGAAAAGTCCAAAGATGGGTAGGGTGGTAAGGTCAACTTCGCCGGGCATCATACCAAACGAATTTTTAAGAGTCTGAATTTGAGTATCAAAGGTGCGATACAAATACCGCACACCTTTGGGCGAACCGGTTGAGCCTGAAGTGAACACTATGGCAGCTAATTGATCCGGCGAGATTTCGATATTCTTTACCAATCGATTCCCCGGGTGTCTTTCCCCATAATATCCAGCCCTTACGGTATATTGTTTTCGAACTGTTTTGAACGATCCAGGGAAAATCCGGGAGACCCATAAAGCTCGCCTAACTCCAACCATGGCTTTCGGTTTAGTCCTTTTGATGCATTTGAGAAATGACTGAATCCCCATCCCTGGATCGATGACCACCGGAATGGCTCCCAACCTAAAAAGAGCAAAAGCCCAGACAATTAATTCAGGTCCGGGATTGACAAAGAGTAAGGTTTTATCCCCTTGCTGGATGCCAGCACCTAATAATTCCACAACGGCTCGATCTACGGTTTGATCAAGCTCTAAAAAAGAGAGGGTGGAAAAACTTGGTTTAAGTGAACCGGAAACAAGTGCCGGGGTATCCGGTGTTTGATCGGCTGAAAGAGATAGGTAAGTTGCAACACTTGCCCCCTGCTCAATCATGCCCAATTCCTTAACTCAAAAATTGGAGTTACTCACCCTCCGCGAGCCAACGCTCTGCTTCAATAGCAGATTGGCAACCCATTCCAGCCGCGGTTATCGCTTGCCTGTAAACATGGTCAGCACAGTCACCGGCTACAAATACCCCGGGTATCTTGGTTTTGACCATACTTCCGACGGAGGGCACTAGGTAGCCGTTACTATCCAATTCAAGGATCCCTTCAAAGGGTTGAGTGTTGGGCAAGTGCCCAATTGCAATAAAGACTCCTTTACAGGAGATTTCGCTGGTTTCTCCACTTTGAAGGTTTTTAACTCTGACCGCTCGGGCCTTACCGTCATCCCCAGCCAGTACTTCCTCCACTGCAGAATTCCAAACGGCTTCAATTTTTTCATGAGCTAGGGTACGATCGGCCATAATTTTTGAGGCACGCAATTCATCTCTCCTATGGATAAGAGTTACCTTTGAACAGAAGCGTGTGAGAAACAAGGCTTCCTCGCAGGCAGAATCTCCACCCCCAATCACCACCACTTCCATATTTCTGTAAAACGCACCGTCACAGGTTGCACAGGTCGTCACTCCTTTGCCTCCGTACATCTCTTGCTCACCGGGCACTCCAAGAAGGCGTGGAGCCGCACCTGTAGCAATAATCACGACCTTTGCATGATATGCCTTTTCTCCGGAATATAGAGTTTTCACATCCTCGGAAAAATCTATCCGGTCAATGAAGGCATTTTCGACTCTCGCTCCAAATTTGGTGGCCTGTTTACGAAGGTTGTTCATTAGGTCGTAACCATCGACTCCTTCGGGAAAACCTGGAAAATTTTCAACTTCGGATGTTGTGGTCAATTGGCCACCTGGCTGTTTCCCTTCGAGAATCAAGGGGTTCAAGTTTGCCCGAGCCGTGTAGATACCGGCAGTGAAACCAGCACATCCAGTTCCAAGAATAATTACATTTTCCATAATTCTGATTATTTTAGAGATAAAAGATTTTCAAAACAGAGTTTTAGATTCGCGATCATGGCAGAAGTTTTCGTATTGGTCGAGTAGATGTCTTGGTTTGATACACATTGTCACTTGCAGAGCTTTCTTTATAAAGAGGAGCTGGAAAGTGTTTTGCTGAATGCCACTGAAATGGGTGTAGATAAAATGGTAACGGTGGGAACGGCGATCGATGATTGGTCGCAATACCGAAAGCTCGCTCATGATTATCCCGAGCAAATTTATTACACAGTCGGATTACATCCAGGCTATGTCGATGGGAATTGGCCTAAGCATACCGGGAAATTAGAAGAATACTGGAAAGATGATACTCGACCGGTTGCCCTTGGAGAGATTGGATTGGATTATTTTCGTCTGCCCAAGAAGCCTGCGGATGCAGAGCAGGTTATCCTTTTGCAAAAAGAAGCTTTTCGCCACCAACTCTGCTTGGCAAAGAAACTGGATTGTCCGGTGATTATCCATTCCCGTGCTGCATTTGATGATTGTGTTGAGGAAATTGACCATGCGGGGATAAACTGGGAGAGGATCGTATTTCATTGCTTCACCGAAGGTGCCAATGAAATGGTCCAGTTGATTGAAAGAGGAGGCCGGGGGTCTTTCACAGGTATTTTAACTTTTCCTAAAAATGAGGCACTTTGTGAAGCCTTTAAACTTCAGGGTGTCGACAAGTTAATGCTTGAGACCGATAGCCCCTATTTGGCCCCTGTGCCTTACAGGGGTAAGAAAAACCAGCCTGCTTATATTTCAGAATTGGGCAAGTTTGCCAATGATCTGATCGGCCAAAATATTGAGAACATTACTTGGGCGAATGCTCTTGATTTCTACCAAATTGGATAACAGCTTAGCCTAAATTTTTCATATTATATTTGAGGTCGATCATTTCTTGGGCAATAGTTTATAAGAAAAGTATTATGAGTGATATAAAAGATGCCGATAAATTTGTTTCGGGAGACAAAACCTTTGCCCAAAGGAAAGTGGATGCGGAAATGGAGCAATTAAGGGAGCAAATTAAGCAGTTGCGTATCCAAAAAGAAAACGGTCACTCCGTCGATCAGGATATTGAAGCCTGTATTGGCTACATGAAGGTTTTAAAAAAAGAACAAGACTCTATCAAAGAGGGGAGCCATTCGACATTTTTAACGGCTAAAAAATATATCTCTCCTAAATTTAATTATGGCTCAAAGAGGGAAGAGATCCTGGCAAAGATTAAACAATTGGCCAAAAAAGTCCGTGATTTTGAAAAACAGTTAACCGGAGCGGGATTAGAGCAGGAACAACGAACCTTACTTACCGATCGTTTGGAGGAACTAAGGGATTTACATAAAAATGCCCTTTTGGAGCTTAAAGCATTAGAAAATTATAATCATACCAGGTTTTTGGAGTCGACCGGACAGAAAGATAAAAAGCCCAAAAAAATTTATCCTGTTTTTGCCAAAAAGAAAAAAAATCAAATGGAATTACCGCAGCCTAAAACACCCGCCCCAGAGCGAAAAGAGTCGGGAGATGCCATCGATTTTAACCCCCCTCCTATGATTTAGGGCTCCGTAGTTGCGGGTGCCGCTATCAAGATAAAAGATTGCGAGTAAACCCCTTAGGGGCCTCTTTTCTTTTCTTCGGCTACAATCGTTACTTTCGCACGACCCCCTATCACCAGTGATTTGGCTCTCTTGATTCCTTTGGCCGTAGAGAGTGTTGGGTTGCTAGGAATGTAAGGAAAAATATTCCTGCGGTTCATCCTTCCAAGCACTCCAGAGTTTTTGAGAATACGGAGACAATCTTTTCGAATTTCGCAGAGAATAACGTGACAATCTTTTTCCTTTAGGTATTCAAGTAATTCTTCCAGAGCCAAAACTGAGGTGGCATCCATATGGTGAGCATTAAGCATTTTCAAAACCAATACCTTTTGATTTGGGTCCTCGCCCACTCGGCGAATTTGTTCGTAGAATAAATCCGCGGCGGCAAAAAACAACTCGCCTTCCACATGCACGATGAAAACCTCCGGTTCCGCCCGTTTAGTCGAGTGGGAGGCTTCAGCAAGAGCTCCATCCTCAGTGTAGCCATATTCTACAAGTTGAGGCTGGGCCACTTTTCTGAGGAAAAGTAAAATCGAGGTGATTACCCCGGCAAATATGGCCCATTGCAAAGAGAAGAACAAACCAACCAGCAGGGTTACTGCAAATGCAAACCCATCGGATCGGGTGGCCCGGGCAACTGTTTGGATTTGACGGATTTTAACCAGAGAAAGACCGATAAAAATCACGAGGGTAGCCAGGGCACAGATAGGTATGTATTGAACTACATTATTTAGGGCAAAAACTCCTGCCATAATCACAACCCCAGTGAGAAGATTGGCTAGGTTAGATTTTGCACCGCTTGCAACACTAAGTGTGGATCGGGTGAGGGAACCTGAAGCGGGCATTCCCGAAAAAAAAGAACATGCCACATTACCCATTCCGATAGAAAAAGTTTCTTGGTTGCTATCAATTCGGTCACCAGCTCGTGCCGATAAGGATTTTCCAATCGATAAACCTTCCAGTAGGCAAAGCAGACAAACGGCCGCAGAAGTCGATAAAATCAAGGAAACATGTTGAGAAATCAAATCAAGATCAGGAAGGGCCAAAAGATCGCTTCCAATCGAGAAATGATTGAGGCAAACAATCGGATACCCCAAAGACGTGATCAAGCTACCGGCGAACGAAGAGACTACTAAAGCGCCGGCTACGCTGGGCAGTCCAGGAACATAAATTTTAAGGAGCAGATAGATGATTGCTGTCAGGGTACTTAAAATGACTGCAGGTAGAGCAATTCCATCAAAGTTGGAGATCAGAAAATAAATAATTCCGACAAAGGTCGAAGGAGGTGTATCGTCCGAGATCGTTATCCCTAAAACATGCCGGCCTTGATTGGCGATAATAAGGCAAGTCGCTGCGGTGATGTATGCGGTGATTACCGTCCTTGATACAAACTGTACCACAAAGGAAATTCGTAACAAGCTGGCTAAAATTAGAAAACACCCTGAGGTCAGTAGAATAGCAGGTAACAAGCTAAGTGCCGATGGATTGGCCAAACCATTTTGTCCGATTAAGCCCACTCCGGCAAAAGCTCCAAATAGCAGCACAGCGGTTGCGTTCGTTGGGCCCAGAGTGATGAACCTTCCCCCGCCAAAAATTCCCCCGATCAGTGCAGATATCGCCGAGCCAAGTAATCCATAATGAATGGGTAGACCCGCAACCAATGCATAAGCCATGCCTTGAGGTATGGCCAGTAACGCAACATTGACCCCAGCTCTGACATCGCCGGCACAGAACTTTGCCCGAAGTGCACGATCAAAGCCAGGCACTTTGGGAATGAATAAGTTTTTCCAAAGCAAACTTCTGACATTCATTATCAAAATTAGAGAAATCTATTCAGACTCAAATGAGGGGGCTAAAGGATTCCAAGCTCATTGAATTTTATCGAGCCGTTAAATACAAAGAATAAGAAGATTTGGACGAAATCCAGATAAGTTGATCATCTTCATATTCCCTTTTTTTCTGGGCGTGAATCTCTTTTAAGTTTTGCAAACTTAAAACCTTTGGGCTTTTAGCAAGGGCTAACTCAGAGTTGGAAATATTAGAATAGATTGTTTGCTGAAGGGCTTTTTTATCCTCAAGTAAAGAGCTGGTTTCACCCTTGAGAGACTCCACTGCTGCGAGAACCTGTTGCTCAAGACTTTGGCTGTTGGCTTCAATATTCTTAATCACCTCTTCGCGGGTAAAATCATTTAAATCCGTCTTCGATAACATCTCTTTTAATTGGGTTAAAATGGATGCAGTCGGGGCGATTTTACCGAAATCCCGAATGGGCGGGATATCGAGCAGTTCCATTGGGTTTTTTTGGGAGCTCAAAATCTTCTCAATTTGAATAAGGAAGTGCCGTTTTTGTTTAATTTCTTCATCGAGTTGCATGATTTCTGACCTAATGGCCATGTTTTCTATACTTTCGGATGGAGAGTTTTTCATTTCTTCCTGAAGGGATATTTTCAGTTCTTTTATTTGTTCCTCAATCTCAACCAGCTCTTTGTACATAAGGGATAGGCTGGGTGGAGCTGGGTTTTCAGAATGATCTTTAGATATTATTTGTTTGTAAACCGACATGAATGCGTCCGCTAAGATTTTAGCCGCTTGCATGGAATGTCCTTTGCAGACGATGCTTACCGAATTTGTAGAGCTTGGGTTCAAAGAGATCAGAGAGGCTAGGATGTCCAATTGGTTTGGAAGTAAATCATTATGAATTGAGTCTTTGGAGAAAGGTGCAAAAATAATGGAGCTGGCAAGGGGGCTTTTTTCCAGTTCTTCACCCAATCGCTGAGGGAGTACTTTAGAGTCGATGATTTCTACATGAAAATTTAAGGAATCTTCATTCCCCGAGGCTATTTGTAGCATAATTTCCACCTCAGCCCAAACGGAGTCCTGTTTGTCATCGGATGTCGGGTTCTCCTCAGCGGAGGGCTCCGTGGAAATTTCTTCAGCCAAATGATTTAAGGAGATTTGAGTGCTGTGATCGACTTGCTTTACATAGGTCGCGTATAGATAGATCCCGATGCTCAGGATTATGAGTGCAATGCAATGCCATGTTTGCATTTCTATCTTTAAGACATGAAATGCAGGATTTGCAACTCCGCGCTTATGGAGGTTTTGTTACAAAATTGACATTATTCTAAATCATCTCAGCTTTAATGGGGTGAGTTCTGAATCAATTTCTTTTGAATTTTCACAAAAGCTAGTAGGCTTACAAAAGCCCCTCTATGCTTTTGTACTGAGCTTGGTTCATAATCGAAGTGATGCCGAAGACATTCTTCAGGAAACGAACTTAATCCTTTGTAAAAAGTCCAGTGAATATAATCCTGAAGGTAATTTCCAATCCTGGGCTTTCAGAATAGCACGATTCCAGGTCATGGCCCATTTGACCAAAAAACGAAGAAGTAAAATCTGCTTCAGCAATGAGATCGTCGACGCTTTGGTCGAAGAAGAATTCGATCTTAAAAGATTTCAAAGAATGCAAAAAGCTCTACAGATTTGCTACGAAAAACTGCCGGAACACCTTCGGGAGATAGCCCGGCTCCGTTTCAAGGAGGATTCCTCGCTAAAGGGAATTGCGAAAATGGTAAACCGGCCGATTGGATCAATATCTGCCTCCCTTTTTCGTATCCGAGAAAATTTATCCAAATGCGTGAAAATAAGAATGATTCATATCGAAGCGGAGTCTGATTTTTAAAAAAGTGTAAAAAAAAAGAATCATTTTGTGAATAAGTGCTAAAGTAGAGTGAAAACTCTTTAAATTTATGCCATCTGATTCACAAATGAACGAACTACGAAACTTGGTAAGTCTCCTGTTGGACGATCTTATCACGGATACACAGCAGGTTCGCTTGCAGCATCTTCTCACCGAATCCAAAGCTAACCGCATTGAATTTCTTCAGCTTACTCAGATGGAAGCCCTGCTTCATTGGGAAAGCAGTGACACCACTTTTGCAGAAGAGACCAAAAACAAATTGACTACGCCTGTACCTTTTCCCTTCTGGATGTGGACCAGTTCGATTGCGGCAGTTTTGGTCGCCATGTTTGGTGCCTTGTCGATATTTGAAGCATCTCATTTTGACCGATCCAATGCATCGGATACTTCGTATAATGCGCCACGGACCGATCTTGCTTTAACCCGAACTTATGAGGGAACGGTTGCTGATTTATCTGAAAGTAAAGAGGTTAGTCACAGATCCAAGCCATTCGAATTACTCGATCCCTACAAGCTTTCCTCAACAGCTGCGTTGGATGGGCTTCGAGCCCTTTCATCACGCCATGCCTCTCCAGAACTTGGTGTTATCGAGAATCATGGTTTAGTAAAAAGATGGAACCGTGCTTCCTTGATGTCGGTTCCCTCAGAAAATGGAATTCTTCCCTTCAAAGGTACTGAAATGATTGCCTTGCAAGATTTACATATTGATGTGGAAGCCAACCATGCCCGTGGTATTGAAACGGTCCAGGTTGTTGATTTTCGCAAACTTCTCAAAGAATCGCAGGATGGACACCCGGCGGTTACGGTTAAAGCCAAGTTCAACCAAAGCTTTGGAGAAAGCCAGGAAGCTGCCGAATTTGGCATATCGTTGCAGGCTTTTCGTGAAGCCAATGGAGAATTTACCGCATCATCCGATTTGGTGTTTGTCCATTCCCCGGGAGATCTGGATGCCCGGACTTGGAATTCCTTAGAGTCAACCATTGAGCTGTCTGAAGATACTGAGTTCTTAGTAATTTCATTAATCACGAGCAAGGAAGGTCCCGATGCCTTGTTGGCCAACACTTGCAAGTATTACTCCGATGACCTTGAGGTTACACTAATTCAGCAAGATCAATCTGTCATTGGGCCGATTTAAGCTTTTGATTGCGAGGAATGGGGCTTAGAGAATTGACTTTCTCCTAAGCTCCCAAAGGATAATTGGGAATGCATCCTCTTTTGATTCTGGTTTTATTTTGGTTGGTTCAACCACTTGTTTTTGGATTTGATTGGCCAACTTACGGCGGTCCACAAAATAATCATTGTTCAAAAGAATCTTCATTACGTGTTGATTGGGGAGACGAGGAGCCTGAAATCTTGTGGAAGCATGAAGTAGGCTTAGGATATTCTTCGGTTGTTGAAGTGAATGGCCTTGCCTATACCCAAGGATACGAGGATCAACAAAACACCCTTTTTTGTGTAGATGCCAGTAAGGGTGAGATTTTGTGGAAGTTTTCTTACCCCTCTGGACTTGGAGATAAATATTTTCAGGGTGGGAGTCGTTCCACCCCGACTGTAGCTCAGGGAAGGATTTATCTACAGGGTCATGAAGGTCCACTTTTTTGTCTTGATGCTTTATCGGGTAAACTTATCTGGGAAACACATTTGGTGGAAAAACTTGGAGGGCGTTCCCCAACCTGGGGGTACTCAGGTGCTCCCTTATTTTCAAAGGATAAGATCATTGTACAAACTGGAGCTATGGATGGTTCATTGGTGGCTTTGGATTCAAGAAATGGTCAAGAGATCTGGAGAGGCGGGAAAGCTGAAGCCGGTTATGCCAGCCCTTATCTCCGCAAGTCCGAACCCGGTCAAATTGTGGTATTTAATCAAACCGGATTATCGCTTCATGCACTCTCGGATGGTGCTGAAAAAATTACCTACCAGCACCGGACAAGGTATGATGTAAATGCGGCTCAACCCTTAGACTTGGGAGATCGATTACTGGTAGCTAGTGGCTATGGCAAGGGCGCGGTGATGTTGAGCCTCCAAAGTGCACAGCCTAAGGTTCTGTGGGAGTCGGACGAAGTGGCATGTCAGATGGCAAGTCTTGTTCCTCTGAATGGACATGCTTTTGGAGTTCATGGCCAAACGGGAGCCAAGGCAGATCGGGCAACTCTTTTTTGCCTCGATCTAAAGGCAGGCAGAAAGGTGTGGGAAGAGAGAGGGTACGGAGTGGGGACGGTCATCCTGGTAGATAAAACTTTGGTGGTGCTCAGTGATCGAGGAGAGCTTTCCTTGATAGATGGATCGACCAAGGGATTCTCGGAGTTTGCCCGGTTTCAAGTGTTGGGGGGAAAAAATAACTGGATCCCGCCAACCTATGTGAATGGACGTATGTATTGTCGGTCAAGTTCTGGCAGATGGGTCTGTCTGGCGATGGGCAAGAAGTAGCTCAAGTCATTCTTAAAATAGTCAACGCTCTCTCCAATTTGCTTGCCCGAACCTTATGAGCTGAATTGACATTGAGATCAGTAAAACTACCAATTTAGTAAAGGCTCCCCATTTTATCCTAGGTTTATGAATTATATACCATTTTGTGCGTTATTTTTAACATGTTCTCTTTTGCTGACATCATGCATCCGTTTAGCCAATCCTAAGCAAGCCTCCATTAAGGCTACTAGTGTCGTTCATCTGGTCGAAAAATCATCGAATTGGTTATTTGCCCGAGGTCTTGGAGGCATGGGCGTTTCAAGTGAATCAAACCTTCCTACGGAATTAAACGGCACAGAGATCTGGACCCATGAAATCCAAGGAGGTGGGATTCCAGTGGTCGCGGGAAATAAAGTTTATCAATTTGGATACTACGGGAGTGGCGAGCAGATTGAAGAAAGTCTATCCTGCTTAGATGTTGAAAGTGGAGATTTGTTGTGGGATAGGCGTAGAAAGGATTTTATTAGTGATATCGTTTATGATCGTTATGGAGTAGGGTCTGCCTGCATCGATGCTGAATCTGGAAATATTTATTTTCAAACTAGCCCGGGTTTGCTAATTGGCTTTGCCCCAGATGGTTCTTTGCTTTGGGAGAGGTCTCTAATGGAAGAATTTGCTCGCCTAACCTTCCCGAATGGAAGAACAGGGGGACCTTGTGTAGATGAAGAGTTAGTAATCTTGCATGCGATTACCGCGAATTGGGGCATGCATGGTCCAGCCAGAGACAGGTTTTATGCATTCGACAAACAAACCGGGGAAGTCGTTTGGATATCAACACCAGGCACGACTCCGAAAGACAGTTCTTTTGCCCCATTAGTATTTGAAGATTTGCCGGACGGGAGGCGAGTGTTTTACAGTGGTACAGGGTGTGGCCATGTGGTTTGTATCGATGCCCGCACAGGTCAACCTTTATGGCGTTTTAAAATGTCGCACGGTGGAGTGAATGCCGGGGTAGTCCTTCATCAAGATTTGGTGATTGCAGTCCATGGTAAAGAAAATACAGACAGTTCAAAAATTGGAAGAATGGTAGGTATTCGCAAACCCGATAAGTTGCCAGAAATAGGAGATCCCATTATGGATTTGAGTTCGAATAGCGAAGCTTGGAGAAATGATGAATTAGAATCGTTTACCAGTTCTCCAGTACTTTACAAAAATCGTGTCTACACTTCAGTCAAGACGGGTGAGCTGATTTGTAATGATGCAGACAGTGGGGAAATTATATGGAAACTCAAACTCTCCCCTGATCAAATACACGCAGGGCCTGTTTGGGCCGATGGTAAATTGTATGTACCGATGTTTGATGGCCATGTATTCGTTGTTAAGGATTCAGGAAATTATGGAGAAATCCTCAATCGAATTGATTTGGGGGCCGCCTGCTTGGCGGCACCCGCGGTGGCTCAAGGGAAAATATTCATTCAGTCAAAAAATAAACTTCACTGCTTTGGGTGGATGAACAAGCCAAAGTCCTTTAAGCCAAGCAAAAGGAATTCTGTAATCGGATCGACCCAAATTAAATCTCTGCAAGTTGTGCCGGCAGAATTTACCCTGTCTGCTGGAGAGAAATTAACTTTTCGTGTGTTTGGTCTTGATGCTTCGGGTCGTCGAATTAAGCAACTCGGAGACGGTTTGAATTGGGAGAAGTGGATTCCTCCGACGGCCAAAGTACGTTCAGAATTAGATGGGAACTTATCTCTCTTTGGTCCGGGAAGCTTACAAGCCCAACCGAGTGCCCAACTCTCTGCTGGGGCAATCCGGGTGACCTATGAAGGATTGAGTGGTCTGGCTAGGGGGAGAGTCTTTCCTGACTTACCCTATGAGGAAAATTTTCAAAGTGGATTTACTCTCACTGAAACAGGGTCGGATGGCATTGCTTATTCTTACCCCCCCCTCCCGTGGCTAGGTGCTCGCATGCGTTGGCAAATTCAAGATATCAATGGAGAAAGAATAGCTGGGAATACCCTAGATCGAGTCCTTTTTCAACGGGCCATTAATTTTGTCGGGTCGTGGAGTGCTAGGGACTACATTGTGGAAATGGACGCCATGGTGGATGGGAACAGGAGGATAAAATCAACCGTAGGTGTCATAAACCAGAGGTATATATTTGCCTTGGTCGGGAATGCGAACGCTCTACAGGTTATTTCCAATTATGATCGCTTTAAACGATCGGTAGACTTTCCAATCGAAGCCAATAAATGGTATCGTTTAAAAACTCAAATTGATATTCTGGAAGACGGTACTGGAATGGTTCGTGCAAAAGCATGGCCAAGAGAGGACGCCGAGCCCGACGAGTGGACCCTACAGGAAATACACTCCCACCCCCATGATAGGGGAGCACCAGGGATTTATGCAATGTCTCCGCAAAGTCAAAAAAAGGTCTTTTTCGATAACTTGAAAATTTACAAGAAACCCTAATTTTTATTCAACCCAAGATTCATGAAATTTTGTAGTTCTATCGTTCCGTTCCTTTACTTGGTCTTTGGTTTAACTGGTTTGTACGCAGTGGACTGGCCGAGCTGGGGAAAGGATTCATTTCGTAATATGGTATCTCATGAGACAGGGATAATCTTTGATTTTTTACCCGGTGAATTCAATGAGGATGAAAGTGTCGATTTGTCTACAACTCAAAATATTAAATGGGTGGCGAAACTCGGCTCTCAAGCATATGGCAATGTTACGATTGGCGAGGGTAAGGTCTTGGTTGGTACAAATAATGAGTCTGTCAGAGACCCCAAGAAAGTCGGAGATCGTGGCATTGTGATGTGTTTTGATGAAAAAACGGGTGCTTTTGAATGGCAGTTAGTCATACCCAAATTAGGGGCAGGCAAAGTGAGTGATTGGGAGTATATAGGAGTCTGTTCATCGGCAGCCATTGAGGAGGGTAAGGCTTATGTCGTAACCAATCGTTGCGAGGTCATTTGCCTGGATTTGTCTGGGTTAAAAGATGGCAACGATGGACCTTTTCAAGACGAAGGACAATACATCCGGTCAAAAGGATTGATGGACCCTTTAGATAAGCAAATAGATGCCGACATTATATGGCGCTATGATATGAGAGACGAGTTGGGTGTTTTTCCTCATAATGTTACCAGTTCTTCAGCATTAATCGTCGGGGATCGATTATTTGTTGCCACTTCTAACGGGGTGGACTGGTCGCATACGAATATACCGAGTCCACTTTCTCCAAGCTGGATTGCTCTCGATAAAATTTCGGGTGAACTTATTGGTGAAGATGGTTCTGGTGCAAGTAAAGAGGCACTTCATGCAGCCTGGTCTTCTTTAACCTACGGCATAGTGGATGGAGCAGAAACTTTATTTTGGGGAGGAACAGATGGTTTTCTCTATGCCTATCCCAATCAAACCCAAAAGGATAAAGAAGGTTTTGACCTGTTCCTTCCCAAATGGAAGTTGGATTGCAATGAACCTCATTATCGTGTGGATAGTGAGGGGAGAAAAATTCCCTATGCGACCCCTCCTGGTCCCAGCGAACTTATCGCAACACCGGTACTCTATGAAAACAAGATTTATTGCTCCATTGGGCAGGACCCAGAACATGGAGATGGGGTGGGGCGACTTTCCTGTATCAACGCGAAAACAGGCGAAGTAATCTGGAAAAATACCGATGTGGGAAGAACGATCTCCACTCCATCCGTTGGAGATGGATTGGTCTATCAAGCAGAATATGCCGGAATTCTCCACTGCTTGGATGCCAATACTGGAGAAGTTTATTGGACTCATGATTCGTACAGTCGAATTTGGGGTTCGACCTTATTGGTTGATGGTAAGGTGCTCTTGGGTAATGAGGACGGAGATCTTCTGATTTTTGAGCATGGAAAAGAGTTTTCAGAGCCAAAGTCGATCAATCTGGGTGCCCCCATTTACAGTTCACCAGTTGTAGCCAATCAAACCCTGTATATTTCAACTCAGACTCATCTTTATGCGATCGGTAAGTAGAGGATTTATGGGTTCCATAGTCGAGTTTTTCTTAAAGAGATGAAGATTTTTTGGACCGTTTTTATTGTCCTTCTTTTTTTGCACCAGGACTTCTGGAATTGGGCATCGGAGGATGTGATCGTGCTGGGCATGCCCCGCGGCTTACTTTATCATGCATTCTTTTCGCTGGCATGCTCCGGCCTAGGTGCTTGGGCAGTCTTTCGTGCATGGCCTGATGAATGGGAGCAATATGCGGAACAGTCACCGGAGGATGCTGAGGGCGGTGAACAAAGCGGTTCCATGAGCCGATCAGAATGAATGTTCTGTTGATTATATTTCTCTACCTTCTGGTCTTACTGGCACTGGGCTGGGGGAGTAGTCGACTATTCCGTGGCACCAGTAAGGACTTCTTTGTGGCCAGCCACAGCATCGGGCCCTTCCTGCTGTTGATGAGTGTCTTTGGAACCACGATGACTGCATTCGCACTTGTTGGATCCACGGGAAAATCCTTTGAGCGGGGAATCGGAACCTATGGTCTGATGGCCTCCATTAGCGGGCTGGTTCATATGGCTATTTTCTTTTTGGTCGGCATCCGTCTGTGGTCACTCGGAAAACGGCATGGGTATCTTACCCAAATCCAGTTTTTTCGAGAACGTTTTGAGAGCAGAGGGATAGGCTATCTGCTTTTTCCCATCCTGGTCTTAT
>JAYQBP010000002.1:21359-41204 GCA_038137385.1 Opitutales bacterium | reverse complement strand
CACCCGAACGATCCATGTGTTGGATACAACCGCCCCGATAATCAGCTTACATGGCGATGCCAATATTACTCATAAGGCGGGCAATCCATACATCGATGCCAATGCGAGTTGGAGCGATGCGGTGGACGGATCGGGGATAATATTTACGAGCGTAGAGGTCAATACGAGTGTTCCAGGTTTGTATGTGCTTAGTTATAACTATACAGATTATGCCGGTAATGCGGCCGGGGAAGTGACCCGAGAGGTCGAGGTGATCAATCTACCACCTAGGGTTATAGATGTGATGGGCGATGGTAACCTGAGCATCTACGAAAATGAGCCTAATGGTACGATTGTGGGTGTTTTTCAAGGGGTGGATCCAAACCCGGGCGATGTACTTACTTACAGTTTTGTGGGTATCGAGGAGACCGATCAATCCTTGGAGCATAACCGCACGGAAGATAATGCTTCTCAGCTGGATACACCGGAATTTTTACACATTGATACAAAGGGAATACTAACCACCTTAGGACAGTTTGATTATGAGGTCGACCCAGTAGAAGTTACAATTCTGCTTCGGGTAATGGATCAGTATGGTGCTTACTATGAAAAACTTTTTACAGTTTCGGTATTAAATGTGGTGGAGGATTTCGATAGAGATGGTACCGAAGATCATTACGATTCTGACGATGATGGGGATGGATATGAAGATTCGAGCGAGCAGGCACATGGATTTGATCCATTGGATAGGTGGAATTATCCGCAATCCCCCATCGTTCGAACCGTTAAAGTTACCGAGCAAAACCAGACATTGATCTTTGGTGCCGAACTTCTTTCGTCCGGCGGACTGGAAAGGGTAGAGGCGGGAATCTCGGTTTTCGATGGTTCTGGAATTTTGATTACTGAAGTCAAAACTGAGTGGAATGTAAGTAAGGAATCGAAATTATTATTTACCTTAGACAATTTTTCAGCGGGTCAAAAAATACGCTACCAAGCATTTGCCCAGAACATAGCTGGTCGTACAACCGGGCAATTTCTTGAATACTTAGTTGGCGAGGAAACCGGACTGGGAAAATGGTGGTCTACTGATTTAGAAATGAATGGGGGATGGAGAGAATCCACTTGGCTAGGAATCTACCTGCCAAATTCAAAAAATGACTGGATATACCACCTTCAACTAGGATGGTTGTATACTCATTCGGATGAGGAGCAAGGTCTATGGCTCTGGATGCCGGAAGAGAAATGGGTCTGGACGAAAGCAGAGGTGTGGCCCTTCCTCTGGTCCGGTTCCACATCTGACTGGCTTTATCCAATCTATTCCTCAGGGGAGAGGTATTTTTACGATTACAGCCTGAATGATGTTCGATAAAGCCCAGAACATGAGAGAGTTCATGCGAGATGGCCTTGGGCGGTCTTATTTTACACCTAATTCATCCAGGCTAATTTCTTCCGCGTCTTTCCAGAGATGTTCCAAGGCGTAGTTTTCCCTCTGTTCTTGGGAAAACAAGTGAACCACAAAATCAATAGCGTCCAAAATAAGCCAACCTCCCGGTTTGAAGCGTTCACGGGATAAGGTTTGAACCGAATTTTCCTTGAGAGCTTTTTCCAAATTATCCCGGAGTGCTTTTAGGTGAGGATCTGAAGTCCCAGTTGCAATAAGGAAGCAATCAGTTAAGGGGGACTTTTCTCCAAAATACAAAAGTTTTAAATCCTCAGCCTTTTTATCGAGCAGGGAGTTGCAGGCGAGTTTTAAATTATTAATTAAGTCGGACTTGGATTTGGGAATGACTTGAGTCATAACGATTGGTTAAGAATGGTGTTTGGAGTATGGGTTTGTAAGTAAGAGAAAACAGCTTCGGGTAATTGGTTTTGGGGGAGATTTCCCGCCCTTATACTTTCTCTTATTTCGGTCGATGAAATATCCATCAGTGGATTATCCATAAAGGTATAATTAAGGTTCTTAAGGCTGGGTTTGGGAGTCATTTTTTGGCTTCTCGAGAAAACTAAAAAGTGAACGATTTGGGCAAGCAATTCGATTTTAAACCATTGGGATAACTTGCAAAATTGATCAGCTCCCAGGATAAGGAATATCCGATCGTTTGGAAATGATTTCTTTATGTCATGGATCGTATCATAAGTGTATCGGACTTGCCCATAGTCGACCTCAAGACTGGAGACTGTCATACTTTTATGGGTCTTGCATATGGCATGGAGCATGGCCAGGCGGTGGTTAGACGAGAAAAGGGGAGGGGATGTTCGAAGGGGTGCGTGGTAAGCGGGGCAGAAAATGAGCTTATCCAGGCGGGCATTTTTGATGGCCATTTGTGCCAGTTGCAAATGGCCTATATGAGGAGGGTCGAAGGAGCCCCCAAAGAAACCCAGTCTGGGGGCATCGCATTCCTTCTCCAACACCATTAAAGATTTAAAATGCCCGACCAGCCGATTTTTCAAATAAGGTAAACATTCTACCTTTTCTGAAATAGGTAACCTGCCCAGAAGAGGATACCACCAAGGCGATTGAATTGGTTACATGAGTAATTGCGGCGGCCGCCGCATGTCTTGTGCCTAAGCCTCCAGGAAGTGTTATGTTGTCGGCTTTCGCTTGGATTAAGCTTCCGGCGGTTTCAATCACACCATTGCCCCGAACGATGAAGGCACCATCGATTAATGAAAGCTCCTTAATGGTTTCATCCATAAATGGGTTAAGGATGTTACGGTCCTCATCTTCATAGCCATGAAAAGGGTTAAGAATGAGTTGCTTTGATCTTTTGTACACTTCTTCGTGATCGCCAAGAACAAACATTGCCCCAACCGATTTACCTTCTCTACCAGTGAGGGCCAAATCCGTGGCAATCGCGGTGAGTCGTTCCAGGGCTTCGGCAGATACTCCGCTGGGCAACATATCTTCCTCGTGTCCGATGACTGATTCAAATTCCTCATCAACATCAACCACAAGAACGGTATCAAGTTGACCGCTGAGGGGAAGACCTCCGATGCAACATACACGATCATTGAAACCGAAAATTTCACGGGTAAGTCCAAGAAGTATGGTGGCTCGAAGTTGGGAGAGTCTGGAGTTGGCCAAGGCACGCACCGAGAGTGCTGCATGTGCACGATGATGCTCAAGTTCATGGTCAGACACACCTTCCCCAGCCAGCACAACACGGAAACCTGGAAATGTCATTCTAGGGGCTAAGGATGCAGGGAATACATCGGTGAAAATTAAAATGCTAGAGCAGTCTGCAGCCTTGGCAATTTTGGCTGCCTCGTCGGTGAGCAGTTTATTGAATTTGGTTCTTCTGCGGGCCGGTCTTTCATCCGTGCCAGAAAATGCATGGCGTACAACGGATTTGAATTCAGACAGATCGCGAGCCATCCACAGGTGGTCCATGACTGCTTTATCTTGAAAAGTACGGGCTAGGGTAGCTAAAAAGGATAGGTAGTTTTTGGCATTCTCGTTGGCTAATAAGAGAAAGACATACCTGATCTCATCATAACTTCCCTGACTTTGAAAAGAAAGACCAGTGGGGCAACGACCGATGGCTAGGGCAAAAGGCCTTTTCATTTTGACCCGGGCATGAGGGAGGGCGACTCCTTCACCCAGATAACTGGTGATAGCTTGTTCTCGGGTGATCAATTCTTCCAGTACTTTTTTGCGAGACCTGGGCGATGGGAGAAGGTTTTGAAATGTACCAAGGAGCTCAGCGTAAGCAGCACGCAAATCTTGTTTGCTAAGATCGATTACCCGATTGGATGATATGTAGCGGTCTACTCTCATGCAACGCTGGGGCGGAAATCAGATCTGGAGGATACTCCAGAAAGTGGGGTTTTCCAGAAGCTTACTTTTCCCACTCCAATGCTCCGCTCTTCAATTCGTATATTAGCCCAATAACGAGCACAAAAGTGAAAAAAAGCATCGGGCCAAGCACCGAAACACCGGCAAATGAAAGCTCTCTGTGGGTAAGGACCCATGGGATGAGGAAGACCACATCGATGTCGAAAAGAATAAATAACATTGCGGTGACATAAAACTTTACAGAGTAGCGGGTGGTTCCGCCAACTTCGGAGGATAAACCACATTCGTAAGGGGAATCTTTAATCTTACTGCGGGTGGCTTTTTGTCCGAATAAATGACTGGCAACCAAAATACCAACCCCGATCGAAATCGCGAGGACGACTTGGATGAGAATGGGTAGGAAGTCGGACAAAGTCATTGCTATAAATTACTAATTCTGAGTGATTAAGAGGCAAGAATAAAGCAACAAAAGCAATCATACGGAGTACGCTTTCTCAAAGCTTGCCAAATGCAATTGGCTGACCATAGGATTAAGGAATGAAATCTTTCAGCCAAAATACCCAATCTCATCTTTCCCCGATTCGAAAAGCCCGTGGTTTTACTTTAGTCGAGATCTTAATCGTTCTTGCTCTAATTGGAATCGTTGCCGGTCTTGCCATGTCTAATCTTGGAGATATTTTTGGCGGAGGAAAAGAAAAGGCAGCCAGAATATGGGTGGAGAGCACAGGGCCTGCTTATCTAGAAAGTTACAACGCAATTAATGGGAATTACCCGGCTACTTTGAACGAATTGTTTTCACCGAGTGGCGGTGGTCCGAAATTCGTTAAAAAGGCAAGCGATCTCAATGACCCATGGGGAAAAGCCTATCAATACTCCAATCCAGGACCCAATTACGAATTATTCACGATGAGTCCATCAGGGCAGAAAATTAGCAACCTTGGTAGCCAGTAGATTGAAGTTTTCTTTGCCTTCCACAAAGGTTGGCGGATTTACCTTAGTTGAAATATTATTAGTCATCGCCTTGATCGGGTTGATGGGCGGAATGGTTGTGGAAGGACTTGCTGGGTTTTTTCAAGCTGGAAAAATTCACCCGCCCGACCGAAGGTTAAAAGAGGCAGTCCTGAAGGCAAGGTCGCTGGCAGAGAGAGAAAGTAAGCCCGTTTTTCTCTCCTATGAGAAGAAGATGGGTGGCGTTTTTATTATCAACTCTTCTCAACCATTCGAATTGCAATTAGACGAAACCGGAAAGGGCAATGCAGAGAACGCACCGGAGATAAAATTTTTGGCGGTGGTTGAAAATAGTCCATTCAACTATTCCAGCGATCAACTGGTTTTGGAAAGAGTTGAGTTTTTTGCTGGGTGTAGTCCTGCATTTAAAACAAAAATTAGTTCGGATGAGAAGGAAAGAGAAATCCTTTTTGATCCTTTTTCTGCCTATCCCTTGGCAGATGAATTTAGCCCCTAAAGGAATGTTGAGATGAAGAAACAGGTTCCTCAATCGGGATTTCTTTTGATTGAAGTTTTGATCGCGATTGCCCTCTTTGGTCTTTGCTCGGTTTATATCGTCCAGGCAGCTTTTACTGCTAATAGATTCCAGTCGGTTCTTGTGGATGAATTGGCTCTGGAAGCTGACTTGCGCGCAGCTTGTAGTCTAATCGCGAAGAAATCAAAAAATGTGGAGGAATTTGAGGAGGGTGGAGAGGTCGAGGGATTGGCCATTGGTGAAGTGGAATGGATGCCAGAGATCGAGAGCACGAATATACCCCATCTCTATCGGGTCACTCTAGAATTAAGCTACGAGGGCAATCGGGACCTGGGCCTTGAGTCAGGTGAGAGAACTTTAACCGCCTATTATTTTCGAAGTAAATGGGCTCAGCAATCGGCTGAATGGAAAACAGAAGCGAGCCGGGCAGCTGAGAACTTGGAGAGCGAAATGAAAGACCTTGCTGATCGATATGATAGAAATTATCGAGCCTGGCGTGCCCCATGAGAAAGAAGCGGGGGTTTTCTTTGGTGGAGGCACTGTTGGCACTTGCTCTGGGCGGGTTTGCCCTTACGGCTGCTTCTTCTTTGTTGATCTCTTTGTCAAGTTCTTGGTCACGAGAAACTCCTCAGAAGAAAGTCTTCCAAGAGCGATGTTACAATCTCAAGAGACTTCTCAGGGAAATGGTCGAGGAGAGCTATGGAAATATTGAGGTTAAGGAATGGCCATCCAATGGGGATGATCCATTAATTTGTTTCACTTGGGATGAACCTCCTCCGGTTTTTTGGTCTCCGTTACCGGGTGGTTCAAGTCAGGTAAAGGCTTTTTTACTGTCCGACGGATTCGTCCTTAAAATTATGTGGTATTCTGAAATTATGCGAACGGGAAGCGGGCAGGATGAACGGATTGATCCGGAAAATATAGACGATTACAACACGATTACTTTAAGTGAGGATGCTCAGGTAACTTATTTTTTTAAGGAGGAAGATGGCGAATGGAGGGAAGAGTCGGAGTTAATTGATGAAAACGGAAAAAATGCTCTGCCCGACGCATTGACCATAGAATTTGAGTCCGAATTTGCCGATCCACAAGTCGTGCACCTATATCTTAAGGAATCTCTCCCCACTGGTCCGGAACGCGAATCGCTGTTTTGATGATGTTTTCCAAAAAAGAAAATTCGAGGGGTTCGATTTTAGCTTTCATGCTATGTATCATTCTACTGCTGGGTATTTTTGCTCACCGTTTGATGGAAAAAAGTATAGACGAGCTGAGGAAAGCACCATTCTCCAAGGGGCAGGAAATCCAATATTGCTTAGAGGCGTCCTCGGGCCTTGAGGCGGCTCTTGCTGCCCTTGCAGTTAAGCAAGACTTTGGTCTGAATTTCCCAGAAGTGGGCTGGCCCAATGATCAATCCTTACAAGGTTGGTTACAAGGACATGAAGTTTTGCCCTTAAATCCACGGTATAGATGGGAGATAACCGAATCTGTGGTGAATGAGGGAGGGAAGTTCTCCTTTTACCTTTTGCAACCATCTCATTGGAAGCAATTGTTTGCCTGGCATCACAGCTCAAAAAATGGCGATTTATTTGATGAGGATGATGGTCAACCCTACTATGATGCCATGATGGACTGGATCGATCCGGATGATGAAGAAAGGGACGAGGGGGCGGAGGAAGATTACTATGAAAAATTTACCACTTTCCCCAAAAACAAACGTATCTACCATTTTTCTGATTTTCAAAGAATTAAGGGATTTTTTTATGATCCCAAAGAGACCAGGTTTTCAGGATTATTTTTTGATGAGAATGGGACCGCAACGGTCGAATTCAAGAAGTTTAAAAACATAGTCAGTTTTTATAATGATGGGAAAGCCGAGAGGAATTTATGGTCTTCTGACATGAAAGACTTTCTGGCGGCGGATGACGATCGATTGAGGGAGGACTTGGACCCAGATCCCAATGGGGAACTCGTTTCCTTGAACTCTATTTTGCCCAGGATTCGAGAAGAGAGGCCTGGTTATGAGTCTATGCTGACTGATCAGAAAAATCAATTAGTCCGATTTCAAAACCTCGAGGTTTCTGCAGTCAAAGGGGCAAAGTATACCGTGACTGCGAGACTTAAATTAGAGACTCAGCAAAACTCTAAGCCATCTTCTGCGAATCGTAGCCAAGCCCAATCAAGCAAGACACTAAAAAGAAGTCAGCTCATGCAACAACTTGGCTACCGCTATAGATTTATTGAATTGGATTCAAGAGAACAGTTTTCTAACCATTGACTTGTTTTGCCGTATATTAAGCTTCTAATGTCTCAATAATTTGATCGACTACGATCATTACCCAAATAGAGTAAAATTAGATGTCGGAAGAGCAGGAAGTCCCTGTAGGTCAAGCGATTATTGACTTACGCGAAGTCACCTTACGTATACCAGGTGAATGTTTCTTTTGTGAAGTAATCGAGTTGGGATCGAAAGAAAAGAACGAAGATCAGGAGGCCACTGAATCGGATATTCTGGCTGAAGTTAACCGGGTCAAAGACAGGATAAGCGAACCTGGATTCTCTCCTTATCCAGTCGAGCAATTGGCTTGGGGGTATCACCGGATCGAAAACGATGACCGGATCTTCGTTTTCGCGACCCCGATGAGCCGATTGAAGCAACTAGGATGGCAAAACTTAGAAATCTTCAGGAGAGTGTTTCCCTCATTTGTCAGTATCTTTGCTTTGGAGTTCGAGGAAGATACCTCTTTGTTTTTGCTCGATGAGGAGACCCTGTCTTTTGCTTTTTTGAAGGCCAATACGTCCTTCCCTGAATTCATTCATTCTTTACCGGTCGATCCTAGCAGTGAAGAATCGATAGAAGAAGCCAAGGGCAAACTTCTCAATTTTGCCCACTCTAGCTATTCCTTTCCAATTAATGAAAAATTTTTAATCGCTGGTAAGATTGCCAAAAACTCGGAAAGCAGCTTTGAATTTATTCATGCCTCGAGCATGCCTGATTCAGAGAGTGAAGACGGAGAGATTAAAGTTCATTTATCTGCTGAAGTCCTATGGAGGCATGATCTGCGATCGCCCGACTTTAAATTTTCTGAGAAGAAAAGAAGAACCGGAATTCGTTCCTGTTGGAAATCTCTGAAAATATCCACCTTGGTTGCCCTGCTTCTTGCTTCATTGTTCATTGGTATTCGAATCTCCGCCAGTCAGGTAGAGAAAATGGGTCATGAAGCCGCGGTGATGTCCAGACAAGTGCCCCTGGTGGTAAAGGCTAGGGAGTTGCTTCACAAATTAAAACAACAAAAGCTGGGTGGAATTGATCCATTTAGAAGCATTGGGCGCCTTGCTGCCCACCGCGGTGGCACGCTGGATGCTCCTCATATTTGGTTTTCTCAGGCAAGTTTCGACAGCCGTAATGATATCAGGCTTGAGGGGCAGGGTCGAAATGTTGAAGCGATCAATACTTTTATTGGGAAATTAGAAGCCTCCAATGTTGCGAAAATTAAAATTAGCAGAGGGGGAGATGAAATGAGGAAAATCAAAAGTGCTGGAGGGGAAACTACCTTTGAACTGGAACTCAAAATGACGGAGGAAGAAGATGTTCCGACGGGTGGATAGTCTTATTTATTTGAAAATATGGAGAAAATAAGAAAAATATTTTTTCAACTCAAAGAGAGAGAGCAGAAACTATTGCTTCTTTCTGTGATTCTTCTGTTGACTCTGTTTGCCTCTCAGTTGTTCAAAGAAGGTATGTTGGTTTTTCAAACATACCAGGAAATTAAATTACAGACAGAAAGCTACCAACAAGAATTGAGTCTCAAGCCTGCAATCGATCAGGAACTTGAAAAACAAAAGCAACAGCAACAAAACAAAAGCTATTCCAAGGAAGAACTGAGTAATGAAGCTTCCTCCATCGCCGACCGTGTTTTTCCGGCTAGGGATTATCGTGAACTTGATACGGACGAGCAAGAAAGATACTCACAGCACCGAGTTCGTATCTCTTTTAAACGGGCTAGTTATGAGGATGTTCAGAATTTTGCCAGCTTGATTCGTGATAAAAGTCCGTTCATGTTTCTTAGCGAGGTGAAAATAACTCCGAATTACCCACCCAAATCCAGGCCTTTTGAGCCGACTACCTTTGATGCTGTTTTCGAGGTTAGTTCAGTAGAGTTTATTCATCAATGATTAGATCATTTAACTTATTTCTTATTGTACTCTTACCCGTGTATGCTTTTGCTCAGGTCCCAGTTCAGCTTGAACTGCCAGCTCCCGTGCCTCCGGAAGAAAGCCTGCCTCCAGAAGAAAGTCCGCCTTTAGAAGAAAGTTTTCTTGTCGGGGAGGATGTTTTTCCAAGAGGGATTCTTTCGGACCCTCAGGAATTAGCCAATGTGGATGGACTCGACGATCCCCTGGAGCGGATCAAATTGCGTGATCATGATGCCAACATGATTCTAGACTTGATCCAGTCCTTGACGGGTCTCCACATCTTAAGGAAGCAAGACCTGCCCCCTGTTAAAATTTCTTTCGATAGCATGGGAATACTGAGCAAACGGGAAACCTTATTGGCCTTGGATAGTCTTCTGTCCATGAATGGAATCGGCATTACCAAAATTGACGATCAGTTTTTCAAGGCAGTCAAAGCCAGCGAGCTGAATGGAAATGTCCCCATTTGGCTGGATGGTCCTGCCCACTTGCTTTCTCCTAGCCAACGTATTTACATTAAGATGTTTAATTTACGATATGCTCCTGTGGCCGAGGTTCGAGAACAACTCAATCCCTTTGCCACGCCTGGTGTTGGACAGCTTTTGATTTTTGAAAAAGCCAACAGTATTTTGGCTACCGACTCTCTATTAAATTTGCAGCGGATGGAAAAACTCCTTGAGACGATAGATCGTCCAGTGAGGAAAGAAGATCTAGGTACTGACTTTTTTGTGTGGTCCACCAGGCATGCCGGGGCACGCGAGTTGGAAAGCAAACTTAAAGGAATGATTGATGGCAGCTTAAAGCCGTTCCTTGGAGGAACGACTCAAATGGACTCGGATGAGCGAACCGGTAAACTGATTATTATTACCCGAAAAGAAAACAAGGATACCTTGTGGTTCTTTTTAGAGCACCTCGATGCCCCGGTTAAGATGAAAACCACCAGCAAACTTTTCAAACTGCAGCATGCCGAATCTAAGGATATTCAGAGTATATTAGACGAAGTGATTAAAAATCAACAACGTGTTAAACAGCAACTTAAGGGAAAGAATGTGGCTAGATCGGATTCTGCACAAAACGCAAAGTCCCCCCCCGTGCCTCAATCTGCAACCAAGCCCAGTACACCCAAGGCAGATGCATCCGCGGAGGCTTCTTCGGGAGAAGGGGCTCATGAATTTAGCGATTTTGTGACCATCTCTTCGGATGAGAGAAGTAATGCAATTTTAGTTTACGGAACCAAAGCTGATATTGAAGAGATTGGGAGAATGATCGAATCCCTCGATCAACCACTTCCTCTGGCAAGAATTGATACGATTTTTGTTATGGTTGATTTAACCGAGCAAAATCAGCGTGGAATCGACGCATTGTTTGGTGGACTCGAGTGGTCCAAGTTTGCCCGGGGTGCTAGGGGCGATAACCTCTTTGGTGAGCCGATTACCGGTACAACTCAGGTAACCAACTCAGATAGTCAGACAGGAGGGGTGGGGACTACCACTTCTACGGTCACATCAAATGTTGGAGGTGAGTCCTTCCAAGGTATTCTGGGGGTTCCGGGGCTCAATACAACCCTACCATTTCAAATGCAGGATTGGGAATTAACGGGTATTCGTTGGGATCAAATTTTTGCACTCTCTTCTGAAAGGAATGATGTGCGCATTTTTTCGACTCCATCCTTGATGGTCTCACACAATGCTCCCGAAGTGCATATCTTAATTGAAGATGAGAGAAATATCGTAGTTCCTACCTACAGCACATATTCTTCAACCGATAATACCAACACCGGTCAGCGAGACCAAATTACCGCGAAAACGGAATTACAAATAAAAAAGCCCAAGATTGGCTTACCCAGATTTGACGACAACGGTACGATGATTAGCCAGGGATCTATTTTTATGGAGGTAGAAGTTAAGGCAGAAAAATTTGATGAGACGCAAAGCAACACATATGCCGGGCAATCGTTACCGGCCAAAAAGAGTCGGGAGGCAAAATCACTGGTGACCATTCGTGTCCGTGAAATCATCGTGCTGGGTGGATTACAGGAAGTGCAGGTGGACTCGACTGAATCTAAGTACAACTTACTTAGTGACATTCCTTATTTTGGTGAAAAGTTTTTCAGACCAAAGGCCGTGAAATATACCCCGACAGAACTGTTGATTTTCCTTAAGCCTACGATCATGTCTTCAGGGGGAGCCGATACCGAGCGAAACATTGAGGAGATTGATGCCCGAATTGAAGCGGGTTACGCCCCCAAGTTTGTTTCTCCTTCCGGAAGAGTGCTGGGGATGCCAGATCTAGAGGGAAAGGTTAAAGATTTACCGGTTTCTAAACAGGACAAACCATCGGAAAAACCACTTTTAAGATGAATTGGAGAAAAATACCATTGGCACTTTTCATACTTTGGGGAGGGCAAGGTATTTGGGGTCAGTCCAATCCATTTCTTGCACCAGGGCAATTGAAACCACGCCCTCCTGCAGTGGTCCAGCCAGCACCTCCACCTCCTAAACCCATTCCTCGAAATCCTAATCTTGAATTTCGGGGGTATTATAAATTTCAGGATAAATGGAAATTTGCGATCTTTGATAAATCAAAAAATCAAGGCGTCTGGCTGGAACAAAATGAAGTATCGCATGATGGGACAACCTCGATCGAATCTTTTAACTTGGAGAAGGAAGAAGTGATTCTGACCGGCGGTATTTCACTTTCTCTTAAAAAATCCGATGGAAAACCTATTCCAATTGCGGTCTCATCGCCCAAGCCAAAAGCTGAAGAAATCAAAAATAAATTACCCACACAGCCACGAGTGCCTCTTCCCGAGAAGGCATCTTCATCGCGTACTAGGTGATTGCTTTTATGCCACTTGTGTTCTCAGGTTTCTTATTTCCTTCAATGATCCATGAATCCTAATTGGATGGTATTAAAAAAATTTCTCTTACTGGACAGAAGAGTGATTCCTTTTAATCATGGGTTCAAATAGTTTGATTTTGCCGTGGCTGAAGACAAGACATTGAACCAACCAGCAAGCGATGGTAATGGACCAGGCCCAACTTTGACCGCAGCCAATTCTTCTATCCAAGCGAAGCCCGAATCTTTGGGGTCTCAAGCAGGTTTGATCCCCTCAAACCATGACATGGAATGGTGGGGAGAAATATCCGATTTGGATCGGTTAAATATTCTCTCCGCTCCCATTGAGGACCGCATCCGGATGCTCTCTGCCAAGTCTTCTACTTCGATTGATGAAACCGTCGAGATCGTTTCGGAGCGCTCGGGTGTGCCATTCTTGGAGTCGTTCAAAATTGCGGAAAATCCTACGAAGTTGATTCCTTTACGTCTAATTCACAGCTTTTCTTGTCTTCCGATTAAAAAAGTTGAGAAGAGAATTCCACATAAACTTAAAATCTTGTGCGTGGATGATGACGAATCAATCTTGAAAGGATTATTACTTCATTTAAGCAAAGACTTTGAAGTTTTGTGTGCTACTGACGGAATCAAAGGCTTACAAACCTTTCGGGAAAACCTTGATACAGCGATTGTTCTATCGGATATGAGGATGCCAGAAATGGATGGGGCACAAATGCTCTCCACGATCAAGACGATTCAACCAAGAACCCAAACCTTATTGCTTACTGGTCATGCTGATTTTGAGTTAGCACAGGAAGCTGTAAATGATGGTGGAGTTTATAAAATTTTATCAAAACCAGTTTCTCAAAGTACCCTGCGGTCGGTTCTTAATGAATGCGTGGATGCTTATGTCAAAAAAATTGATCAGTACAATATTGAGGAAGAAAAAGAGGATCAAATTTCATTGTTATCGGTTTGGCCGCCCGACCAGAGAATGGATCGTTGGGTTTATGCCGTCTCCGGTCGGATGCCGGAGTGGTATCTAGGAAATCCTGAGAAAGTTATCCGAGCGATCACCGAAAATTTTGGAATCGGGGCCGATAGCTTGGATGATTCAGACCTAGAGTTAGAGGAGGAGGAGCAGCAAGATGATATCGAAGACCAAAACGCCGCAATTATTCGTTTTGTTAATGAAGTGATTCAACGAGCAGTGGTCGATCGTGCCACCGATATTCATTTTGAGCCCCACAAGGAAACTCTACAGATCCGATATCGTATTGATGGACAACTTGTACCTGTCCGGGTTCCTGATAATTTAAGAACATTCCAAGACGCCATTATTTCCAGAATAAAAATCATGGCGGGGATTAATATCTCTGAAAAAAGAAGGCCTCAAGGGGGGCGTATTACTTTCACGCATGGACAAAGTGATCTGGATATACGGGTTTCAACTTTACCTACCCTCTATGGAGAAAGCATCAGCCTTCGTCTACTCAATGAGAAATCGCAACCCTTGTCTATGCGAGAGCTTGGGCTTCATCCAACCGATGAGAAAAAAATTGGGGTGGTTCTTGAAAAGCCACATGGAATTGTTTTGGTGACGGGCCCCACAGGTTCGGGTAAGTCAACTTCACTGACTGCATTTATCAGGAAAATACATCAGCCTGAGCGTAGAATTATGACCGTCGAAGATCCGGTCGAATATGAGGTTTCTGGAGTCAATCAAACTCAGGTGAATTCGGAAATTGGATTTTCTTTTGCAAGTGCGTTAAGAGAGATTTTACGACAAGACCCCGATGTCATTATGGTGGGTGAAATTCGTGACCGTGAAACCGCAGATATTGCGATTAGAGCTTCGTTAACCGGACACTTGGTTCTTAGTACTTTGCACACGAATGACGCACCGGGTGCGATTACCCGTTTAATAGATATGGATATCGAACCCTTTCTTATCTCCTCGTCTGTGGAGATGGTGATCGCTCAAAGACTGGTCCGAAGGTTATGTTCTAATTGTGCACAGAGTGGTATTGTCCCTGAAGATGAATTAAAGTCCTCCTTGGCGATGCTTGGAATAGAACCATCTGAAGTGATTCACTCAGAAAAAGTGTTCCAGGCGATCGGGTGTGAAAAATGTCAAGGATTAGGATTTCGTGGCCGAGTTGGTATTTTTGAACTCATGCGTATGAGCGATACCATTCAAAGCATGATAATTAAAAATGCCTCAGCTCCTGAAATCCGGCAACTCGCCCTGTCAGAAGGAATGACTACCCTGCAGCAAAGTGGCTGGATCCAAATAAAGAGAGGGCTCACCAGTTTAAGCGAGGTAATAAGATATGCGGATATTTTTTCTGAAGAGGAAACCGATGAAGGAATCTAATCGTATCCTCTAGAATGACTTTTTAGGGATCATATACAAATATGGCTGAATTTAATTATGTAGGGATTGACCCAAAAGGAAAAACAAGATCCGGAAAAATTTTAGGGGATAATCAGAAGGCGGCCCGAGTAAAAGTTCAAGAGTTGGGCCTGTCGGTTCTTCAATTAAAACAGGTAGGGGGCGAAGGGAAGTCATCGGTTAAAAACTCCAGTACCTCCAACTCTTTGAGCAAAGAAGAGAAGGTGGCCCTGAAATCAAAGCAAGGATCAAAGGGCGAGAAAATTGGCCTTGAACTATTAAAAAGGCTCCATGAATTGCATGCCTCGGGTATGCCAGTTGCCGATGCGGTAAAATTACTCAATCAAAGACTTTCCGATCCGCAGCAAAAGTTTCTTGCGGGTCTGCTATGGAGAGATTTATCGGAAGGTCGAACTCTTTCCCGTGCGATGAGACATGCTAACGCCTATTTTAGCGAGTCTTCCACTTATGTTATTGAGGCCGGGGAAGCTACGGGTAACCTCGCTCCCATACTTAAGAAGATCATCGCTCATCTAGAGGAAAAAAAAGCCATTCGGTCCAAGGTAATCAGTGGGATGAGTTATCCCATATTTGTATGTTTGGTTGCTTTAGGTGTTGTCTTGTTCTTCTTATTTTTTCTTCTGCCTCAGATCGAGGAGATGCTTGGCACCCTGGGTGGCGAATTAAACATGATGGCCAAATTATTGATCAATGGGTCGAATTTAGTTCTGCTTGTCGGGCCATTCATTCTGATCGGTATTTTGGTCGGGTCGGGTCTGCTTTTTCAATGGAGTAAATCTCCTAAAGGTGCCGAACTGATTCATCGATCTCTTTTAAAACTTCCTCTTTTCGGGAAAATTCTATTTTTGTCTGAATTGTTCCAGCTGAGTAGTTTGCTATCCACACTGATGTGGAGTGGAATAGGACTAACCGAAAACTTAAGGCTTTGTGAAAGAACGATCAAAAATCACTTTCTTCGATCCTTGTTTCGTTCCGCTAGAATTATGGTCAACGAAGGAAAGTCCTTACCCGACGCTCTAAGAAAGCATGATTTAATGCCTGTTATGCAACTTGATGTGATTGAGGTTGGGGAGAGGACGGGGAATTTGGGCAACAGTTTAAACGATATTTCTCTGACTTTTAGGGATCAACTGACTCAACGCATCAAGACGATGACGAGTTTGGTTTCGGGACTTGCCCTCGGGTTTGCATTTACCTTGGTTGCGGTTGTTGCCATCTCCATTGTTACCAGCATTTTCCAAGTCAGTAAAAGTATCAGCTTCTAAAAATGGGGTCCCTTAAACAGTTTGGAAATGGAATTTCATGCCTTTTCCTTATGCAACTTCTTGCATGCTCCAATGAGGATCCGGTTAATCTCAGTGATCATTCAAGTGCACCATCCCAGGCTCCTCTCAAGAGTAGCTTTATTTATGAGGATAACTCGACTTACACGGGGGAGATCAAGTACGATAAACCTCATGGGGTGGGAAAGAGAAAATTTCCCGATGGTTCCACTTACGAGGGGCAGTTTAGAAAGGGGTATGCTCATGGAGCGGGCACTCTGAAGTACGGCGGAAGTTCTGAAATGATTGAATTTTCTGGTCAATGGAATAAGGGCGAAAAGTCGGGCAGGGGATCGTTGTTATTGGAAAATGGAACCCGGATCGATGGGTTTTGGGAAAATGATGTACTGAAATTTGGGGAATCCTTTTCTTTTGATGGGAATCGTTCTCTTGGAGTGTGGAAAGATGGAATCCTTTCAGAAGGGCTGTTGTTTTCTCCTCAAGGGTTTTCACTTAGCGGTTTTTTTGATGAGTCCGGTTTTTTAACCACAGGCTCACTAAAAAGTGATCGTGGGGACAGCTACTATGGGGACTTTCAGGATGGTCAGTATCACGGCGAAGGGATTTTGGAAAGTGCCGAGGGCATTCTTTACATTGGGGAATTTAGAAATGGAATTAAGAGCGGACAAGGAATGTTAAAAGATCGCGAAGGCTCTTTGTTTGTTGGTCAATTTGTGAATGATTTACCCAGTGGACTGGGTACACAAACCGATGTATCCGGTTCAAGCTACTATGGTTCTTGGATCAATGGACTTATGCACGGCACAGGGAAACTTGATTTTGGAGACGGCAATTCATACTCTGGAACCTTTGAATACGGGCTCGCTGTAGATGGTATTTATTATTGGAAAGATGGTCGCACATCCCGGTCCTTTCAAGACTCTGCGGGAAATTGGCAAGATTTCCCCAGCGGTCGTGATTAAAACATTGAATGTTGCAATCTTATCGTTCCTTGAGATAAAAATTAAAAGTTTGTCTAAACGATGTCTGATTCTACTGATTTTTCTCTAAAACTCTGGGGTACTCGAGGTAGCATACCCTGTCCCGGACCTGGCACGATCAAGTATGGTGGGAATACCACTTGTTTTGAGATTACATGTGGTGATAAAAGAATTATCGTGGATGCGGGTACAGGCATTCGTCTGCTGGGTAAACAAATCATGATTGAAGAGGGTAATCTCTTAAACGCAGACCTTTTCTTTACTCACACGCACATGGATCATATCCAAGGGTTGCCCTTCTTTGCTCCTTTATACAATCCTAACAGCGATGTGCGCCTTCATGCTGGGCATCTCGATGGTATTACCTATGATTTGCAGGGCATTATCGGCACGATGTTGATGAAGGATCCTGTATTTCCTGTTCCTAGTTCTTTGATTGAAAAGGCATGTTCATTTAATGATTTTGAATGTGGGAAAGTCTTCGAATTAGAAGGAGGGGTTGTTTTGAAAACCGCTCCACTCAATCACCCCAATGGTGCTTGTGGCTATCGCATTGAATATGGTGGAAAAGTATTGGCAATTTGTACAGACACCGAACATTTTGAAGGCCGTTTAGATGATAATGTGCTCTTTTTAGCTGAAGGTGCAGATATTTTAATCTATGATTCAGCGTACACCGATGAGGAGTATCCGAATTTCAAAGGGTGGGGCCACTCCACTTGGCAGGAAGCGGTTAAAATTGCTAAAAAAGCATCGGTTAAACAAACTCTTCTTTTTCATCACGACCCCTCCCATGACGACGCCAAAATGGACCATATTGCAGAACTGGCCAAGAAAAAGTTGGCTTCAGTTCGCCCGGCCATTGAGGGCGAGATGATTACACTTTAATCGTTTTTGCGGATGCTTGGGGTTGCACAACTCCAAGATCAATCCAAATATTCTTCGAAAAGTTTGCCCCCCTGGCCACTGTTTTTGATCACCTTACCGAGGGGGCTTTCGAGTAAATGGAGATCGCCTTGTCCTAGTATTTGGGCGTCCAGCCAATCCTGTGGGGCAACAATTACTCTACCCCTGCCATAGTGGCGAATTTTCGCTTCATTCAAAAACAGTTCTTCTCCTCGCAATGATCCGCTGCCGAGGACCTCGGCATTCAGGCTGCGGACTTCTCTACTATTTAACACAATATCACCCGAGCCCTCATGCCTGACATCAATGGTTTCAACTTTCAGATTATTTACCTGAAGGGTTCCAGTGGAGCTCATAAAAAGCTTTAAACTTTTACCCGAGATCTTGTTCAGGCTGGCATTGCAATTTTCCAGCAGAGTGAGTTCCTCCAATTCATTGACCGATACAAAAACTTCGATGGGAAAGGTTCTTTGAGCTGAGAGACGGAGGAGGGGGATTCTTTTCGAAACAGAAAAAGAATTATTTGCATCCAGAAATAGAGTCCGGTTCCTGACAAAAGCACTTACAGAATCGATGATTGAGGAATCCGCAAAATATTCAATTTGCCTGTTTCTTTTTCCAGGTTGAATGAAAATGGATAAGGCTCCTCGAGCTTCAATGCGATCGAAATGAAATGCCAGAATTCGTTTCGATTCAATCTTACCAAAGAGCTCAGGATTGATGGATAGGAAGGAAACCAAAAATATGAAAAGGCTTACCTTATTTCCTTTTATTACCATATTTTTTTCTCCTGCCGGTTACTCGCTTTGAGGTCATTTTGCCGTCTTTTAAAAAAGAAATTTGATCACGCAGCAAGGCGGCCTTTTCAAATTCAAGCTTTTTGACCGATTGGAGCATCTCTTTTTCGAGTTGTTTGATTAACTTTCTCACTTCTTGAGGGGAGTCCTTTTCGGCGACAAGTAGTTCATCCTCGCGCTTTTCTTCTCCTCTTAAACTTTCTTGAACCGGGCGGGAAACACTTTTCGGAGTGATTCCATGTTTTTCATTGTATGCCATTTGCCTTTCCCTGCGGTATTGGCAAACATCCCAGGCTGCCTGCAACGATTTAGTCATAACATCTGCATAAAAAATGACTCTTCCCAGTTCATGCCTGGCTGCCCGTCCCGCAGTTTGAATGAGGCTGGTCTCACTGCGCAGGAATCCCTCTTTATCGGCATCCAGTACAGCGACCAACTCAACTTCAGGCAGGTCCAGACCTTCCCTCAATAAGTTGACTCCAACAATAACATCATATTCTCCAGCACGCAGGTTGCGCAAAATCTCCACACGCTCGATGGCATCGACATCGGAATGGAGATATTCTACTTTAATATCCCGCTCCCTGAGGTATTCGGTGAGATCTTCAGACATCCGCTTGGTCAAGGTGGTTACCAAAGCCCGGTTTCCTCGTTGCACCACCCCTTTGATTTCTCCGATACAATCTTCAACCTGGCCAGATATGGGACGCTTTTCCATCTTGGGGTCGACTAATCCGGTGGGCCGAATGAGTTGCTCAGCAACTACGCTACTTTTTTCAAATTCGATTTTTCCAGGCGTAGCGGAGACAAAAATAGATTGACCGGTAATTTGATCAAATTCTTCTGGCTTTAATGGGCGGTTATCCAAGGCAGAAGGAAGGCGGAATCCATGCTCTACCAATTTCTTTTTGCGGGATAAATCACCGTGGTACATCCCTCCAATTTGAGGAATCGATACATGGCTTTCGTCGATGAAAAGCAAAAAGTCATCCGGGAAAAAATCGATCAGGCAAGATGGCCTTTGGCCAGGCTTTCGCTGGGATAGATGGCGAGAGTAATTTTCTATGCCGTTACAAAATCCAATCTCTCTCAACATCTCTAAGTCATATTCGGTACGCATTCGAATACGTTGGGCTTCCAGCAGTAAGTTGTCGTGTTCAAATTCAGGAAGGTATAAAC
>JAYQBP010000002.1:0-21349 GCA_038137385.1 Opitutales bacterium | reverse complement strand
ACTGGCAGGATAATTTTTAAATTTTTCGTGAGAGGTAATGTTCGAGCCGGTAAAGGAATCAAATTCACAAAGACTTTCAATTTCATCTCCCCAAAATTCAATTCTTAAGGGGTGCTCTGAATAAGCAGGGAAAATATCAACGACATCACCCCGGACTCGGAATCTTCCCGCCCGCAAGTCGGTATCGTTTCTGATGTAAAGAGCTTCCACAAGTTTTAAGAGCAGTTCGTCTCTGGGTATTTCTGCACCTTGGGTTAATTCAATGGATAGGGCACGGAAATCATCGGGGGAGCCCAGTCCATAAATACAGGAGACACTCGCGATTACGATCACATCATTTCGGCTAATCAGTGAGCCTGTGGCAGCCAGTCGTAGGCGTTCAATCTCCTCATTAATGGAAGAATCTTTTTCTATGAAGGTATCCGTGGATGGAACATAAGCTTCCGGCTGATAATAATCATAATAGCTAACGAAGTATTCGACTGCGTTGTTTGGAAAGAAACTTTTAAACTCGGAGTACAATTGTGCCGCCAAGGTTTTATTATGGGAAATAATGAGAGCTGGCCTTTGTACCGCCTGAATAATATTGGCCATGGAAAATGTTTTCCCAGAGCCAGTAACTCCCAGAAGGGTTTGGTAGCGGTTTCCGCAATTAATTGACTGAACAAGCTTGTGAATTGCGTCGGGTTGATCCCCTTGAGGGGCGTAGTCAGAACATAGTTCGAAATTCACTCCTGTAAGGAACCTGATTTTGGATAATATGCAGTTTCCCCCTCGCTTTTACCAATAATGGCAGCCGCACAGCTATCTCCTAGGACATTAATCATTGTACGCGACATATCCAAGACTCGGTCAATGACGAAGATCATTCCGATACCCAAAGAGATTGCCTGCTCATCGAAGCCCACGGCTTGTAAAATGACCAAAATGGCGACTAAACTGGCCGAGGGTATACCCGCTACCCCAACCGAGGTAAGCAAGGCGAGCAGAACGACAGAAACTTGAGTGACCCAGCCCATTTCGATGCCGAAAAATTGAGCCAAAAAAACAACCACGATGCATTCAAACAGAGCGGTTCCGTCCATGTTTAAGGTAGCTCCCAGTGGAAGGGTGAAACTACTTATTTTTTTGGAAACCCCCACATTGTTTTGAGTGCATTTCATGGTTACTGGAAGGGTGGCAGAGGAAGATGCCGTGGAAAATGCGGTAAGCAGGGCAGGGGTCATGGCACGGTAATGGTCCCAAAAACGGATTCCTCCCAATACTTTTAGTAACAAAGGTAGGATGACGAGTGCATGCACGGAAAGGGCAAGAAAGACAGTAAGAGCAAATCCGCCCATCAGCCAAAAGGTATCCAAGCCACTTTTGGCAATGGTTGGGGTCACTAAACCAAAGATGCCCAGAGGGGCAAAGGTTAAAATAAAGTTCGTAATTTTAAGAGTGATTTCCTGTAATCCTTGCCAAAAGAGCAGGTTTGTTTTGCCTAAATCGGAATTTAACCTGCCTAGAAAGAATCCAAAAAGAAGTCCAAAACTGATCAGCCCTAGCAACTGTCCTTCGACAGCAGCCGAAAATAAGTTTGGCGGAACCATACGGTGAAAGATTTGAGCAAGGTTTGACCAGCCTTCATCGGCGGTCTCAATGGCCTTGTTTAGGGTTTGATTGCTTACGCCTTCTTGGGAGGCAAGTAGTTTTTCTTGAATGGCTGGATCAATCAATCCTGGTTCCAATAAGTTTACGCAAAGCAAGCCAACTGCAACTGCGAGCAAACCTGTAAAAGAGTAAAGAGCAATCGTTTTGATACCTAGTCGGCCAAAGTCACGATCGTAGGATATTTGAGATACTCCACAAACGATGGAAGTAAAAACAAGGGGAATCACAATCATCTTGAGTCCGTTAAGAAAAAGCTTACCCACAAATTCACAGCATGAAATGAAACGATCGCTCCAGGATTGGGCAAGGTCTTGGCCTTCGTCAGACAAATTAATCAAGATTCCAACAACGAAGGATAGGATCAAGGAAAGGAAGATTTTTTTGTGAAGGGACATGGGAGGAAGAGAAAGGAATAAAGATTAGGCTATCTAAACAGGCAACGGTATGAAAGAAACAATTCAAAAAATGCACCTATTTCTTCTCGGCAAGGAGGTAAACGATTCATGTGCTTCGAAAACTCTTAGCAGAAGTTCACGGATTCCAATGCACTTGGCTTTGCATAGGGAACCAGACCAGAAAAATAAATAACTTCCCCTAATACCTGACTAAAAAACCTTCAGAGCACCGCACAATTCCGACGGGTTTATTCGACTCCTGATAAGAAAAGGTTCAACCACTCGAGTGCATTACATAGGTAGAGTAGGTTCTAAAGGAACCTTAATTCAAAACTTCTAGGTGGATCGAACCAAGGACCCGCTAGGGTTCTACAAATCTTAAGCGGAAAATCTCGATGAGGCTTTTGACCAATCGACAACCTTCCAAAAAGCAGAAACATAATCCGGTCTTCTATTTTGGTAGTTCAGGTAGTACGCATGTTCCCAAACATCAAGTCCAATCAAGGGGGTTCCAGTTTCATCTACAATTCCACTCATCCACGGACTGTCTTGGTTTGGAGTCGATGTAATGGAAAGGGAACCATCCTCCTTTTGGATCAACCAGGCCCAACCTGAACCAAAACGAGTCAGGGCCGCTTCAGAAAATTTCTGCTGGAAACTTTCCAAGCTTCCAAATGCAGAATCGATTGCATGACTAAGAGTCTCATCGGGGCTACCTCCACCTTGGGGGCTCAATGAATTCCAAAAGAAAGTATGATTGGCATGACCTCCACCATTGTTTTGAACGGCCGACCTTATGGACTGTGGAATTTTCGATAAATCTGCGATCAGATCTTGAACCTCCAAACCAGACAATTCCGGATGATCGGCCAAGGCCGCATTCAATTTATCCACATAGGTCTGGTGATGTTTGCCATGGTGGATTTCCATGGTACGAGCATCAAAATGAGGTTCAAGGGCGTTAGGTGAGTAGGGTAGGGGTGGGAGTTGGTACGACATGATAAATTTAAATTAACAGGAATGGGTTATGGCCTTCTATAACAAGTAAGAAACTTATTTTAGGTCAAGCAGAGACTTGGTTACGTTGATGTTGAAAGAAGGCTTGAAGGATCCCTTCGCAGGGTTGGGCAAGAATCCCCTCAATCACTTCGGGTTTATGATTGGATCTCTCGAGTTGATGCAGGCTCGTAGCTCCTCCCATACATCCCATCTTGGGGTCTTTAAGGCCGAAGTAAACCTTGGTTAACCTTGAAATGATCGTCGCTCCTGAGCACATGGGGCAGGGTTCTTTCGTTACATAAAGTTCGCACTGATTGAGCCTCCAGTCCCCAATTTTTTTGGCGGCCATGGTAATGGCGATCATTTCCGCATGGGCGGTTGGGTCCGTCTGGGTTCTCGTTTGGTTGTAGGCAGAAGAGATAATTTCATCATCGCGGACGATGACCGCACCAATGGGAACCTCATCTGCATGCCAAGCGTCGATAGCCAAGTTGTATGCATGACTCATAAAAAACTCAGGGTCTTTTTTGAGGGCCGAAGGGTGAATTTTTTCAAAAGGGCAATGGAACATGAAACTGAGGAGGTTGTAAGAAAAGGATGGGTGGTTAAAGTTTTGTTCTATGCTTGTATGCAACTGGTCATATTGATTTAATAAGCTTTTTATGCCTAATCAAGATGTAGTAGAAGTCGAAGGGAAAATAACTGCGGTTCTTCCCAGTACCATGTTTCGTGCCGAGCTCAAAAATGGCCACAAAGTTTTAGCTCATATTTCCGGAAAGCTGAGAAAGCATTTTATCAAGATCACTGTGGGTGACATTGTTAAAATGGAAATGAGTCCAAATGATTTGGAAAAAGCCCGTATCGTGTATCGGTTGAAAAATGCTGAAGTCAATCGCAATGCTCCGATTCGTAGCTTTGGCCCCCGCAATAAGGGCAAAAGATAGTATCTGCACTCTTTTTAATCTTTATGAATATTATACAATCTATCGGAAGAACTCCTCTAATCGAGTTGGAAAAATGCAACCAAGGAACGCCTGCGAAATTATTTCTAAAATCAGAATTTTTTAATCCTTTGGCCAGTGTCAAGGATCGCATAGGGGCGGCTATGATTGAAGCTGCCGAACTGGATGGATCGCTTAAGCCAGACAGTGTGGTGATTGAGCCAACTTCAGGAAACACGGGAATTGCATTGGCCTTTGTTTGTGCGGCCAAGGGTTACAAGTGTATTCTCACGATGCCCGAAACGATGTCCAAGGAAAGGCGGATCCTGTTACGTCTGCTTGGTGCAGACATTGTTTTGACTCCAGGTCCAAAGGGCATGGGAGGGGCGATTGCACGGGCCAATCAAATACTTGACGAGTATGGTGATAGAGGATTTATGCCTCAACAATTCAACAATCCTGCAAATCCAGCGATCCATAGAAAAACCACTGCTGAAGAGATTTGGTCTTCCTTAGAAGGTCAAGTCGATTGCCTCGTAGCTGGAGTTGGCACTGGGGGGACCATTACTGGCGTTTCCGAAGTCATTAAGGAGAGAAACCCTGATATGGTAACCGTCGCGGTTGAACCTGCAGAGAGTCCGGTGATTACCCAGACCAGGAACGGAGATGAAGTCAAACCTGGACCTCATAAAATCCAAGGCATCGGGGCCGGCTTTGTTCCGAAAAATCTGAATTTAGGTATTGTGGATGATGTCGAACTTGTATCCAGCGAGGAAGCCTTTGATATGGCTCGAAAAGTGAGCCTTGAAGAAGGCATCCTGGCAGGTATCTCAACAGGGGCTACCATTGCCGCTGCATTGAGGGTGGCTCAGCGTCCGGAAATGGCAGGCAAAAACATCGTCGTTATCGGGGCTAGTTGTGGAGAGAGATATTTATCGACTCCTTTGGCAGCCAAAGCCGTGGAAGAAGTGATGAATGCGGTTGCCGAGGATGCCTGAAGCTTTGGTTGCGATTCCCGCTTTCTTATTCAATTTAAGTTTCTTAATCTGGGGTTGTAGAAAGAGCCTTGCATGCGGGCATTAGTTCGAAGGGTTTCGAATGCCGAAGTTAAGGTCTCTGAGCAAACCAGTGGTTCCATTCAACATGGTCTGGTCGTTTTTCTTGGCGTGGATCGGGACGATCATCTATCGGCTGCGGAATGGATTTTAAAAAAAGTCCTGGAAATGCGAATTTTCGAGGATGAAACGGGCAAGATGAATCAATCCATCCGCCAGGACCATGGAATTCTCTTGATCAGCCAGTTTACATTGTTTGGCAATTTGCAAAAAGGAACCCGCCCTTCCTTTAATCGTGCCTCCGATCCGCAGAAAGGGAATCAACTTTATTCTTATGTGCTGCAAGAGTTGATGCATTCCTTTGCTGGAGTGGTTCAGAGTGGAGTTTTTGGTGCAGACATGAAGATTACAGCTACGGATTGTGGTCCCGTAACAATCTGGCTAGATTCTAAAAATAGAAAATACTGATCATTCAGATGAGTCTTTCAAAGGGCTTTTATGCAAGAGATGTTAAGGAGGTAGCTCGAGATTTACTCGGCTGTTTTTTGTACACTAAAAACAGCCAGGGCCGGGTTATCCGTTCGATCATTACCGAAACTGAAGCTTACGATGGAGAGGCTGATTTAGCCTGTCATGCCAGCAAGGGAATGACCGAGAGAACTTCTGTAATGTACGAAAAAGGGGGGGTATGGTATGTTTACCTGTGCTACGGTGTGCATTGGATGCTCAATGTGGTAACGGGTCCCAAAGGATACCCTGCTGCAGTTCTTATTCGAGGAACAGAACATTTTTCGGGGCCTGGACGATTAACCAAAGGATTAGGTGTGTGTGGCGATTTGAACCGAACCCAAATAGAGCAATCATCCGCACTATGGATCGAGTACAAAATTTGCCAACCAAGCAGAATTTTATCCGGTCCAAGGATTGGAGTCGACTATGCCGGACCAGAATGGAGTCAAAAACCATATCGTTTTTGGTTTTCAAATTAATCTGAGTTTGTCTAACTTAGAAATAGAATGGATTACCTTCAAACCACCTTTATGCTTATGTTGTGCAGTTGCCTGACATCGTGTGGTTTGAAAAAAGAAGCCGTTACAAAGCCTAACCGTCCTGCAATCTATGATGCTTGGGATGCACGCTACACTTATCAAATCCAAGACAGAAAGATGATCCCTGTCTATGAAGGTAAGATGATTGGTCGTTCTTGGGGTAGAGATTCAAGTGGTAAGATCAATCATGTTTCATACCTAGGTGCGGATCGCGAACGCGAGGAAAACTTATTATCCTTTCATCAAAATCAAACGGACCGAAAAAGGGAAAAGAAATGGGAGAAATCTAAAGAGGATAGGATTAAATTTGTCAAATCACAGCTCGAGTTGCAGGAGGCTGAGGAGAGTGCACCCCTTATTGAAGTAAAAATCGAAGAAGAGGAAGAAGATTTTCTTCCTCCGATGATTATGCCTGAAGGAATCGATCTTTCTGCACCCAATCCTACTCCCGAAAAAGCCCCTGATGAGGGTGGGGCATTACCCCTGCCTTTTCTCCCGCTGTGATCGCTGAGATTCGCTAAGATGAGTAAGTTATCCATTATTTTACATGGTATTTCTGTCCTTGCTGGGTTCATCGGAATTGGGTTCACACATTCGGCTGTATCCCGGTTTAATGCTGAAAAATTAGTTATCGAACAGACCCAGACCCAAATCACAGCCAAGGATTCTGAATTAAAAGAACTGGTTAAAGAAATGTCCTCCTCCCTGCTTCGTGATAAGAATCGCCTGCAAGATGAAAGCGAAGAAGCGTTGGAGATATCTGATAGAAATCAAAAGAATTCTGAGATTTTGCTTGAGCTAAAAGAGCAAATCACCGCAATGGAAAAATCTATATCGGATTCCGACGCGGCCCGATTATCTATGGAAGAAGATCAAAAAAGTTTAGTACTTGAACTTCAGCAGACCCAACAAAGAATTCTAGAATTAAGAAAATCAATCCCCGTAGTTCAAAATAAGATCGATCAAGTCATTGAAGACAGGGAAGAGCTTATTCAAGATATTGACGGTTCCGCAGATAAGATGTCCTCGTTCACTTCCATTACAAATTTCTTAAAAGAACACTATTCGCAAACTACGAGTGCTTTACGAAAATATTCACGGGAGAGACCTTGGTTGGAACCCGGCGAGGTTCTCAGTTTGAAATTAAAAGAGTTAGATGTTTCATCAGGACTGGTTGCTTTGCCCAGGGGTTCATTTGATGGTATTCGTGAGAAGATGTTGTTTGCCGTACATTCGAAACAACGGGAAATTTGTAAAATACGCATCAAGCAAACCTTTCGAAATCATGCTCTGGCAGAGATTATTCCTCTTATCGGCAGTCCCTTAGAACTCTTAGACCTTGAAAATGTGGATTTGGTGGCTTTGTAGAATTTTTTCGGTGTCCTTATTGATTGGCTCGGTTGTGTTCTTTGTGAGCAACTTAGATAAATTTGTCTCCAACCAAAGCAAAATTGATGAATTGGAAAAAACCTTAGAATCTCTGGAAAATGATTTTGTTGCGGAAAAGGAATCTGGTGAATTGAAATTATCCGATCTCAGGAAAGAGATTTCTCAAAAGAGGCGAGAGCAAGAATCTTTGACTGAAAGCGGTGTGGCGGAAGAGGAAGAAATCAATTTTCTCAAACCTAAACTAGATAAATTAAAAGAAAGTGCTGAAAAGATCGCTTTGGAAATTGAAACGGAAAAAGAATCCCTCTCCAAATCTCAGGAACAAGCTGAATTAGAGCAACAAAAAATCCCCCCCCTTGAGGAATCCAAAAATGATCTTCTCGCATCTTTAGCAGAAGAGGAAGAGGAAATGGTCAAGGTTAAACAAAATTGGGAAATTGTTGATGCTAATTACAGTTCTCTACAGAGAATTCGTGCCAATGCATTGGAAACATACTCCGTATCGTTTGCTTCAATCGAAAAGGAAATTATTCGTCCAGATTGTTTGTTTTATGGGGACGAGATTAATGTTGAGATTGAAAATGTATCTCCCAAGAAGTCTGAGTTTTATACAAAATCAGGCTTATTAAATGGTATTGAGCAAGGTTTCGTTTTCATTGTTAAGTCTGATTCGGATTGGAGTGAAATGCCCTTTTATGTAATTTGCACCCTATCTCGCGATCATTACTCTATTTTTGAAGTGGAAGGAACCCCCTTAAAAGAATCGCTTAACCTGATTCAGCCCGCTCAGAAACTCAAGTTAATACGGAGCGGAGAATTTTCTCATGGTCATGAAGAAGACAATTCGTTAGACAATATTTAGTAAAAGTTAGTTACAACATTCTACTCCCTTAATGAATTCACAAGCAGAGCAAATCTCTGACGATGACTTGGCTTCCACCATTTCGGATGATGGTCGGCTCTCATCTGATTCTTCCGACTCCACAGAGCAAGGTTTACTAGAAGTGGGTGTTCCTCCTGAGGTGAAAGGCCCTTCCGAATCTAGCGATCTCGATGAAGAACCCTTTTCCATTGACGATTTCGATTCAGATTTGAGCCCCACTAGTGAAGTAGAAAAGCCTTCCCCGGATGTTCTAGAACCGCCTTCGAGCCATGATGATTCTGCCTCCAATGAGTCGGTGGATTCATCTCATGATACGGGCATTGATTATGCTCCTGTTCCTGAAGGCCAAGTATCTGAGTTTCGCAAGACTCTCTCTGCATTATCTAGGCAATTAGAGGTAGATAAGCTAACTTTTTTGTATCAGAAGTTGCAAGAAGATGGAAGCGATCTTCCACCTCTTGATAAAATCGCTTCCGATATTAGGGGGGACTCGACTTTACATCCGATGGGAGATAATGATCTGTATTCGAAGCGTCCCTTAGCCCGATTACAGGGTTGGATTTCTGGTCTTTCCTTTGGGGTAGGAAGACGAGCCAAAAAGTTTTCTCGTTGATCTCTTCTTATAAGTAAGAAAAACACAGACCTAGATTATTCGGTTATCATTCCTGCTTTTAATGAAGAGTGCTACCTGCCATGCACCCTTGCCTCCGTACAAAATGCGATAGCATCTGTCGGCTCCTTAAAGGGAGAAATTATCGTAGTTAACAATGGTTCCACGGATGGCACGGCAAAGATTGCCGCCGAATTTGGTTGCCGAGTTGTGGATGAGTCAGTTCATCAAATCTCAAGAGTTAGGAACTCGGGAGCCAAAGCCTCCAGAGGTCGGAACTTAATATTTTTGGATGCAGATACCACCGTTCCCACTTCTACTTTTTGCAAGGCATTACAAGCCCTTGATTCCGGCGAGGTGGGCTGTGGAGGGGCTACCTTATGTTTTGACGACCATTATGGAAGATGGTTCTCCGGAAGATTGCTACCCTATTTATGGAATTTTATTTCGGTGCGTTTCAAACTATTTGCCGGAAGTTTTATATTTTGCACTTCCGAACTTTTTTTCAATTGCGGTGGATTCCCGGAATCTCATTTTGCTGGGGAGGAAATCGTTTTATCCAGAAAGCTTAAGCGTGAAACCCGAAAAAAACGAAAAAGGGTTCTGATTCTTACCGATGAGCCGGTTGTGTCATCGGCCCGCAAACTTACTTGGCATAGTGATTGGTCAATTTTTACCATGATTTTACCCTTGGTTCTCTTTCCTTTTTTTCTCAAAAACCATAAGGCTTGTAAGTTTTGGTATTCTCGGCCATCCAAGGATTGATGATTGATTTTTTCTAGGTTAGGTTAGAAATTGATTCTGTAAGCAATGTTCGATCAATTTACAAAATTTGGAATTACATGCATCCTTTTTCTCCTTGTGATTTCATGTTCTAAAAAAGCGGAGACTTCTTTGCCTGCTGGACTTTTGAAATCCAATATGGGAGGTCGGCCTCCTTCTTATGTTCAAAAAGCTTGGGATGCCCGATATGCTTATGACGCAGACCGCAGATTGCTCGTTCCTGAATACGCTGGATCGAAATGGGGAGCCGTTCAGCAATTTAAAGAGGAAGGAAATTTAGTTTATCAAGACTGGTGGATTCGTGATGTTCGAAAGGAGGAACTCGAAGAGTCTCCAGAAACCGAAATTACTTCTTTTATTGATGAAGATGGCAACTTAACTGTGCCTTTTTACTTAGTGGACCAAAATGGAACGGAAGAGAGCGTGGACGAAGTGCCTGAAGATAATAACCAACAACCAGTCGACGAACCAGCGGACTTTCCCTCTGAACCCCTGGAGCCTTCGCCTTTTCTTCCCTTCTAATTAGTACTGGTTGATCTTCCCGGCACTGGCAAAAAGGGGAGGCGGGTCGTAATCATCATCAGAATTTGAGGGCGGGGTTGGTGATTGAGCTAAATTAGGTGGAGATATCGCCTTTTTAAAAGTATTTTTTTGTGATGTTGAATGTGGTTCTTTGGTATTCTTCATCCCCATTTTATTTGCGGCAGGTTGTTTTTTCTTCGATCCTCTTTTTTGACTCAATGCCCCCACCGACCTCAACCATACTCTTCCCACCAAGATGTCTTCATCCTCTTTGATGAATTCCTTGAGCTGGGCCCATTTTATTTTGGCAAAACAACCCGCACCCTTTGTCTTTCCGCTGCCAATTTTTCGGGGTGTTCCATCTTTGTTTAGAGTAACAGTCATAGGGGAATTGATTCGATTGAAATCATCCAAAGGTTAAATCAATGATGAAGCATAGATTATTGGTTGAAACAGAATAAATCATCCAAGGCGTGCTGGGCAGGTTTGCGCGAATACCGGACGGAATCATTGGCTGATAAACTTTCCAGAATCTTAAAGATCCAGTCCGTTTGGTCGGTCAATCCAAGCGATTGGGCTAGGTCGCCGGCATGAATGGATTGAGCAGGGTGGGAGGTCATCCAATCAATGACTTCTTTTCGTACTTGTAAGACTTTGGAAGCAGCTTTTTTTCCAGCCTCCACGCCCGGTTGATGGTAGGCATTAATACCTACCATGGAGGCATAATAGCCCACTGCACGTTCATAGAGAGCAATGAGCATACCCACCGTGTATGCATTGACTTCATTAATCGTCAGGGTAATGGATGGACGGTTCTTTTCCAAAAGAGCGTCGCGCGTGCCAAGAAAAAAGCCATGCAGATAGTCACCCGCATTCATGCCATCCTCATCGACTTCAACCGATGAACCATCTCGGTACTTAAGAACTTCAATAAAGGTAGCAAAAAAGTTGGGTATCCCTTCCCGTAATTGCTGAATGTAAGCGTGCTGGTCGGTAGATCCTTTATTCCCATAGACTGCAATTCCTTGGTTAACCACGCGGCCTGTGAGGTCTTTCTCTTTGCCCAAGGATTCCATGATCAATTGCTGGAGGTATTTTGCGAAGAGCTCCAGTCGGTCTTTATACGGGAGAATCACCATGTCTTTGGTGCCCTTCCCATCGCTGAGGTAATACCATGACAAGGCAAGCATCATAGCTGGATTGCTCAGGGCCTCTTTCGATCGGGTCTGGTGATCCATTTTTGATGCCCCTTCAAGCAAGAGATCAATATCAAATCCCTGTAAGGCGGCAGGTAATAAGCCCACGGCTGCAGTCTCACTGGTTCTTCCTCCCACCCAGTCCCACATGGGAAAAAAATCCAACCAATTCTCCTGCTGGGCAATTTGGTGAAGTTTACTATCTTGCCCCGTAACCGCGATCGCATGTTTACTAAAGTCTAACCCTTGATTTTTAAAAGAGTGCTGAGCCTCAATCATGCCATTACGGGTTTCCGGAGTTCCTCCAGACTTCGAAATAACCAAAACCAGTGTAGTGGATAATCTTTCACCGATTTGGGATAAAGTGTAGTCGATACCATCCGGATCGGTGTTATCAAAAAAGTGGGCAACTAAATCATCTCCAGTTGGTTTGGCCAGGGCTTTTCCTACGAATTGAGGTCCAAGGGCAGAGCCCCCAATACCGATCACTAAGAGATCAGTAAATTTACCGTTTGGGCTGGATAACTGGCCATCTCGAACCTTTTGGGCACATTCCTTGACTCTTTGCAAGGTTCCAATGATTTGCTCTGAGATTTCAGAAGATGGTGCTAGCTGGGCATTTCGTAGCCAGTAATGACCCACCATTCTGTCTTCATCCGGGTTGGCAATAGCCCCGGACTCCAGGTCTTTCATGGCCCCGAAAGCCTTACGGATTGATTCGCTCATTTGGTTAAGAAAATCTTGGGGAAATCCAACGAGACGAAAGTCCGTGGTGAGGCCAAGTTCGGGATAAGATTGATAGTAGGAAGGATTCATAGGGTGACGATCGATAAGTTTTTGGTTTTAGTGAGTCACTGCACCGAGGGAGGCTGAGCTAACGAGCTTAGCATATTTAGCTAATACGCCTCTTTTTTCTTTAGGTGCAGGGGTTTGCCATGATTTTTTTCGTAATTCGATTTCTGCTTCTGGTAAATCGAGGGTCAACTGATTGTTCTGTGCATCGATCGTAATGGGATCTCCATTGACCAGAAGACCGATAACTCCACCCACGGCCGCCTCCGGGGTAACATGACCGACGACAAAACCATGACTTCCTCCAGAAAATCGCCCATCGGTAATCAGGGCCACTTCTTTGCCTAAGCCTTTACCCATGATGGCAGAAGTGGGCGAAAGCATTTCACGCATTCCAGGGCCACCCACAGGACCCTCGTTTCGAATGACCACTACATTTCCAGATTGGACCTCGCCGTCTAAAATTCCCCGCAATGCAGTTTCTTCCGATTCGTAAACAATCGCAGATCCCGAAAATTTTAGTCCTTCTTTACCCGTAATTTTGGCCACGGCGCCCTCGGATGCAAGATTCCCATAAAGTATGCGTAGGTGACTATCCTTTTTGATCGGATCATCGAATGGACGGACTAGGTCCTGTCCGCCGGGGTAGGGGGCGTACGGATTGGCATCGGCCACATTTTCTGCGAGCGTTTTACCGGTTACGGTCATGCAGTTGCCATGCAATAAGCCCTGGTCTAATAGCGTCTTGAGAAGTGGGCGCAGTCCCCCGATTCGTACAAAATGAGACATGTTATACTTTCCACTGGGCTTTAGGTCGCAAAGTACAGGAACCCGTTTTCCGATCTCGGTGAAATCATCCAAGCAAAGCGGTATTTCCGCCTCATGAGCCATCGCGAGTAGATGAAGCACTGCATTGGTCGATCCACCCAGAGTAATCACTACGGTGATCGCATTCTCAAATGCTTCCCGAGTCATAATGTCTCGGGGTCGGATATTTTTTTCGATTAAATTGACCACAGCAGCTCCAGCGGCTTTAGCATCCACCCGCTTATCTTCCGATACCGCGAGTTGAGCCGAACTATCTGGCAGGCTCATGCCAAGAGCTTCAATTGCAGAAGACATCGTATTAGCGGTGTACATGCCTCCACAGGAACCCGGTCCGGGAATCGCCTTTTTCTCAATCTCGGTCAACTCGTCATGAGAAAGATTGCCTGACGCATGAGCACCGACCGCTTCAAATACCGAGACAATATCGAGGTTTTTATCCTTATGAAGGCCAGGCAGGATCGTTCCTCCATAAACAAAAATCCCGGGCCTGTTGAGCCGGGCAAGAGCCATTACACAGGCGGGCATGTTTTTATCGCATCCTCCAATGGCAACCACCCCATCCATTCCCTCAGCACCTACCACAGTTTCAATGGAATCAGCAATTACATCGCGAGAAACCAGGGAGTACCTCATGCCTGGAGTCCCCATACTAATGCCGTCAGATACCGTAATGGTCCCAAAAGGAACGGCCTTGCCTCCACTTTCATCGACCCCTAACACAGACATCTTTCCGAGTTCATCTAAGTGGGCATTGCAAGGAGTCACCATACTCCATGCCGAGCAAACCGCTACTTGAGGTTTTTGAAAGTCTTCATCCTCAAAACCCACCGCCCTTAACATGGATCGGTTTGGGGCACGATCATCACCATCGACAACGATGGAGGAAAAATTTCGATTACAACTCATAATTTCTTTTTTTATATTAATTTAAGCACGGAAAACAATTGATATGTGGTTGCAAGATGATCAAGGGAGTTGCAAATGTTACCAATTTGGTTTTTCGATATAGGTTTTGAATAAAGACGAATTAGAATCCCTAAGGGAAGAGATCGATCAAATCGACTCAGAAATTGTTAAGTTGCTGAATTTACGGGTCGGTAAAGCTTGTGAGATTGGAAAGCTTAAACAACTCTCAGGAGTCGATCCTTACGACCCTGCCCGTGAGGAACAGGTTTTTCAGAAGGTTTCTGGGTTCAGTGAAGGCCCCCTGCGAGACCGTTCACTTCGGGCACTCTATCGGGAAATTATTTCTGCTTCGATTGCTTTAGAAAAAGATATCGTGATTGGTTATCTTGGTCCAGAGGCGACTTACACTCACCAAGCGGCTGTAAAAAATTTCGGGTCTGGATTAGAATATCGTGCCTTGCCTGATATCCCTGATGTTTTTTCGGCTGTGGAAAACAGCCATTGTGATTATGGGGTGGTTCCTATAGAGAATTCTACGGAGGGAGCGGTGAATCGCTCCCTCGATCTCCTGGCGGACTCGAACCTGACTATCATTGCCCAGGTTTTTCTTCGCGTCCGCCATTGCTTGTTTAGCCAGTCTTCCATGGCGGAAATCCAAGAAGTCAGGTCCAAGGACCAGGCTCTTGCTCAATGTTCGGACTGGTTGCGTAATCATCTTCCTCATGCGCAATTAGTGCCCGTCAGCAGCACCGCCGAAGCTGTGAAAAGTTGTGAGTTGGAAAAAGGCGTTGCCTCCATCGCTGGAGAGATTTCTGGAGCAATCTATGATGTTCCGATGATCGAAGCGGGCATTCAGGATCGATCGGATAATGTGACCCGCTTTCTAGTTGTGGCACGTCAGGCATTACCCATGCGAGATGGGGTCAATTATCGAACAAGTCTGGTCATGTCTCTGCAGGACCAAGTGGGGGCTTTACAAAGTGCACTTCGACCTTTTTCCGAAAGAGGTATCAATCTTTGCAAAATTGAATCTCGACCGAGTAAGAAAAAGTCATGGGACTACTTTTTCTTTGTCGATTTTATGGGACATCCTGAGGATAAAGAAGTATCCGAGGCGATCGATGAGCTTAAGAAAGCTTGTGCCTTTTTTCGTCTGTTGGGTAGCTATCCAGAGCAGGAATCTTAAAATCTTAAAAGAATAAAACCGAAAGATCCTGTCCGTTTCGGGCATTCCGAACGACCAATGCCTCAATGAATTGTCTAAGTTCGAGATATTCCTGTTCACATTTTGCGGTCCACCTCTTTTTTCCTGCCTTGAGAGATTCACGCAACCCGGAAACCAAAAGAAGACCTGTCATCGATTCCTGAATGGAGCGAACGAAGTCCAAGACGGATGCATGCACCCATAAAGGATCGATCAATAAGTGCCTAGCATTCCAATGTACATGCCTGAGGTTGCGCTTGTTGGGAAAGTGAAATTGCACGACTTGGTTGATACAATGCTCAAAAGATTGCACAGACATGCGATGATTCCCGTCATTTTCGCGCATGAAGGACAATGTACTCTGCAATTGCATAGTCTCTTCGCGAGAAGAAACACTCCCCATAACCATAAACAGGGAGTTTAAATTTTGCAGTCTTGTGTAGTCGTCTTTTTTACCCGCCGCTGTTTTCACCTTTCTTTTCCCCACCCAAATACAAGATTTCCTCGGCAAACCGAGTGAACTGTGTGAAATCCTCGTAAAAACTAGCGTATCTTAACCAAGCGATCGAATCGACCTTGCGCAAACCATGCATCACTGCATCGGCGATGGCACGACTGGGGAGTTCATTATCAAACTCATTTTCGATTCTTCGCAGGGTGTCAGATAAAAGAGCGTTAATTTGCTCGGCATCGATGGGACGCTTTGCAATCGCACGCCTTAGACTCATGGCTAATTTAGTACGATCAAAGCACTCTCGAAGATCATCTCTTTTAATCACAGTGAGATCTTCATGCAGTACTTCCTCGATCGTACTGAAACGATGGCCACAGGACTGACACTCTCTTCTTCTCCGCGTAGAAGCAACTTTACCCGCCCGCGTTTCTAGAACCTTGAGATCAAGGGATGAACATTTCGGACAAAGCATTAGTCACTTACAAGAATTCCACATTCCACACACACAAGATGTTTTCTAACAAGAATTCAGGAAATTCTTCAAGATCATAATTCCACAATCTGTTGCCAATGACTCGGGGTGAAATTGAACTCCCCAAATGGGTAGCGTCCTGTGGCGAATTCCCATAATTTCGTGCTCATCGGTCCACGCGGTTCTTTCCAGTTCTTGGGGCAGGCTATCTGGGCGGATCAGAAGGGAGTGATAACGGGTTGCGGAAAAGGGGTTGGGCAAGCCTTTGAAAATCTCCTGATTATGATGATTTATGGGGGATGTTTTGCCATGCATTAAACGATCCGCCCGGACAATCTTGCCCCCATAGTACTGTCCAATACATTGGTGACCAAGGCAGACTCCCAGCAAGGGTTTTTTCCCCGCCCAAATACCCACTGCAGGTAAACTTATTCCGGCTTGGTCTGGGTCACATGGTCCGGGTGAAATAACCAGCCCATCAAAGTGGCTGATGTCAATGTCCTCTAATTTTGCCTGATCGTTTCGGACCACTTTACAACCCGCACCCAATTCACCAAAATACTGGACCAGGTTATAGGTGAAAGAATCATAATTATCGATGACAAGTAGGTTCACGAAGGTGTTCGATTACGAAGCTTTGTAGCCCTGCTTACGAGCTCTTTCCATGAGTCTAAGTCCATTGAGCCTGATAAATCCACCCGCGTCTTCTGGTTGATAATCTGATCGATCGCCCTCCATGGATGCAACTGCGGTATCGTAAAGCGACCATTCAGACTTCCTTCCAACTGTGGTAACATTTCCTTTGTAAAGCTTCAATCGAACGGTGCCACTTACTGTTTTTTGACTTTGATCGATCAATGCTTGGAGTGCTTCTCGCTCAGGCGCATACCAGAATCCGTAGTAAATCAATTCAGCATAGCGGGGAATCAACGAATCTCGAAGATGCATTAAGTCGCGATCCATGGTTAAGGTTTCCAGTTGTCGATGACCGTGCAACAAAATGGTTCCACCAGGAGTCTCGTAGACTCCCCGGCTTTTCATTCCAACGAATCGATTCTCTACCAGATCGACTCGGCCTATGCCGTGCGTTCCTGCAATTCGATTTAAATCTCGAATTATATCTGCGGGACTGCCTTGTTTCCCGTCAATTGCTACACAGTCACCCTTCGAAAATTCTAGCTCAATGTACTGGGGTTCATCAGGAGCAAGCATCGGATCTGTGGTTAATTTGTACATAGACCGATTTTCCGGTGTGGTAGGATCAAACCATGGATCTTCGAGGATTCCCGCTTCATAAGAAATATGCCAAAGGTTGCGATCCATTGAGTAGGGTTTCGAGGCGCTGGCTTCAACCTCAATCCCATTTTCTCGGCAGTATTCGATCATTTCAGTCCGACCCGGGAAACGCTCCCGAAAGGCAGGGTCACGCCATGGCGCCAGAATTCTTAAATCTGGAGCAAGTGCCGAGAAGGTTAGCTCAAAGCGGCATTGGTCATTGCCTTTTCCAGTAGCTCCATGGGCAACGGTATCGGCATTGAATTCTCGGGCAATATCAATTTGGGCTTTCGCGATAAGAGGTCGGGCAATGGAGGTTCCCAATAAGTACTGGCTTTCATAGACCGCATTGGCCCGTGCCATTGGATAAATAAATTCTTGAGCAAATTCATCCACCAAATCCAGTGTGCGATGGGCTTTGGCACCGGTGGCCAAAGCTTTCTCTTCCAAGCCATCAAGCTCCTCCTCCTGACCCACATCAGCACAATAGGTGATCACTTCGGCTCCGTGATGGTGAGCAAACCAATGAACAAGGACGGAGGTGTCTAAACCCCCAGAGTAGGCAAGGATGAGTTTCATTTTTGAGAATTCAATTTTGATAATGCACTAAGGATTGACTTTTGCATATGGAGACGATTTTCAGCTTGGTCAAAAAGAATCGCTCGTTCCGATTCGAGCACCGATTGGGTAACTTCTTCGCCTGGGTGAGCAGGCATACAATGCATAAATAAACAGTTTTTCTGAGCATGATCGATGACAGAGTCATTCACTTGATAAGGTTTCATCGATTCGGTCCGTTTTTGACTTTCCTCTTCACAACCCATACTTACCCAAACATCGGTATAAACAACATCTGCATTTTGGGCACCTTGTTCAGGGTCAGGTGTAAAAGTCCAAGTTGAATTAAGTCTCTGTGAATGCAGAATATTTTGGATCTCCTCTTTAGGTTCGTAACCACTGGGACCACATAGAGAAATTTCCATTTCGAATATCGCACCTGCCAGGATCCAAGAGTTTGCCATATTGCAGGAGGTGTCCCCATAGAAAGCGATTTTTTTACCCTTAAGATCTTCAAAGGGATTGGTCCCACAGTTGAATTTTTCAAGGATAGTCATACAGTCAGAATAAATCTGGCAAGGATGAAGGAGGTCCGTAAGGGCATTGATGACCGGAATTTCAGCAAACTTTGCAAATTCTTGAATCGTGTTATGTCCATGGCTTCGAATAATTAATCCGTCCAGAAACCTCGAAAGTACAAGGGCGGTATCTGCAATACTCTCCCCTCGTCCGATTTGAGTGGTTGACTGGTCCAAGATCACCGGATTGCCTCCGAGTTCTCGTATGCCAACCTCGAAGGAAACCCGGGTTCGAGTGCTCTGTTTGTAGAACATCATGCCCCAACTCTCTCCATTGAGGCAATTGGTTGGGCGATCCATTCTTTTTGATTTTAATTCAAATGCAGATGTAAAAATTTGTTTAATTTCATCTTCTGAGAAATCGTGTTCTTGTAAAAAATGTCTCATAGGAAAATTTTATTCGGTTTTCAACTGGGTGAGACTGGAGTTTAAAATCTCCAATCCCCTCCTTATTTCGTCTTCTTTAATGGTGAGAGGAGGAAGCAGGCGTAATGTATTTCCAGCCGCTCCGACGGTAAGCATCCCATTCTCCCTGAGGATTGAAATGAGTTCCGATGGATCATCCGCTAGTTGAAGACCCAGCATCAACCCTCTTCCTCTAATCTCAAGTATCTGATCAGGGAAGCGGACAACCAACTCTTTGAGTCCATCTATTAGCAAGTTACCCATTGTCTGGGCTCGAAGGATCAGGTTTTCATTGTCGATAATATCGAGCACTGCATGAGCCGCCGAGCAGGCGAGGGGAGAACCCCCATAAGTCGTTCCGTGGCTGCCCGGAGTGAACAAATTTGAGTGTTTCTCAACAACCCAAATCGCACCGATAGGAAAACCACCACCAAGCCCTTTAGCCATGGCAATGGCATCTGGCTGAACGCCAGATTTTTGGTATCCCAAAAATTCTCCCGTCCGGGCAATCCCAGCCTGGACCTCATCCATTAAGAATAAAAGATCGTTCTTATGGCATAGATCTTGGATTTCTTGAAGAAAAGAGTCCCTAGCTTCATGGAGTCCACCCTCTCCTTGAATCGATTCAATCAAAATGGCTGATGTTTCGTGATCTATTGCATTTTCAAAGTCTGAAACATCGTTCAATTTACAGAAGACAAAACCTGGAAGCAGTGGCTCAAAGCCCTTTCTGTACTTGGCTGATTCGGTAGCTGATAAAGCACCCATTGTACGCCCGTGAAAGCCGTTGCGGGCGACAAGGATTTTGGTCTTGCGGGGTTGGCTCAGTTGACCATGGAGGCGGGAAAGTTTAATCAAAGCCTCATTCGCTTCGGCTCCGCTGTTGCAAAATAAAACCTTTCCGGGAGCGATTTTTTCGACCAACCTTTCCGCGAGTCTAACTTGTTGAGGAATGGAAAATAAGTTGGAACAATGAGCCAAGGTTTCTGCTTGTTTCTTAATTTCTTTGGTCCATGAAGGGTGGCTATGCCCGAGGTTGGTCACGGCAATTCCCGATGTGAAATCTAAGTACTCTTTCCCCTTTGAGTCCCACAACAAAGAACCTTTTCCCCGGATAATTTCAATTGCCGGCGGTGCATAATTGCCCACGAGAAAGGTTTGGTGTCGTTTTAGATCCATACTTAGCCGTGAACAATTTCGGTTCCAATTCCCTGATCTGTGAAGATTTCCAACAATATACTATGAGGCATTCGTCCATCGATAAAGTGAACCCGATTGACGCCTGATTCCAAGGCCTCCACCGCACTGTTGACTTTAGGTAACATGCCCGCTGAGATAATTCCCTGCTTCTTTAAGGGTTCCACCTCATTGACCGCGAGGCTCGAGAGTAATGAAGAAGGGTTTGTGGGGTCTTGGAGTAAACCGGGAACATCGGACAAATAAACCAACCTTCGGGCACCTAACGATACTGCCACTTTGGAAGCAACATTGTCTGCATTTACATTGTAACATGTGCCTTGAGTGTCCGATGCAGTGGAAGATAAAATAGGCATTTGCCCATGATCCAATGCCTTCAAGATCGGCGTTGTTTTAATTCCAGTCACTTGTCCTACATAACCCAAGTCATGCTTACTTTGAAGTTTTTCACAACTCAATACATCCTTTCCTGGAAATCTCTGAACGCCACAGTCATAGGATGATACAAAATCAGCCACTTCTTGATTCACCTGATCATTTAAGACAGAGTCCACTGCATCGATAGTCTGACGGTCCGTTACTCTTAGGCCGTCCAAAAATTTAGCTTCGATTCCTCGAGCCTCTAGCTCGCGGGTGATCGCCTTACCTCCTCCGTGCACCACGACTACTTTGATACCAACAAAGTTGAGGAAAACCAGATCTTGAGCAACCCCGGAACGAACATTCGGATCAGGTGAATCCATAAAGCTACCACCGTATTTAACCACAAAGATTGAGCCCCGAAATCTCCTGACATAGGGCAGGGCTTCCATCAGGATTTTTGCTTTGGCCTGACTTTCCTCAAATTGAGACATCATTCTATTCGCTTTTATTGTAGTTTACATATTCTTCGCTGAGATCGTTGGACCAGACCAGGTAGGAACCCTTTCCCATGTTGAGATTAAGAGTAATAGAAAACGATTTTTGGGAAACGATTTCTTTCCATTTTCCTTTATTCATAGGCTTTGGACTCCCTTTTACGAGGACTGGCACATCATTGTAATAAATGTCTAAAAGATCAAAATCCAAGCCTACTTTGGCATAGCCCGCTGCATCTACAAGTCTGCCCCAGTTAGGGTCGGAGCCAAACCATGAAGTTTTCACCAACAAAGAATTGGCTACGGATCTGGAAACTTTCTCGGCATCTTGATCACTGGTTGCACCTT
>JAYQBP010000001.1:27293-50291 GCA_038137385.1 Opitutales bacterium | reverse complement strand
TCGTAATACTCAGCAAAGCCCTGTGCCGAAACATGCCTCCTCCAATCGTTATCTAAGTTGTTTTTGTGCCAATTATAGGATCGATTTGCATCTTTACCGAGATGATAGCTCCAAACACCTGCCTCACTGGAGTCATTCGTGTCAATAAATATTAGTTCACCCAGAGTACCATTGAAGTCACCATTACCATCCATAAAGTGTACACGGGCATTGGCCAAACTATCGAAACTGGTGAGGTTGGATTCAAACTCCTTGTTCTCTCCATACCAAAATACCAAATCAGGGTTTTCGCGATAACCTTCCCCTCCTTCACTAATCTCAACCGTACCGACTGCATCGACAATAGCTTCCAGTCTTGGAGTTTGTTCCCGCCCCCTTCTTAATTCATACAAATAATTGACTTCGGTATTAGTAAGTATGCGATCGTAAATTGCTAAATCATCAATGGATCCATTGAAGAATATTTCAGATGGCTGTTCCAGCAATGGGTCATCCTCACGGGAGTAGGAACGACCCGCAGCAAAAATTTCAGCCGTGCTTGCCAAATTTAATAAATTCACACTTTCGGAAAACCGGTCCTGGGTTTGAGAGCCTGCAGCATTGAGATTAAGCAACGAACCATTTAACCAAATGGAGACCCCTGATTCGTTAAATGCACCCACTAAATGCGACCATTCATTAACACGGACCTTTTCGTTGGATAAATAGGCCCGGGAACCACTTAATTTTGGCCATCCATTCACCAGTTCAAAAGAGAAAATATTACCAGTTTCAGAAATCTCATAATCACTGGCATTTTCATCCGGCAAAACTGCCCGGTAAGGGGTTGCCATGGTAAATAGGGGTGCCAGATCTTGGGGGGCCGAAGGTTTTATCCACAAACTTATGGTACCTTCGGTAAGGGGGAATTCCGATGAATGGGGAAATAAATCCAAGTATTGATCTGTGCCATTGAGGGAAATGGAGTGCCCATGATCTTCGCCCTGAAAAGAATCTCCCAATCGACCGCTTCCGTTGGGTGAATTGAGTACTGCAGGATCCGCTGGAACATTTGAGGAGCTTGGGCCCGTGCCAGGACTAACGAGGTAAGAACCCGGACCCGTTGGCACGGCATGGTATTTATTTCCGGATAAATCAAGCACAGTACGTCCCGCTAAATACCTTATTTCCGATTCGCTCAATGGAATATCATAAATTCTTATTTCATCCAAAAGAACTGAATTGGGTAAGGTTAATTGAATAATATCTTCATCAAATGTGGCTGTGCATTCTCCCGGCCTGCCGTCGATAAAAAGGGTGGCATTGCTTTCAATGGCTACCACCGCCACATGAGTCCAATAATTTGGTATTGCAGGGTCGATACCTCCTCCAGCCATAGTCCCAAAAGTAAAGGTTGGGGAGGCATAAACTAAATCTTCGCCATTTAAATTGAATGTGAAATTGCTTTGTGGATGCACCCACATTGAATAGGTAAAGTTGGCATCTAAAACAGACACCGCGGACAATTCTACACTATTTTTCAGATTAAATGCATGGCCCATTGCACCATAAGAAAAATTACCCTCTCCAATAGGCTCACTAGAGCTTAAATCCACGCTACCTTTGAAATCAGCCATGGTGGTTGAGCTCTTATTCGTGTCGAGCTTCCAATAGTGAGCTAGGTTAGTTTCATCATATTCTCGGTTCCAGGCAGGTGAGGGAAGGTATCTTGCTTGATTGGAATCCTCAAAGAGGCTTTCGTGACGATCAAAGGTCCAATACGCTTTAGGACTCAATGGGTAATGCAAGACTGCCATGGTTGCATTGGGCTCAAAACCTTTTCCTTGATTTTGGAGATTTATGGTACGCATGGTTTCTCCGGTAGCATCATCCGTCCAAGCAATCAGAGAAGCATTTACCTCATCATAAGGATCATCCGAATCACCCCCGCCGGTCCCCCAAACGATAAGATCTGGCACTACCGAGTCCCCGGGTCGAGTTGCCCATTCTGAGCCTAAGAATTCATCTGTGTTGACCGGCGAAATCGTCCCTACCCCATCAATCAAGGCGGTTGCATTGGCATTCCTGAGGGTATAGTCCTCCCAAATACTCGAGCGACGAACCTCAACGACCGGGGTATTAGAGCGGTTGTAACCCCGGCCACCGTATGTAAAATAACCAAGCTCAGATATTTCAAGAGGTCCAACACGGGCAACACTCACATTGGTTTCTTGCATCAGAGCTTTGGCAAAGGGCATCGTTATATGATTGGCCCTTTCAAAGGATGAGAGATTGGCATCATCTAAATATTCCAGCAGTTTCAAATGGGTTCCGTTATCATCACTAAGGCCAGCAATGGTATTATTCTTATCGAACAGAAATTGTAACATTTCTAAATAAGTACCCGTAGGTTCAGAATAATATGTGGAAAATGCTGAACGGAAATTATAAGAGACTTTCGGGTTACGAAAATAACTGGAGCCACGATCCTCATCAGCGGTTGGGTTGGCCAGCATATTAATCACTACTCGAGGAGGAGCATTTTCGGGTAGTTGTAAAAAGGACATCGGTGCACCATTCAAGGTGTTATCAAAATAGAAACGATGGATTTCTCCCCTGCGAAAAACTAATTGTGGCGCGACCTCTCCATCGATCCGAAAACGGGCTGGGTCATTTTCTCCATCCAAAAAGAAGCTGTCGAAAATATTGCCTGTCATGGAAACTTGATGGTTTATGATCGGGGAAGCTTCCAAAATAACCCGTGCCCCTTGGACTGAACCTTGAGAAGATTGAACCCGCCCAGAAAGACTTGAAAGACTGCTCAACTCATGACCTTTTACCTGGATGATAATATTTTTTGAAGTCACCCCACCTCGCATGTCGGAAACCACGACTCGCACAACATACTGACCGGGTGAGGAAAATTGCTGCCTAATTAATGGGTGGTTCGGAGTGCTGATTTGAACCATTGGCTGTTCGTCTATGTACCAAGCATAAGCATAGCCCGATGTATTGCCATCTTTCACCATGGCTCCAATTTCAATGGTTTCTGTAGTGCTAGGGGTTTGGTTACTAACCACCAAGTCAAATTGAGGGGCTTGGGCTTCACCGCTGTCAACTGTTCCCATATTTACGACGCATTCGATGTAAGGCATCTCCTCACTCCCTCCTCGGCTAATTGGGGTGATATGAATATCGGCATCATAATCTGAATAGGTGATACCAATAGATAGATGAGCATCCGAAAAATCGTTAGGAGTTTGGGGGGTGGCATCTAAAAGGTATGTTTCCATAGAGCCACCGGTCTCTTGCCAGTCATTGGTAATTTCCATAACCAAACCGTCAAGGGATACATCTTTGCGATATGAAAGGTAATAATCAGTAAGCATGGTTCCACCTAATCCTTCCGTATTTTGATTGAGTGAACGGAATTGAGAGGCTCCTGTAGTGGAAACCCTTACCCCCCTGATCCAACGATCCGTTGCAGCATAACTTAACAAGGTAGCCTGCTGGTCGAAAGCAGAGCCATTTGACATTCTTATCCATGCGGGGTTTAGGGTGACTCGTGCGGTCCCGTTATTGTCCAAAACCTGGATAACTGGTTCGCTAACAAATCCACGACCGCCTTGGGATATTGAAAGGACCGAACTATTGGCATCTACCGTTAAAGTACCCGATGCTTCCTCTCCAGTCCCGGTGAAAAGTAATTGGTATGGGGAGGTGTTTAAGTCCTCATATAAAAACTGATGTTCTGCAGCGGGCAGGTTAACCAAAAAATTATTGGTGTTTAAGGCTCGAGGGGGGGAGTCTGTATCACTTCTATAAATCCTGAATGTATTTGGCACGGAAGTACTTTGTTCAGTAAGGGGAGAAGTAACCAACGCCGCTGCATTGGAAAGGTCGGCTACATCTGCACCGAGTGAATTCTCCAACAGATAACCCCCGCCGCCATTGAAAAAGAGGTTGAGAAAGACTTTTTCTACAATGGTAAAGTCGCCTTGTTCCACAATACTTGGGCTTGTACCCATAGCAGAGTAGGGATTACCGTATTCAATAACATCGGCATCGTCACTTAAGACTTTCTCACTTTTAGGGTAATACCTATTTGCGTGCCACAATCCAAAATTGTGACCCATCTCGTGGGCAATGGTTTTTGAAGGTATGGTGCCATTGGAAATTCTGACATGAGCCCCCGCTTTGCCAATCCACCCCAACCCGGGAGCTCCAGCGGAATAATTGGTTACCACAACCCTAGAAATTAAGATCGATTCGACCGTTACTGAGAATTCGGAAGTGTAATCCACTCCATTGAGTAAGATTTGCGGAGACGAACCAGTCTGGTAATAAGAGCCTGGCTCTAACAGTTTGATCGCGATCACATCTCCAGAAGCATCAAGAGTAGCCTCCGCCTCAGCTGGTTCAAAGCGCGGATGCGGAAAGCCAGAATCATTAAGAGCTTCACCACCAGAAATCGTTACTGTAGGTGGGGAAGTAAAATTGGTATCAATGGGCGAGTTGGGGTTAGCTAGGGCTAAGGAGGATATACCCACAAAGGCGGGACCATCAGGGTTCCAGTCTTCACTCGCCTCAGCTGCTGCGGAAATGGTCAGGTTTTCGATGGCAGGATCTTCCTCACTCAACTCCTGCATGACATTAAGTTCTGTGGTAGTAAGTGAGCCATCAGAATCATATTGATTTGCAGGTCCACTCGCTGGTGCTTTGGTCAGATATCTGCGGAATTGGCCAAACAAATGAGGTATGGTGACCGTCGAACTAATAACGGGTATAATATCGAGCTCATTGTCTGAATTACGTAGATAAAAATCCCGAACTTCATTCATGGCTTGTACAAGCACTTCTCTAGATATCGGTTCGTAAGGATCGTTTTGTAATTCCGATAAAATCTCTTCGCCCAAATCATTAGTTAAAGAAATGTTGGAGCCGGATAAGTGAGATTGGTAATAGATGGTTTCATCCACAAACCTACCGGGGACTACAAGAACCTTTCGTATTCCTTTGAGATCGCTTTCGATCTTTGCAAACTCGAAATCCTTTTCGATGACAAAAGGCAAGCGTGCCGATAGATTAAAATCAGTCCAATTCCCCTCCGAGGTGTTCCAATCGAGTGCCGCAAAATCATGTCCTGCAGTTGCATTTGATGGGAATCCTCCCCACCAGTTTTCGAAGGTAGAAGAGGTGTTTGCCTTAAGCCATGTCCAATTCCCTTCGCTTGCATTAATTTCTAGGGTGAGAGTGGTTACATTGTTTTCTTCGTCATAAATACTACCATTCTGATCTTCCGAGTCTGTTAAACCCAGCCAAACACATGAAACTGAATTGTTATTCTCATCAAATCCAGTGAACAACATTTGATCATCATGTTTTTCTTTTAGCCAATCCGTAATCAATTTGTTCTCTGCTGAATCTTCTAACTGCAGAAGGTGGGCGTTTTGAGCAATGGCTGCAGAGAGTGCCTCATCAAAGGTAACCCTTGAGGTGTTTAATTCGTACTTTGTGGAAAGCATAGCCTCACTTGTCAAAGTTGATCCGAGAGCAACAGGGTACTTGATTCGATGAACTGTGCCTGATTTACCCGATAATTTTCTTTCCGCCTTTTTAATTTCGTGAACTAGCAATCTTCTTTCTGCGGGACCATTGTATGAAATCTTTTGACCCCCAAATTCAATGAAGCCAGCATCCGTATTTTCATCCAGTAAACGTACGGGCTCCTCGGAGATGGCAAAGTCTTCTCCCAGTGAAATACCCCAAACCGCCAAACCTTTACGAATAGGCAATTTTTTTCTTGCTCCATAAGTCCAAGCCCGCAGGGTTCGTCCGTCTTCAAATTTTGCTTTGGTTTCTACATAGCCACCAGGATGATAAGAGGTAAAGCACTTGTGCAGGGAGCTAATATCCACAAAGGAACTTTCCCAATTTTCCATTTCATTTTGAATAATTTGGGGCAGTTGATTAATTGTCTGAGAAGGAATCGCAAGGTTGAGGGCGGCACGAGGATCTGCTCGAATCACTTGGGTCAAAACTTCCGCGCGCGCACGAGATAAAGACAATCCATGATTAACAAGTTGATGAACCAACCTTGGGTCATGCTGGAAACAATCATCGGATGTTGAACAATTCAGTTCCTGAAATAGCTTAATCCATTGATTAAAATCTTGAAAGACATGATGGTTTGATAAGTCTTTGTATTCTAGTATTTTACACCACATTAACTCCTCTTCAGATATAGGACTGGCAAGGACTTGAGGTAGTGGTGGTTTGAATTTTTGTGGATCAACAGCACGGGCACTTAGAGGCACACTAGACGGGTTTATAACCTCCAATTTTTGATTAATAACAGGAGGAGATGAAGTTCTTTTTAGGGTACTAAAATATACGGTTGTTAAAACGAAAGTTCCGAATACAACCACAGAAAGACACTTAGCAAGAACAGGCTTCGCAAGAAAACGCTTGGGCATTTTCGTGATAAGGAAAAACATTATCTTAACTTAGAAGACAAAACTCATTAAAGCAAATTTTGTCATAAATTATGTAAATTTATACAATTTTTAAATTGATTCGCATCCATAGAAATTAGTTCTAAATCATTCAACATCCAACATTTCTGACTGGGTTGTTCTTCTAATCGTACCGGTAGGAGTCATGATGACGGGGTCTTTAAAAATTGATTGGGGTGTTATGCTTTGGATCACTTCCCGCACAGGCGAACCTCCACGAGAAACAATACTAGCACTGACAAATATCAAAAGATTTCTCTTTTGATAACTCTCCGCATTGGATTGAAACAGTTTACCAATTAAAGGTATATTTCCGAGTACAGGTATCTTGTCATTGACCGTTTTAACCTCTTCTCTAGTTAATCCACCAATAATAACCGTTGCCCCGTCGAAAATACTCACGGAAGTATCTACTTTACGAACGGAGAAAATAGGCATCAAAATTCCAGAAGGTTGAATAATCATAGGTGGCGTACCTTGGTTAATCGCACCTATCATAGCTGAATTCCCTCCGTATTCTATAAATCCATCAAATTCGGTAACTTTAGGATTTAATTTTAAATTGATAGAATCATATTTTTCAATAGTTGGGGTAACATTCAAGACAACTCCTACCTCACGAAACCCAGGTTCCTCATCGAGGGGGTTAACACGATCAAATTCTGGTATTGCCGATTGTAGCTGGATGGCTCCCCCGAGTCCACCGCCATCATTATTGCCACCGCCCCCCCCAACTGATGGTAGCGGAGCAGGCTCGTAACCGATAGGGTAAATAAACTCTTGTGCCACAGTGATTGTGGCAGAGCCACCATCGACAACAGTAACCCGTGGTGCACTGAGCAGGTCCGTGCCTTGTTTTCTTTTTAGGGCACTTATCAACAGAGATGCTTGGCTCGAACCAAGGATCATTCCTGTACCATCATCTGTACCTTCGTCTCTTTGAGTAAATGCAGTTAAGGGAGAAACCCCATCCCCTATCCCAATTTTGCCAGGCAGTTGTGGAATCGGGTTTGCGATCTTCATATTCGCATCTGTATTTCGAGGGATTTCAATAACCGTGTCCCTAGATGTACCGGTAGGTGAATGCGCAGAGGCGAGGGTCCTGGTATTGCCAGTAAGAACTTTTTCGTATGATTTTTGTGGTCTTCCGTTTGAGTCAAGTACGGGCAAAAAGTTGTCATCCAAGAGGATCGGTGCATCCCCCCATGAGTAACTCCAATCAAAACTGATTTCATCCAGTGCCCCCTCTTGTACCTCGAGAAATTTAGCCTCGATTTCTACCTGTTTAGCAGAGGTTTCATCAATCTTGGACAAAATCCTAGATATTTTGTCCAATGATTTTCTGTCGTGTGTAACGATAAGAGAATTTCCGTTAAAGGTCATTTTATGACCCTTCGATTCATCAAAATTAATACCCACATTTTGAAGGAATTGTTTGATCTTTTTGCCATTATCACCTGCGGCTTCGTCATTACCACCAGGTGCAAAAGGGTCCGCTTCTGCTTCAAAGCCGCCATCGCCTCCTGTAATTCTTATAAGTGTGTTTTCCAGTATGTCAAAAAACTGCGTTTCTAAGTTAACTCCCGCCACTTCCCCACCCGTTTTTGTGATGACCACAGCATCATCACGAATCTCCCAAGTCCAACCTACTGTTTCTAAAATAAACTCGAGCATCTTGCCTAGAGACAATGACTTTAAGGAAATATTCACCGTGGGCTCCTCGTCCCCTCCTATCATCGGTATAATGTTTACACCTTTTTTCCCAGGATCCTGCTCCGTTAGATCCATCAATCGGGCCAGACGAGTTAGTTCATTACATGCCTCAGACAATGGTGATTCAAAAAGGTTTATCTCTGGAATTTGGATAAGTTTTAATTTATTTTCAATATTACTTGGTCCGGTTTCGACTTCATTCGCTTCTTCGATTTGGCGATCAAAAACCTTAGGCCTTTCCCATTCTCGTTCGATCTCCTCGAGCATTTCTTGACGAGTTTTGATGTAACCTAGATAACTTTCTTTTTGTCTCATTACAGAAATTCTTTTGAGCATTTCTTTGGCTTCAAAATTATCACTGTAACGAGTTTCAACCACTCGGTAGGTCTCCGTTGCACCAGTTAAATCTCCGTTGATAAACTGAACCTTGGCTCGCATGAGTAGTTCCTTGAGTTTTGCCTGGTCTTCTTTCCAATTGGGTGTGAATTCAGAAATGTCTCTTTTGAACGGATCTAGTTTGTCTTTTCGAATTTTTTTAAGTTCTTCATCGGCTAACTCAAGTTCGTCTTTAACTGCAGACTCTCCTTTGGTTTGTCCGAGTCCAGGCCGACCATAAGAAAGCGTATCGCCTTGAATATTTCGGTCGGTATAGAATCCTGTACGAAATTCATCGAGGTAGGAGTTGGCGGCGTCCCAATCTTTTGATTTCCGTGCGTCATCAGCCTTGGCAAGGTTGATACGATTTTTAACCAACGATGCCTCAAGAATCAATGGCCAGGTTAATGTGTTGGGCTCAAGAAAGTTCGAGATTTTGAGAAGTATTTTTTCAGCTTGGTCATATTCTTTATCACGAATGAGTTTTTTGGATTCAGAAAGCATTTCTTCAGCAAAATTGGCTTGTTCACGATTTTTTTCATTTGCCTTTTTGATCTCGGCGTCAAAGTCGATTTCTGCGGAAACACCCAATGTGTTAGTTTCAACTTTTCTTCGAGAGTCTTCCACTTCACGATAAGCAATGGTGAGTTCTTGTACCTCTGCAACTTTTCCCTTAAGCATCGCTTCCCCAACCTGGTACCAAATTATTTGCTGTTTTGCTTTGTAAAGATCGCTGATCATGGCGATCGTTCCCGCACTAGGATTTAGTAGGCCTAAGGCTTCATCTAATTGGTCGTCTGCCAATTTATACTTCCCCTGTGATGAATCATTTCTTGCTTTTCTAAGCAGATTCTCGGCCTTCATTAATGATGAATCCATCTTTGCTTTTTCATCAGCGACTAAACGATTTAAGTCTGGTAGAGCATCATCCTTAGGAATACCCGTCTGTGCTCTAATTTGAGCCAAGTCCTTCTTGGCCTTATCCAGTTCATTTACCAATCGTCCGACAAGCGAAACATCTTGTTTTTCCATAAGCTCCGTTTTAATGGACCTGCGGATTTTTCTGTCCTCTAATTCAAGAGCAACATTATTACGGTATTTTTCGATATATTGACTTGCGAGTGAATATTTTTTTTGAAGCATAGCTTGATTAGCCAGCTTGAAGTATAGCTTTGTTTCTTCGGACTTAATTTGCCTTAGATAGAATGCATTCTGATCGTCTTCATCAAGTGATTTAAGAGCAGATGAAGCCAGCATTTGAGCTTTTAAAAGGTCACCTTCTTGAGCCAAATTCCGTACACGGTCTAGGATTGTAACCAGATTTGTATTAGGACCGATTTGAAAGGATTGATTATCCGGTGAGATCGCACTCAAGGACGGTGGGGGTTCTTGTTGCGGTAAATTGTTATCATCAAAGGTTTGCGACCAACCACAATGACAAAAGAGAAATGTCACAATTAGTACAATAGGCGACAATATCGTTTTACATTGTGAATGAACGAAAAACATGAAGATTTGGGCTAACTTTGGTAATCGATACTCTCCTTGAATCTAAATCCAAGGAAGTTATTTCGAAATCTCGACCGCTAAAAGTATATGTTTTTCCAAGGTCTACACTCGTAAATCTTAATTTCTCTTCTGGTATGCCAGGAAAACTGACACCAAATGTAAAGTGGAAATCTCCTGCGGGTGCATCGGTATTAAGACTGTTGATTTTAAAAGGAGGTCGGTTTGAGATATAATCTTTAACGGTCGCAATACCAACGGGCTTAATACCCCCGGTTTTGGCGTTTTTGAAGGGTTGAACTTCAAAACTTTCAACAACAAACCAAGCATCTGAATCGTTGTTATCACATGCAACGAGTTGAGGTTGGCCTGGTTTGGGGTTTAATTTTCTCTTGTAATAAGTATTGGGGATAACTCGATTTCGAACAATTTTCTCGGGCAATTCTGCGGATTCATTTTCAAGTAATTGAAAATAAGGAATCGAACTCACCCAACCCACCAAGAGCAATGGATAAGGTGTTTTGTTGGCACTGATTAGCTTGAGGCCGAAAGGCTCAAGGTCTTCTTTTTCTTCTTTAACAGAAGGGACCCGCGTGGTTAATTTTCCTTCATGAATATAGATTACAGGTGGGGTAAAAAGGTCATAATCTGAAGAATTTCTATCCGGCCGCTGTAAAGTCCATTTGGGTTTTTCGCTTATGGAGTAATCAGCTGTAGCATCGAATGTTCTTTGGTATGTTGACCACAAAATATTTGTTTCGGATATTGGTAAGTTTTCATCTTCAACCTGTATGCTCGACTCTCCGAAAATTAAGCTTATGTCCGAGACTTGCACGGCTACCGTCTCACTGGATGTCTTTAAATTGACTAATTCCCGGGACTCCGACCAGTTTTTGTCAATCGTAAAAGATTTTCTCAATGTTCCACTGACAACACCTCCTTTATGAAAAATTTTTAGCTTAGTATTTCTGTAATAATAAATCGATAAAACTTCCGTGTTAAAAGTTTCTTTTGCATCGACTAATTCATAATATAAAAAGTCACCAGGCATTAGTGAGCTTGAAGTATTTACAGCGTAATACTTTTGATTATTTATTTTTTTGCTACTTAATACGGAAAATGAAGTTGAATTATTATTTTCATGAACTTTAGATTCTTCCTTAATAATTAAAGCAAGGAATGTAAAGATTGATAAAATCAAAAATAGAAAGATTTTCTCTAAGTGTGATTTCAAGAAATTACTCATAATTCTATTCTATTTAAGCGTTATATAGTCTTCGCTAAAGAATCTTTCTAAGTCATTTTGGCCATAACTAGATAGATACTTAAATAAATCCACATTTGCTTCAGTTATATATTCTAGTTGAATAATAAATATAGAATCAATATTGCGGATGATAGGCAGGATATTTTGGTCCGAGGTCGTCTCTTTTGATGCAAAAAAGCTTGCTTGTTCAGATAGTTCTGAAGTCGTGCCATCACGATTAACAAGGATTGATCTAAGACTAAAGGGTGCCCTAATTTGGTTAATGAATGAACGAAGATTATCCGTTTTACCCATAAAAGAAATTTCAAATACCTGACTGTCCAAAAACTTTACTGATCTAAGCAGACTGATTCCAGTATTTAATGTAATCAAATCATCATTAATATACTTGCGGTCGATTTGCCCTGCCGCTTCTCTCGTGATGGAATATAGGGTTGGAGATTCGTGATGCTTAAATGAATTAAGGAAAATTTCAACAATCTGTTTTATAATTTTCGACTGAACGGAGATTCGGTTCGCTTCTTCTTTTTCAAAACTAGGCCAAAATCCATCGTAACCAGAAAAACCAAAACTGAAACCGCTGGTTTTTTGATCGGTTTCGAGAAAGGGTGATGGAGTATTGTTTTCCGAGATAAAATTTACATTCGACTTTTCACATTCTCGCAAAAGTTGAGAGATTAATCTAGTAAGCTCTGTATTAATAGAAGAGGAGCTTTTATTCGATTGATTAAAATAAATATTGTTACTTTCATCTAGATAACTACGCCAAAAATTAGATTGGTTTTTTGAAAGCTTATTCCAATTAAACCACTCATTCTTGGCTATGTTTAAATCATGATTTAATAAATCGTGAACCACACTTTGTGAACTTAAATCTTCTTCTTTTCCAGATAATATTTTGAGATCACTGAGCAAATCTTCATAATCAGATTTTTTACTAAAGTAAAGAATTAATAATGCAGTTAATATGACAACGCAAATGCCAATCCATGTGTAAAATAATTTCATTTTACAAAGTCAATTTCTAAATCAAATTCAAAATAAGTAAACTGTCTATTATAAAGATCACCTTTTCCTTCCGTTGAGAAAACTTTATTAACCACAGAAACAACCTGCTTAATGCCGTTCAAAGAATTAGTTAGCGATTCTTGCTTGTGACCATTTGAATCAATCAAGGCCATATGTTTTTGGTTGATGTCTTTGATCTCTATATTTGGATCTAAGGCGACCAAGTATCGGCCTGATATGTTGGCGATTACTTTATTGCTTTTCAGAGATGCATTTAGGCTGCTAGGAGTTTGTTTTGCTGCATAAAAGCTTACCGTATCAATCCAAGTATTTTTATTGTCTGGATTATCAACAACACCTTGCAATGAATTTAGGAAATCTTGGACGCAAGATGTCTTTTCAGAGTTTTCATGAAGAATGTTAACAAATCCTGAGGAATGTTTGTTTAGTTGCTGAAGCGAAAGAAGTTCATCACTGCATTCTTTATTTTTTTGGGCAAGGCTTTCTAGCTTTTTTATTTCCGATTTTTTCTCACTTAAATGTTTGTTTAAAAATGAAATTTCACTGTTTATTTGGAAAAGCCAGGGCACAGGCAGGAGTGCGGTGAGAAGTCCAGTTAGGGCAAGCCAGGGTAACTTTTTCTTTTTCTCAATTTCTCTTACTTTACTTTTAGGCAATAAATTTATGAGAGACTCATGCGAGGTGCTATTTTTAATCTGCTTTGCAAGTCCAGCAGGCTCACTGATTAAGTAAGGTAAGTCGACCAGAGTCTCCTCATCAAAACTCTCAGTGTCCAAAGAAAAAAGTTCATAAGGATTAAAGTAATGCAGAGGAAGTCTTTGGCTGCTTGCTAATAAGTTGAGCAGGCCCTTAGTTTTTACCCCGCGGCCCGTTACATAAATACACTGGGGGGTTTTCCCTTTTTTGATTCTTTTGTAAGTAACAACGGATCGAGTTAACTCTTGGGCAAATTTGTTATGAAATGTTTGGAGTACTTCACTAAAAATTTGTTCATTGTTAGCATCATTGATGTTAGCACCCTCTCCTAAATTGTCTAACTTTAATCTCTCAGATTTAATCAATGATGTAGCCAGTTTTTCTGAAATTAATTCGGTTAATGTGATTCCCCCCAGGCTTAGCGTTCTCGTCAAAAAACCATTAGGGTTTTTGAATATTACATTCGTACTTTTGGCTCCTACATTTAAAAACAAACACTCTTGATTTGCCGTATTAGGGAGGCTACAAACTGACTCATGATCTAGAATTGCGGCTGGAATAAATTGGGTGGGCAAAAACCCGCACCTGTAAACAATTTGGCAAAGTTTTTGAGCAGTTTCTGGTTTTATGGCAAAACTAAGAACTTCTTCCTCAATGCCATCATCATCAATGGTCGAAAAGTCCCAAGAGAGATCCTTAATGGCAAAAGGTAGTTTTTGCGACAATTCATACTCAACGATCTTTCTTTTTTTGCTCTCCTCAACCTTGGGTATACGAATCGTTTTGGATAAAACCAAGGATCCTGGAAGTATGAATCGGGCTGCTCCGCTCAACTTATTTTTTTTGCAGAGCTCAGCGAGTACCTGCTCAACAGACGCTAGCCATTCGCTCTCAGAGAAGTTCTCCAGTTCTATGTCTTGAAAGAAAAATTCTTGTAATGATATCTTTTCTTCCAGAAAAAAAATGCTCACACTGATGTGTGAGCTGCCAAGGTTAATAATTAATTCCCTTTTTTTAGCCATTAGGACGGCCGTTTTTACTGATGTTCTCTTTTAACTGGCCCTAAATTATCCAAATAGTTTTGGCTTATAAAGTGAGCCGGTATCAATATACCTTCGTTTTCGGAGGACTTAGATAGGGCTTCTGAACGAAATTTACTCAAAATATCCTCACTTGAATATCTTTCGAACGCGATCCCCTTTGATACTTCTAACAAAGCACCATTGACGGAAAACTCTAAAACATAGCCAATCAACTCTGGTGCAAACCCTAGTTCCATTTTATCGGCAACTATTTTTGGAAATAAAAAGTTCACTTCTCGCTTCGAACTACGATCTACATCTATCGTGATTAGTTCAGTTTCTGATGAAAAATATTCATAAAATTTGAGGTTATCCTTTGCTCCACCAAGTTTCTTTCTGGAGTAATCATTGCGAAAACATATGGTGACTTTAATCTTCAAATCATCGAGGTAGTCTTCATGGATTAATTTTGCTGGATCCAGAGAACTATTGCCCGAGGTCGAGGCTAACGGGTGGTCGAGCACTCGAAATGGAATGGTTAATTTATACCATGCGTTGGATTCTTGTCGAAAATTAGGCTTTCCATCTAAGGCAACAAACTGATCAGGCTTGGCAATTACAGTGTAATGGGTGAGTAAGAGGTTTAGGAAAATGTATAGTGAAAATAATTTAAATTTATTCATTTTAAAAATTTACGGTAAAATTCTACATTTTAGATAAAACAAACCATGAACAAGCCTTTTTTACATGAATTTTAAGATTTCTTGCCTTTTGTTTTTTCATGATCATTCAGACCGAATTCTTCTCATCAAGAGGCGCAAGCCTCCCAACGATAATTATTGGAGCCCACCAGGTGGGAAACTAGAGATGGACCAGGGAGAATCGCCCTTTGAATGTGCAAAGCGAGAGGCACTTGAGGAAGTTGGTATCGAACTAATGGATGCGGACTTAAACCTTTTTGGGTATGTTTCCGAAAAATATTATGAAAACCGTTCTCACTGGTTAATGTTTCTTTTCGAATGTAAAGTTCTACTTGATTACATTCCTGATGAAATGGAAGAGGGCTTCTTTCAGTATTACAAGCGGGAAGATATAAAACACTTAGCGATTCCACCCTCTGACCATGAATTAGTCTGGCCATTTTATGATCAACGAAAAGAAGGTTTTTGGGGAATTAGAGCGAATTGCTCAGAGGGAAAAACTAATTTAGCGATTGAAGCAAGCCCAACGGGCTTTATAAAGTAGATCCTTTATTCGGAGACATTTTATGGAAGGTATATACCACGACGCGGATCTAGCTAAAGAAGACGAAATGTCTTCGGATACTCCGGTTGGTGAACCTCATCCGTCTAATGGTGAGAACTGGCTTAACCATCCAATAAACAAGAATTTATCAGCTGAAGATAAGATAAGCCTTTTTTCGCAAATGCTTCGAATTCGAAGGTTTGAAGAAAGATCTCTAAGGGCTTACCAGCAGGGTCACATTGGAGGTTTTCTTCATTTATATATTGGCCAAGAAGCTGTGGCGGTCGGGGCGGTTTCTGTTATGACTGAGGAGGATCATGTCATTACTGCCTACCGAGACCATGGGCATGCCATTGCTGTCGGAATGGATATGGATGAATGTATGGCTGAATTATTTGGAAAACGCACTGGGTGCTCAAAAGGTAAGGGGGGCTCCATGCATTTCTTTGCACCGGATAAAAATTTTTGGGGTGGACACGGTATTGTTGGTGGGCAAACCCCCCTAGGCTTAGGCATTGCCTATGCGATCAAAAATAAAGGTGCTCAGGGGGCATGCCTCTGTTTCATGGGGGATGGTGCTACAAACCAAGGCCCTTTTTATGAATCTTTGAATCTAGCTTCTCTTTGGAAGCTTCCGGTCATTTATATCATTGAAAACAACGGCTATTCCATGGGCACTGCTGAATCCAGGCATTCTGCGGGTGAGCCTCTCGCCCGCCGGGGAGATGCATTTGATATCAACTGGTCAGTACATCACGGTCACGATTTATATGAGGTTAGAAGTGCTATTGATGATGCTCTCAAACTTGCAAGATCTGACTCCAGGCCATCCGTTTTAGAAATTATAACTTACCGATACCGCGGGCATTCCGTTGCTGACCCCGATCAAACTTACCGCAGCAAAGAAGAAATAGAAGAATACAAAAACAACAAAGATCCAATTAACTTATTCCGAGATAAGCTTTTTTCTGAAGACATTCTTTCCGAAGAAAAGTCCAAGGAGCTCGATAAATCGGCCAAAGAAGAAGCTGAATCAGCAGCTGAATTTGCACTTGCAAGTCCCTTTCCAGAAATTTCAGAGCTTATGGATGATGTTTATTGGGAGACCGATAACCCGAAAGAAAAGTCCTCCAGCGGAACGATGTTTTTCGAGACTCCTACTAAGGAATAATTGACCAAAAATTTATGGCTCTAATTACATACAGAGAAGCTTTAAATCAAGCTTTGTCCGAAGAAATACTAAGGGATCCAAATGTTGTTCTTATGGGAGAAGAGGTAGCTCAATTTAAGGGATCTTACAAAGTGTCCGAGGGAATGCTTGAAAAATTTGGTCCTGAAAGAGTTATCGATACACCAATCAGTGAGGCTGCTTTTTCAGGTCTTGCCGTTGGGGCTGCCATGATGGGCATGAGGCCAGTTGTCGAATTTATGTTTTGGAGTTTCTGTTATGTGGCTTTTGACCAAATCTTTAATAATGCTGCAAGCATAAGATACATGTCAGGAGGGCTAATCAATATTCCTATTGTTTTTAGAGGCCCCGCCAATGGAGGTACAAATGTTGGCGCCACCCACTCCCACACACCTGAAAATTTTGCCGCAAACACTCCTGGCCTCAAGGTAATTTGCCCATCCACACCCGCCGACGCCAAAGGAATGATGAAGTCGGCGATTCGAGATAATGATCCGGTTTGCGTCATGGAGAACACCATACTCTATAACCTTAAAGGAGAAGTGCCTGAAGAAGAGGACTTTACGATACCTTTAGGGAAAGCCAGATTGGCTTGCGAGGGTAATGATTTGTCCATTATTGCTCATGGCCGGTCCGTTCAAGTCGCCTTGCAGGTTGCTGAAACTTTAAACGATAAACATGGCGTTTCTGTGGAAGTGCTCGATCTGCGCTCAATCCGCCCACTTGACCTAGAAGCTATTTTGGCGACTGTTCGAAAGACCAACCGGGTTCTCTTGGTGGAAGAAAATAAACCCTTTTGTGGGGTAGATGCTCAAATTGCCTACCTCATTCAAGAACACGCTTTTGATCATTTAGATGCTCCTGTTAAAAGAGTTTCAGCCATCGATGTGCCCCAAGCTTATAGCAAGGCACTCGAAAATTTTCAAATACCTAATCACGACCGCGTTCTAGCAAAAGCAATGGAACTAATTTAATTCATATCATGAGTGTCTTAATAGAAATGCCTAAATTAAGCGACACCATGACAGTTGGAACTGTTGTGAAGTGGTACAAAAAAGTTGGTGATACGGTTGAAAATGGAGATGTTCTGGCTGAAATCGAGACCGATAAAGCCACCATGGAATTAGAAAATTTCGATGATGGCGTTTTGCTCAAGCTCCTTGTATCCGAGGGAGAGGAGGTTGAAATTGGCAAACCACTGGCTGTCGTAGGAGAAGCTGGGGAAGATCTTTCTGATCTTGAATTAACCGACGGGCAAACCGTTGCACTCCCCCCTGCCCCTGAAGAATCTGTGGAAGCACAAACTCCCCCCAATCAATCTTCTCAAAAAGAAACTGAGACCGATTCCTTACAAGATACAAGTGATGAGGTAGTAAGTAAAGGTCGTGTATTAGCGTCTCCTCTTGCTAAAAAGATTGCCCTAGAAAAGAAAATTGATCTGTCCAATGTAAAGGGCTCAGGCCCGAACGGCAGGATCGTGAAAAAAGACTTGGTTTCTATTGATAAGACGGCACCTAGTGCCGACTCAATTTCTAAGTCAACTCAACCACCTAGACCTTCGGCCCTGACCACCCAAACAGTCCCAGTGACCAAAATGAGGTCTGTGATCGCAAAAAGGTTACTCGAATCGAAGACCACCATACCGCACTTCTACCTTCAGAGAGAAATCAACTCCGAAGCACTCCGTTTAGCCAGAGAATCGATTAATGAAACTCTTTCAAGCACTTCCACTGATTTAAAAAAGGTAAGTGTAAACGATATGATTCTCTTAGCTTGTGCAAAAGCGATACCCAGGGTTCCTGAGATCAATTCATCATGGTCTGAACATGAAATTACTTACCATGGAGGGGTTCACTTGGCATTCGGTGTTGCAGTAGAAGATGGGTTAGTAACTCCAGTGATTAGAAATGCAGAAAGTTTGGACCTTCGCTCACTTTCTTTAGTCGCCCAGTCTTTAATTACTAAATCTAGAAATAAAAAACTTACCCCTGATGAGATGAGTGGTTCTACATTCACGGTAACAAATCTCGGTATGTTTGGGGTCGATTTCTTTAGCGGTATTATCAATCCACCCAACGCAGCCATCCTCTCTGTTGGGGCGAGTATAGTAAAGCCTGTGGTTGACAGGAGTGGTACCATCCGTACCGGTGAAACGATGACCCTGGGGCTTAGTTGTGATCATAGATTGGTTGACGGAGCGGTGGGAGCTCAATTTCTTGCTGCCATAGCCGCACTGCTTGAAAATCCTTCAAGCATGCTTGTTTTATAATACCCTTTTATTTAGCTTGAGCTCGCTTTTGAGCATCCTCTACCAACCAATCCCCTATTGCTGTAAGCTGATTGGCTACCTCTTCCTTGGTTTTTTCTAAATCTATTGGATTAGGGGCACTGCATCCAAAAAGATAAAACTTTATCTTTGGCTCCGTTCCACTTGGGCGGATTGCAATTGTAAAGTTGTTCTCTAGTTGAATTTGAATAAAATTTTGTAGGGGTAAACTTTCTTCATCCTCATCAAAAAACCCCTCTTCAGAAAAATCTTTGGACTTAGTCACTTTGATGTCTGCAATCTTATCGATTACATTTGTTCGGTAACTTTGCACCAAACGGGAAATCGTAGCACTGCCTTCCGCTCCCTCAAAGTAAATATTTTCAGTTTTTTCTAAATGATAACCATATTTTTGGTAAATTGTATCAAGGAATTTTATCGGGTTGGTGTCGGTTGATTCCATAAATGCAAAAGCCTCTGCAATAGCCAGTGCGGATGCATTTCCGTCTTTGTCCCTAACTAAATCTAATGGCAGATATCCATAGCTTTCTTCTGCCGCTAAGACAACGCATGTAGAATATCTAGATAAGATTTCCATTCTTGCAAATAGCTCCGTTCTGTCAAAATCAAGCCCAACGCCCTCCTCTTCAAGCATTCGTAGTGTTGCCATTTCTTCATACTTGTCGATCTTTTGTGCCATCCACTTGAAACCTGTTGGTGTATTGAGGCAACGAATGCCAAATGCTGCTGCAATCTTTTCTACCAAAGGAGAGGTAACAAAGGTTTTAAGCAAGGCAAAGCCAGATTCATTTCCCTCTCGGATGATTTGTTGGGACTTTAGGGCTAGTAGACGATATTCCGCTAAAATACAAGCAACCTGGTTACCACTTAGGCAAATAAATTTTCCCTTCCCGTCAGAAACGGCTACTCCGATTCGGTCACAATCAGGGTCGGTCCCAAAAACATAGGATGATTTTGTTTTGCTTGCTACTTTAATACCCATTGATAGGGCTTCTGCATTTTCGGGGTTTGGGGATTTGACGGTGCTAAAGTTAGGATCTTCAGCACTCTGCTCATCAACTAAAGCAACCTGCACCCCATGATCCCAAAGGGCGGGAACAGAAGAGATCGCCCCGGTGCCATGAATTGGGGTTAAGACTATTTTAGGAGAGATGCTTTTTAACAGTTCAGGGTTAATCACAGCATCCTCAAGGCACCCTTTGTAAGCCATGTCATCCTGGGTGGTCAGTGTGATGGGCAAACAACCTTCAAAGCTATCTTCACCTAACCATGTGGTAACCTCTTCTAGGCCTATTTTAATGTACTCGGCCACTACCCCTTTGTCATGTGGAGGTACCAGTTGTGCTCCATCCCCAAAATAAGCTTTGAAGCCATTGTCATGGTAGGGATTATGACTCGCCGTGATAACAACCCCTGCGTGGGCATATCGGCTTCGAACAGTAAAGCTTAATTGAGGGGTGGACCTGGGACCATCATAAAGCATGGCGAATCCGCCCATCTTTACCCAGGCCTGGGCAACCAGGTGTGCAAATTTTTTAGAAAAGTGACGCACATCATGGGCCACAACAAGTCGTGGTTGCTCGAGAACACCTTCACTATGCATCCATTTTTCCAGATAGACATAGAGTGCCTTGGTCGCACGAAGTAAGGTTATTTCATTCAGAGTATTACTTCCAACAGCAGCATAATGAGGAGTTTCACCCTCAATTGCCTCACCTCGCTCTGCGTTTGTAATTACTTTCCCTATAGTCCGCCCGCGCATCCCTCCGGTTCCGAAAGCTAGGTTACTATGAAAACGATCGTTTAGTTCCTCCCAATTTTTATTTTGAGTGAGTTCAGACAAGCTATCAAAAACCCATTGGGGTAAATTTTCTATTTCAAGCAGTTCGAGGATATTCTGACGAGCAGACTCTAAAAGGCTGCCATCTTTTACTGCAGATTCGAGAGATTCAGTGATCATTATTTGTGGTGTTTAAGTTTTTACAATCTTTGGGCCGGATTTTTCGAAAATTATTTTCTCATTCTTGATGAGCTCGGGATTTAAAGAAAGTTTTGATATTTCTTCTTTAAAATAGGTAAGTGAAGGAGCAAATTCGGGTGAGATTTCCATCTTTCTAGGCGGTTGATCGATGCCTACTTGCCTTAACCATTTGCTCGATCTTAATAATTGCATTTCGCGTGATGAAAATGGGGAATCTTGCCCATCGGCATTTTTGATTGGTGCAAATTCTTCATTTCGGTCGACTTCCATGAGGGATGCATTCTGGGCCAAGGGGATTGCATCAAAAACGAAAGTCTCTGCTTTGATTGCATTTGCTTGGTGAGGTGTAAGTTTATTACCGCTATTGTCAAGGTGGTTGGCTTTTTTTAATGCTCCATGATAAGAAAGTCGGTTTTCATGGGTGTTTTTCGCTGTAGCAATCCTCTTGATAAAGTCTCTTTCAATCAAGTGTATAGCAATGTTTCCTAGATTGTGAAACAGTTCGCCATCGGGCGTTTTTTGTGCCGAAACCTCTAAGGGAATGTCACTATATTCCAACACATGTAGCTTTTTGTTCACCTCAAAAAATGTACCCACTTTTTCGTTTGATCCAGATTTTTGAACCACCTTCGACGACATTTCAGAATTTTGGTGTTTGTGGTATCCTAAAAACACAGGATCTAGACAATGCACGAGGGGGTTATCTACCTGAAAATAGCTCAAATGATCTATTCCCTCTTCTTCCATAATTTTCAGTGCACCCGAGTTAAAGAGAGCACGAAAAGAGCCTCCATGGCCATTGGGACTCATTAATAAATAATTTTTTTCACTGAGAAGTATTTTGCCTTCTTGATCGAAGACGGGCATCATCCCTTGTTGTAAAAGATGAATATGATTAACATTTAACCCAAAATATTTGTTTTGTGATAAAAAGCTCTCTGTTTCCAGATGGTTTTCTTCACTTGTCATAATGAACCACAGGGGTGAGTGACCAAAGCGTTTGGTGATAAATTTTAAATTTTCTGCAAATTGCTCAAACAAAGAAATTCCTCTTATCGGTGTGCATTTGAAGGTCCCCTTGGGTCCCTTGTGACCAAGTCGAGTTCCCTGCCCTCCAGCTACCGTGAAGGCGGCCACCTTGTTCTGGCTCAAAATATCTTCCCCAAGATCTTTGTAAAATTTTGTTAAGTTTTCTCTCGGGTTTAATGGTAAAACAGATTGGGGTTTTTGAAGGCCACTTAAGGGTTGCTTGGTTCCACTCTGGATGTCACTCCAAGAGCAAGTTAGCTCATCTAAGTCGACAGTTTGAAGCTGGCGAATAAAGACCGCCCTCTCTTCATTGTTCAGTTCTTTCCAGAATTTAAAAACATGTTCTTGTCCTACTGAAGAGAAATTTTGCCTCAGTCCTTCTGCCAATGATAGATGATTCATCTATTTTTTTGCGTGGGTTCTTCAGGAAACCGATAGAGCCACTCATTAGGTTTGCCATATCCCAATTCTTTTCTGGCTACCTCATCTTGAAAATCAGGGTTGCGTCTAAGTCTATCAAGAAACTGCTGGTGTAACTTGGCTTCCTCTCGTAAAACTTGAAGCTCTTTTTCCAAAACGGATTCCCTTGTTTGCCAGTGCTTATACTCTTGAAGTGCTTGATTCACCTGTATGACTAGGTAGAAGAGGCAACTGCTGGATATTAACAGCATACATGTGAGATATATTTTTTTTCTGATCATCTTCAGGGTGCCAAGATATCGTGTAGTCTTAGAAGACCCAAGAGGGTTCCCCTGTCAGGACATACCACGGGAAGTATAGATACTGGAGTTGGGTTACCTTGTTCCATGAATTTAAGAGCTTCACCAAGGCTTTCATTTGGACCGATTGTTTTGGGTTGATGACACATGATTTCTGTCGCTTGTAATTCTACGAGGTTTTCCACTTTTTGTAGTGCTCTCCTTAGGTCACCATCGGTTATTATGCCAATTAGCTTGTCATTATTGAGAATACAAGCTGCACCCAATGGAAATTTAGACATTTCAATGACCGCTTCTTTGATCCGGGCATTTTCGTTTAAACAGGCTACTTTTTCTTTTAGATGGAAAACATCTTTTACTCTAAGGATTAAGTTTCTACCCAACTGACCCGCTGGATGCGTTTTTGCGTATTCATTCTTGTCGAAGTTTCTTCGACTCATCAATGC
>JAYQBP010000001.1:0-27283 GCA_038137385.1 Opitutales bacterium | reverse complement strand
CCAAGAGCTGCGGCTACTGCAAAGCTTGCCGTTGGAACAATGCCTAGCGGGTCCGCTTCTTCTTTCACTGAAGCATCTAAGAGAACATCTACTTTTTCTGCTAATGGGCTTTGGGGGTTTCCTAAAATTCCTACTATTTGAGCTCCCCTTGAGCGAAATACAGGCTCCAAATATAGTAACTCCGGTGTTGTACCACTATTTGAAAGAAAGATTACAGGGTCTCCATATTGATGAATACCAAGGTCTCCATGAACCGCTTCTGATGGGTGAAGGTAGGCTGTTGGAGAACCCGTACTACAAAGCATCGCTGCCATTTTTTTTCCCACATGTCCTGATTTTCCGATACCAGTAACTACAATTTTCCCGTTTTCTCTTTGAAGTATATCAATTGCACAAGTTAGGTCTTCATTTGATATACGATCTGCCGCTTCTTTAATAGCTAATGCCTCTTTAAGGAGAACCGATTTTGCATCCTTTGCTTCTTTTGATTCGTTTTTCATATATCCCTTTAAATAACTTTATAACATCACTTTGTTTTACGAGAAGTCATAAATTGATTATCGTTGTTTCTTTAAGTTGCATTGTTGATGGCGCTCAATTAGCTGGTTGTTTGTGAGACAGATTACATTTTCTTCGCAAAGCTTGGATATCCTTTCGTCACTGCCCCAGTTGGAGCAACTCAACCTTGTAGAGCAGTTAAGTGCCTATTCAAGTAATATTCTTTTAGAGAAAAGTGCAGATGTCGGTAAGTTTGTCCGTAAAGGAATGACATATTACAGAATCCGCATCGGCGACCTTCGTGTTTATTTCGAGCGTTGTGACACGGCCCTTCATTGTCAGTTTATATTAGAAAAAAATTCGTTTCAGGATTTCATGATTCGTTGCAACTTACCCGCTTCCGAAGAAACGGTAATAGAAAACCACCAAAGCTTTTGGGATTACCTCGACTCGATTAGAAAAAAATAACTTCTCTACAACTTTGTAAAACATGTGGATTTCCTTAAGTTTATCGACAGATGAAAGTTCTTAAGAATATTTTAGTTTTTTTATTCACATTAAAGGGTTTTCTATTTTGTTAATTTTCAATTACTTACAAAAATGTTAATCTTATTTGTAAAGTATAATATAATTAAGATTTTATTTTTTAATTCTTATCTTAATAATTAATTGTTGTTTAAACATCGAAACCAACCCAAAACATTTTAGATGAATTTTAAAATCAATAGAGATCACTTCAGTTCAGGTTTACAACTTGTTTCAAATGTTGTTGGCTCACGCAAAACCATGCCAATCCTGCAGAATGTTTTACTCGAAGCATCTGGAGGCAATGTTTATCTATCAACTACGAATCTTGACCTTGGAATAAAATGTTCGGTAACGGCAGATATCCAAGAAGAGGGCTCAGTCACTCTACCCGTTAAAGAGTTACTCAGAATCGTCCGTGAACTTGCAGATATGGAAGTAAATGTAACTACTTCAGGTTCTCCCAAAGCCACGATATCCACCCGGGGATCCATTTTTAATATTATAGGTATGGAGAGTAAGGAATTCCCGCCTCTTCCTGAGCTAGAATCAAGTAAAAGTTTCGTTTTGGAGCGAGAAGAACTTACAACTATGTTAAAAAGTGTTTCCTACGCTCAATCAGTTAATGAAGAGCGCTACATGTTAAAGGGGGTCTTTTTTCAAAAAGATGAGGAAAATATCTCACTCGTAGCAACTGATGGAAGGAGACTAGCAGTAACTAGTAAAAAAGAGAAATCGAGTGGAGAAAACAATGGAGAGTTTATTCTACCTTCATTAACGGTTACAGAATTGGAAAGATTACCAAATGTAGCAGATAAAATAGAATTGAATTTTACGGACAGACAAGTTTCTCTCAAACTCGCAGTTCGAGTAGAAAAAGATTCGAACCATGGTTTTAGCCAGTCTATCTATCTAATCTCCAAGGTGGTTGAGGGAAAATACCCAAACTTCAAACAGGTTATCCCTCAAGATGATTTTAACTTAGCCACAATCGAAAGAGAATTAATGCTTGAATGTGTCCATAGAGCAGCCCTGGTTTCAGATGAAAAAGTAACCCTCAGGTTAAAAAAGAACGAAATGGAAATCTTCGGTCAAAGCACTCTAGGGGACGCGAGTGAATCTATGCCGATTGAATATAACGGAGATGATGCAGTTGTTTCTTTTAACCCTAAGTTTCTACTGGACCCCTTAAAATCAATAAACAGTGACAAAGTAGTCTTTGAGTTTAGGGATGATATGAGTCCTGGAGTTTTCAAGGTTACCCCGGAAGACACCAACAACTCGTCCAAGTTCCTTTGTGTAGTTATGCCGATCAGAACCGATTAATGCACGGATCTATTCTGTAGAATGATAGGTAAAAGTTTTTCCCTCAAAATTTCTTAGCTCCCATGCAGTACCCTTTACCTCATTGATAAAATTTGGATTTATAGGAATTTTACCGCCACCCCCCGGAGCATCGATTACGAACTGAGGAACAGCATATCCCGTGGTGGTTCCCCTTAAGCCCTCTATAATCTCAATACCTTTAGTTACTGGAGTTCTAAAATGTGAACTACCTGGCACAAGGTCACATTGATATAAATAATAGGGTCTCACTTTCATCATTAAAAGTCTGTGAATCAAACTTTTCATGACATCTAGGTCATCATTAATTCCCTTAAGTAAGACAGATTGATTGCCAAGGGGTATCCCTGCCCTAGTAAGTTTAAAACATGCGTCTCTTAATTCAAATGTACATTCCTTGGGGTGATTTACATGAATACTCATCCAAACATTGGGGTGTTTTTGGAGTGCATCTATAAGATTACCCGTGATTCTTTGAGGTAAAAAGACTGGCAATCTGGAACCAATACGAACAAACTCCACATGACTAATATCCGAGAGTTCAGACATTAAGTACGACAATTTAGCATCAGAAAGTAACAAAGGATCACCTCCACTTAGTAGAACATCCCTAATCTCTGTGTGTTTCCGAATATAATCTAAATTTTCTTCAAAATTTGGGTGAAACCCGTATCCTTGTGCATTAGAAACAAGCCTGCTTCTTGTGCAATATCTGCAATAAGCACCGCATCGATCGGTGGTTAAAAATAAAACCCTATCAGGGTATCTGTGAACCAAACCAGGGACAACCATCGAGGATTCCTCTCCAACCGGGTCAGGGTTTTCATAAGATAAAGTGTTCCCTTCCTTACTCGTAGGAATAAGTTGCTTTCTAACTGGACAATTAACATTGTCCGGATCAATAAGATTAAAAAAATGGGGAGTTATCGAAACCAGTAGTTTATTTTTGGAGACATCAAGACCAATGCATTCGTCGTCAGTTAAGTTGATAAATTCTTCAATTTGTTCCTTAGATGATAAGCGATTCCTTAAATGCCACCCCCAGTTATTCCAATCATCGGAATTAATATGATTCCAGCAACCTTGACCGGAATGCCACTGATCTATTTTGTCCGTGGGGTACATATTTATCGAAGTCTAAAGATTAATTTTAATATGGCAACAAACATAGTACAAATTAAATTAATTTAATTGAAAAAAACAAAATATCCAAAAGCAGAAATAGTAAGTTAATATAAAACCTACACGCATTCTAATGCTTATTTTGAAGCAGAAAGAAAAAATCAATAAAAAAAACAAAAATAAATGATAGAAAGAATGAATTTCTAAATGAATTTCTTCATTAAAACCAAATAAATTTGTAAGAAAATACGAAAATCTAGCTATATATTCAATGATTTGATAGAAAGCGTCGCAAAGAAAAAACAAAAATATCGAACCAAAACAAAAAAACACTAAAAATGTGAATAAATTAATTGTGTAAAAAACAAAAATAAAGGGAGTAATCAAAACATTTGTAAATACACTTAACATGGGAAAATAATTAAAATTATCTAGTAAGAGAAGTGCGGATCCTGAGGCAGCAGATAATGACACAATAAGTAAATTGTATAAAGTATTTATAAAAGACTTCTTTTTATTTAAATAATAATTTTCTATAGAAAATAAAATGAATGATACCACGGTAAAAGATAATTGAGCACTTAAGTCGAAGAGTGAACTAGGTTTTATAAACAAAATCAATATTCCTGATAGGCATAAAAAAACAAAGTTTTTATTTTTACATTTTATAACGCAAACAACCTCATAGCACATAATCATAATGAATGCTCTTAGCCCAGAAGAAGGAAACCCAATTATATATAAGTATGCCGAACCGAGTGTAATTTTCACAAGAAGTGATACTTCAGCAGGCAGCCTTAAAGGTCGTAATAGGAAACTTAAAATTAAGTATAGAAACCCCATATGCAAACCACTAACAGCAAACAAATGTAATAAACCAGTTTTTTCAAATACATGGAAAATATCCTTATCAATAAGGTACTTCGAACCAGTAAGCATTCCCCAACCAAAACAAAACGCCTTGCTTTTATCGAAACTTTGAAAATCTTTCTCAAACTCCTTAATAAGATGTAAGGTTTTATATGAAAATTGAGGGTATTCTCTTATATTTTTTAATGCAACAAATTGGCTTGATCCCTTTAATTCTATTTGGGTTAAAATATGAACGGGATCTAAGATATTTAGTTTAAGGTATTGAATATTTTCAATTTCTACTTTTCGGCCAATTATTGCATCATTATTTGGTTCTATTTCAATTATCCTACAGAAGGATCTATCGTCACTATCTAAAAATCCTCTCTGAACTGGAAGTAATTTAACTTTATATTCTTTTATTCCAAAAAACCCTCTAATTATGTTTTTATTTAAGCTTTTGTATTCTTCATTAATTTTCAATAAAAAAACACCACTAATAAGAGTTAAAAAAATAATTTTCTTCTTTAAAAAACTATTTTTTAATACATAAATCAAAGTAAAACACAAAATCAGAATAAATGAGCATATTAAGTTTGCGTTTTCAAAATAACTAAAAATTATTATAAATGAAATGATTATAAAGAATAAAACAATCAACGATAATTCACTTCTAAAAAAATTAATCACATTTTTGTTTTCAGTTGATTATTAATCATATAGAGAAAAGATAGATAGTACAAAATGCTCTACGATAGAAAATATATGCAATCCCCGCAGGCGATATTAGAGAGATCGGTCTGTGACATAATCATAATCTTATTGATTACTATTTTTCTAATAGACTCTTTGGTAAATCTATTTCTTTATCCATCGCCCCTTAAAGAACTGCTCTCATTTAGTTGGAGTCGTTTCTCCAGTGGTTCTCTGTGGACAATGATTACTTACGGGTTCTTACATGAAGGGCCGTTTCATTTGCTTTTTAATCTACTGGGAATTCATTTCATTTGCCGGCCTATCGAACATCTACTTGGTTCACGCAAATTTATACACTTCATCATAGCTTGTTTAATTTGTGGGATCATTGCTTGGGTTCCCTTCAACCTTGAGTCGAGCAGGTTTATTATAGGAGTTTCTGCTTTGGTTTTGGGGGCATTGTGTTTTTTCTGTCTTGAAAAACCAAATAACCCGATAACCCTTCTCCTTTTTTTTGTTTTACCAGTAAGTCTTAAACCTAGGTGGATATTATATGGAACTCTCGGTTTAGAATTATATGGATTCGTAAACTCTGAGCTTCATGGTGCTGGAGGTATTGCTCACTCGGCTCATTTGGGTGGCATGTTTTGCGGACTCATTTTTCACTTAACTACCAATGGCTTGATTCAATTTCCGTTCAAATTTGTGAGCACCCCAAAATTCCAGAATCCTTTAAAAAATTCTAAACAAAGTAATTTCTTGAAAACAAATTATCGTGTAAATTTTGGCTCCAGCAGTTCTATCCGCGAAGAAACTGACCGTATTTTGGATAAAATCAACTCAAAGGGTTTTGGTGCTCTCACACCCAGAGAAAAAGAAACTTTGGAAAAAGCCAAGAAAATGCTAGATAGTTAATTTACACACTGTGTTCATTTGAAAAAACTACATAAAACTTTTTTGATCTTTGTCTGCCTAAGCTCTTTCGTAACTCGAGGGGAGACCATTGATGAATCAATTTCAATTTCTTATGGTTTTGCAGATAAAGGCAGTTTGATTGCTGTTAATCCAACAAAGCGACTGGCATCAAGCACGGATAATTTTGAAAAAGATATTATTAATTTTGCGGATGCATCCCCATTGGTTGCCACTGACATCATGGTAGATGAAACCAAATGGTTGCTAAGTGCACTCGAAAAAGCTCATTTCAAAAAACTATCTATTTCAGAACTTGATCCAAATCTGTTTATCAAAAATTACCTAGAAAACCTTGACAAACAGAAGCTATTTTTTACTCGTGATGACTACATTGATTTTGTTGAAAGATATAAACCAACACTGATCACTTACTTAAAACAAGGTAACTTATTTCCAGCTTTCGAAATTTATGATTTATATCGAAAAAAGGCCGTCAAAAGACTCAAGCATACCTTGTCACAATTAGAATTTGCACCCAATGTAGATTCCAATATGTCTTATTTCGTTGATCGCTCTGATGCAGAATGGTCAAGTAGCCAAAAATCTCTGGATCATATGTGGACTCAACTTGTAACCCACGAATTTATCAACGAAGTTCTTTCGCAAATTGATGAGAATGAGACCCAACCCAATCCCTCCAATCTGATTAATGAAAAGAAAGGTGAAGTTTTAGCTAAAATCCAAAAAAAATACCAAAGATGGTTGAAGAACATTTTGGCATTCGAGGCAACCGATGTGCAAGAATTGTATTTAACTACTCTTACTCAAATGTTTGATCCACATACATCTTTCCTTAATATTAAAGAAAAAGAGAAGTTTGACCAAGCTATGAATAACGAGTTTGTCGGAATTGGTGCTGTACTAACGGACGAGGATGGATTTTGTACGATTAAAGAATTGCTCCCTGGGGGTCCTGCAGAAGCATCTCGCCAATTAGAACCTGAGGATATTATATTACAGGTCGCCCAAGAAACTGGAGAGTTTGTTGATGTTGTGGAAATGAAGCTCTCCAAAATTGTTGAGTTAATAAAAGGACCCAAAGATACGATCGTAAGACTAAACATCAGACCCTCCACTAACCCTTCATCGAGTAAAATAGTTAAAATAGTCAGGGATAAAATCAAACTTACTGCCAATCTTGCAAGTGCTACCTTGCACCAAGTTGACAACGGGGGGGAAAGTCTACGATTGGGTGTGGTTGAGTTACCTTCTTTCTACGGATCTGGAGATGAGGGACACAAATCAACGGATGATGTTGAAGAGCTAATCAATCATCTTAAGAGAGAATCTATAGATGGCTTAGTATTAGATTTACGAAGAAATGGAGGTGGGTATTTAAGTGAGGCAGTTAATCTTGCAGGCTTATTTATATCTAGAGGACCCGTCGTTCAGGTTAAGAGTTCGGATGGTAAAGTTAGAAAGAAGTTCGACTTCAACCCCAAACTAGCTTGGGATGGGCCGCTCATCATATTGGTTTCTAGGTATAGTGCATCGGCCTCTGAGATCGTTGCAGGTGCGTTGAAAAATCACAGAAGGGCGATCATTGTCGGTGATACCTCAACACATGGCAAAGGCACTGTCCAGTCGCTAATTCCCATGAATATGCCATTTTTAATGACACCGCATAATGGCAAAAGAAGTGCGGCTAAAATAACTATTCAGAAATATTACCTTCCATCAGGAGAGAGCACCCAATTGACAGGAGTGAGCAGCGATATTTCGATGCACTCAATTAACCAGTACTTACCCATCGGCGAATCGGATTTGGAAAAAGCCCTTGCTTGGGATAAAATTGAGGAGGTTAATTTTCGGCGACCAGCAGCAGAATTTAAGTACAAAGATACGACTATTAATAACTTGCTTAAGTTGAGCCAACAAAGGCAACAGGTTTCAGAAGAATTTAAATATCTTGAAAAGCATATCTCTTGGTTTAGGCAAAAACGGGAACAAAAGACAGTTTCTCTGAATTTAAATAATCGCTTGATAGAAAAAATTTCTGACTTAAACAAAACGGAATCCCTGTCCAAGGAGTTTGACTCTCTTGCCGCACTTTCCTTTCCCTGTCGTGAACTTGTTTTAAAGGTTGTGCAAGATCAAAAAGAGAAATCGCTAGCGGTTAGAGGTTTAACCGGTGACGAACAGAATGCTTCAAAAGATTTATACTTAAAACCGGAATCTCTTGATATCAAACTACACGAAAGTCTCAGAATTATGAAAGACTGGGTCAATGAAATAAGTTACATGCAATTATCTCATAACAAGCAAGATCAAGGTTCGGGAATTTAACTTTATTTTTTAATAGCAAAAGCAAATCTTCTTACCAAAAATTGATCACTTAATATTTCAACATCAAAGCTTTTTTCCATTATTTTTTGGATGGGCTCTAGGTGGTGTAGTCCAAATTCTATTGCAAGGTAACCTCCCTGATTAAGTGTATTGGTCGCAATCATTGTAACTCTTTCAATATCTGCAAATCCATCATCTTTCGCAACGAGTGAATTGTATGGATCGTGCATTTTTACTTCGGGTTCGGCTGTTGCCCATTCTTCTTCAGTTAAGTATGGAGGGTTGGAGACGATTAAATCAATATCACCAGACAAAGACTCCTCCTCATTCCAGTCTAATTTATCTAGCTTAACTCGATCCTCTAAATTACAACCAATTTTATTTTCATTAGCTAGCTTTAGAGCCTTAACTGACTTGTCATAACCAATGCCTTTTGCCTTCTGCAAATGGTAGCAAAGTGCTAAAATTATAGCACCACTGCCACAGCCCAAATCGACTATTTTACCTTTAAAATCTTTTGTTAGTTTATTAATTAATAATTGGACAAAATATTCGGTTTCATGTCTTGGTACGAGAGCTCTTTTATCACACTTTAATTTTAAATCTGCAAAAGGTACATTTTCTAGTATGTGCTGTAAGGGAACTCTTTTGCCTCGCTTTACGATTAATGCTCTAATTTTATTCAGATTTTCGGGACTTATTACTTCACCAAATCGTAAATAAAGATCCATTCTTTTGCATTCAAGAACATGGGCAATAATCCATTCTGCATCAATTTTATAGTTAGCTACTCCTTTTTTTTTCAGGAAATCTGAAGATTTGGTAACTACATCTACAATTGAAAGAGAATTATTGAGGACCATCGTGCAGTAAGTTTTCTAGTTTAATTTCTTGGTCATGGGCTGTAAGGGCATCGATTAGATGATCAAGGTCTCCCATCATTGAGTCATTTAATGAGTGGGATGTGTAGTTTATTCTATGATCTGTTAAGCGGCTCTGTGGAAAATTATATGTTCTAATTCTCTCACTTCTATCACCTGAACCAACTTGTTTTTTTCTATCTTTGGCATATTTTGCGTCTTCTTCTGCCTGTTTAGCTTGGAGCAAACGAGACCTAAGTACAGTCATTGCCTTATTTTTATTCTTAAGCTGCGATCTTTCGTCCGCACAGTATACTTGAATTCCACTAGGTTTGTGCAATATTTGCACTGCGGAATCAGTCGTATTTACTCCCTGCCCTCCAGGTCCTGAGGCTCGACAGACACTTATATCTAGATCTTGTGAGTCTATCGAAATTTCAACCTCCTGAGCCTCTGGTAGCACTGCAACCGTCGCAGTGGATGTGTGAATCCGCCCTCCCGCTTCAGTCACTGGTATTCTTTGAACCCGATGTACTCCACTTTCGAATCTCATTTTAGACCAAGCATCATCACCTTTGAAAATAAAAACAACCTCTTTAAAACCTCCAGTTTCTGAAGAGCTTTGACTAAGACACTCAAACCCCCAGGATTTACTTTCTCCGTATCGACAATACATCCGAAATAGATCTGCCGCGAAAAGAGAAGCCTCATCACCTCCTGCACCAGCCCTTATTTCAACAATTGTATTTTTTCCAGTATCCTCTTCTTCGGGCAACATAGCGATAAGTAAGGAGCTCTTTAATTGGCTAAGTTTTTGTTCAAGTAGGCTGATTTCCTCGCGAGCTGATTCACCAATTTCAGGATCATCAAGCAATTCTTTAGTGGAAGTAATTTCTGATTGGCAATGATGGGTGTCATCAAATATTTCTAAGATCTTTCCTATACGATTATGCTCTCTGTTCAATGCACTTGCTCGCCGAGCGTCCTTAAATACCTCAGGGTCACCAAGTTGGAGTTCAATCTCCTTGAATCTAAGTCGAAAGGGTTCGATATTTGGTAGCTCTTTCATACAATTTTTTTATAAAGGAATAATAGAAGGAAAACGATTAAATTGAGTAAAGCTTTGTACAGCAATCAACCGCACACTCACACTGTGATCGCGTGTGTATGGGATTTTGATAAAACCCTTATACCGGGTTACATGCAAACCCCCCTTTTTAATTATTTTGGTATAAATGAAAAAGTTTTTTGGGCGGAGGTTAATCAATTACCTCAAATCTACGCTCTTCGTGGTCAAACAGTTTCTGGAGAAACCATCTACCTAAACCATCTACTCAGTTATGTAAAAAATGGCCCAATGCGAGGATTAACTAATCACAAACTTTTACAATTAGGCAGAGAACTAACCTTTTATCCTGGACTCCCCCAATTTTTCGATGAAATAGCCTCCATTCCTAATGAAACTGCGTTTAGGAACTATGATATAAAAGTGGAACACTACATTATAAGCACCGGTTTGGCTCAAATGATTTTAGGAAGTGATATTGCGAATTATGTAGAAGGAGTTTTTGCCTCTGAATTTATTGAATCGGCTCTACCGCCTAATTATTTGAGTCAAAAAGACCTTTCTTTACCAATCGATCCCGAGATCTCTCAGATTGGATTGGCGGTAGATAATACGATAAAAACTAGATTTATTTTCGAAATTAACAAAGGTTGTAATAAAAATTCAAAGCTAGATGTTAATGCGTCTGTACCTCACGAACACCGAAGAGTTCCATTTGATCAATTAATTTATGTAGCTGATGGACCAAGCGATGTACCGGTTTTTGCTGTTGTTAAGCAAATGGGAGGAAAAACCTATGCGGTTTATGATCCAGCGGACGAAGATGAATTTGCCCAGACATGCAACCTTGTTGAAAATGGTAGAGTTCACAACAACGGACCTGCAGATTTCTCTTCAAAGTCTCCTACTGCTATCTGGATGAAGCAAAAAGTTAGGGAGATATTGAGAGCAATGGTTAGCAAGAAACAAGAAAGTTTAAAGAAGAATACACAATCTGCACCAAAGCATATGCCCAAGAGCGATTCCGCAACAGAACCCAAATCAGAAAAACAAGAAACCTTTTGGCACTAATGAATTGGAACCGAAAATCATTGCTGGCTGTTGAGGATTTAAGCCCTTGCGAAATTACTTTTATATTAGATCAAGCGAATTCAATTAAGAATAAAAAAAACAAAAACTTGGCATCAGGTTCTCTTAGTGGCAAACGAATCATTAATTTATTTATGGAGCCCAGCACTAGGACCAGAGTGGCTTTTGAAATAGCGGCAAAATCATTAGGTGCTGATATCATTACTATAAGTGGAGAGGCAAGCAGTCTTACAAAGGGAGAAACCCTGAAGGATACAGCCATGAATGTCCAGGCTCTGGGAGCACACGCTATCATCCTTAGGCATTCTTCACCTGGCTCACCTTTATTTCTTTCCAAAATCGTAGATGTTCCAATCATCAATGCCGGTGATGGTGCTCATGAACACCCTAGCCAGGCCCTCTTGGATATTTACACCTTGAGAGAAAGAATGGGTGATTTAAAAAATAAGAAAATTACAATTTTGGGTGACATTCTTTTCAGCAGAGTTGCTCGTTCAAATTTATGGGGACTATTAAAACTGGGCGCAAAAGTAACCTTAGCTGGTCCTACGACGTTAGTACCGAAAGAATTTGAAAAGTTAGGTGCAAGAGTTACGCATAATACTCAATCTGCTCTTGAAGATGCGGATGCAGTCATGCTTCTAAGAATACAACATGAAAGGCAGAGTGCATCTCACTTCCCCTCGCTCGCAGAATATGCAAAGGTATTTGGACTTGGGCAGGAGTCGCTGAGTGTCATGAAAAAAGATGCAATTATTCTTCATCCAGGTCCACTAAATCGAGGAGTTGAGATAGAATCTGAACTAGCAGACTCTGATCGAGCGGTTATACTCAAACAAGTTTCCAATGGAATTGCTGTAAGGATGGCCATTCTTGACCTGTGCATAAATAATTCGAGTTCCAAGAATCATGAATAAATTAAGCGTACAAAACATTGATTTATTAGGTGCGAGAATAATTGATCCTGTTGAAAATATTGATGAAGTAAGAGATTTATTCATACGAGATGGAACTTTGCTACATTGTGATGATGGTATTAAAAAAGCAGAGAAAAAATACCAATTAAAAGACCACACGATTCTTCCAGGTTTGTTAGACTTACGCACGCACAATCGAGTCCCAGGTGCTGTTAAGAGCGAAAATATGAAATCCTTGACCCGAGCGGCAGCTCGAGGTGGATTCTCTTCGATATTAACGATGCCAAATACAAACCCTGCATCAGACAATCCTGCAACAATTCGTTACATACAAGACCGTATTAAACAGTATTCATCGATAAAAGTCTTCTTGAGTGGATGCCTAACATTGCAATCAAAGGGTATATCAATTGCCCCCCTTGGTTCATTGAAGGAAGTGGGTGTGATAGCGGTAAGTGACTGCCCTCGAACACCTTCTAATAATCAAATATTTCTTAATGCATTAAAGTATGCAAAAATGTTTGATTTAACTGTTATAGATTTTCCTCAAGATTCCTATTTATCGACCGACACCGATGTCCATGAAAGTGCTTTGTCTCTAAAATTAGGTTTGCGTGGCAATCCCAGGCTTGCTGAAGAATTAGCCGTACAAAGGTCGATTTTAATTTCAAGTCACCTAGATATTCCCATACATTTAAGCTCTCTTTCATCTAAAGGTTCAGTATCCCTCGTAAAAAAAGCAAAAGAAGATGGTATAAAAATTACTTCTGATGTGTCTGCCCACCACTTACTATTCACCCAAGAAAAAATAAGTTCATACCAAAACTGTTCAAAACTTTACCCGCCACTTCGCGAAGAAATAGATAGGGATGCCCTACTGGAGGGATTGAAAAATGGTTATATCGATGCGTGTAATTCAAGTCATGATCCATACGCCGATCATCTTCATGACATCGAGTTTGATTTAGCTCCCATGGGTGCTATTGGGCTTGAAACAGCAGTCTCTTGCTTCATTGAAGCACTCAGACTAAAGGACCCCTACCCAGAATTAGCACTTAAAATGTCTTCGAACCCCCATAGGATTTTAGGACTTAAATTACCATCTCTTGTACCTGGTGGTGAAGTAGATCTCGTTATTATCAAGAATCATGAACCTTGGACATATGATTGTTTCAATGGGGAAAGTTTATCTCACAATTCTCCACTACACGGTCATCTTTTTTCGAGTAAAGTGGTCATGACTGTATCATCTGGAATAATAGCCTATACAAATATCTAAATAAGCCGCACATAAATAAGTGGGACCAAAAGTAAATGTATAAAACTTTGCCAAAAAGTAGACTAAAAAAACTTTTACTCATATCATCCTTCGGATTATTATTTGTTACGCCCTTTTCTATATTAATATTAATCCCAAGTCTTTTAGCATCCCAAAAATTTAAAAACTTAGAAAGAAGTCGCTTTAAAAAAAATATTTTATCTAGCTCCTTTTATTGTTTTATCTTCTTTTTTCCTTTGGTTGTTTCAGTTAATATTCTTAGCAGTTTCATGTTTCCAGAATTTAACGCACAATCCGTGGTTCAAAATTTATTAATTTCGAACAACATAAGAATTGAACAAATCATTTCTATTGTTTTTATTTCACCTTTTATTGAGGAATTATATTTTCGCGGACTTTTATTTGATCAGCTTAGATCTTCCTTTGGAATATTTATCAGTATCATTATTACATCACTTTACTTCAGTTTTATTCATCTAAATATAATATCACTTCCAACATTGTTTACACTAGGCATTGTATTGGCACTTTTCAAAATCATAAGTGGTCATGTATATTTGAGTGTTTTAATACATATGTTTTTCAATCTTTTTATGTTAAGCATGATCTTATTTTAAAAAGTCACATTTTGTACAATGATAACGATTCAGATATTACCCAAAAAGTATTTATAGAATAAAATCAAAAAAATTTGTGGCACTTATTAAATGGATCTTCGGGAGTTGGAAAAACAAGTTACACAAAAAAATTAGTTGTGTTATTTAGCGGAGAAATAAACATTAGATCTTGTTATTCTGTAATTAATTACATTTTCAAAAACCAAACTATTATTCATTGTGAATTTTATTATTTTCAACTCAAAGATGAGTTTTTACACGGAAGCATCTCCTCTAAAAGGTTCTAATTATTTGTTACCAACTTAATGGTGCGAGCTTAGACTTTTGTCTCATGATGCCGCCTATTTCAACATTGATACTTTCATCATCAATCATGTTAAGCGATTAACTAACTTTTCCTTACTAAAATAAAATAGTATGGTTTTTGTAATCTGTTCTTGCAAGTTACATTCTGATTATTAAAAATCATATCATTGCTCAGGTGGCGGAATTGGTAGACGCGCTAGACTAAGGATCTAGTGCCGTAAGGCGTGGGGGTTCGAGTCCCCCCTTGAGCACCAATTATTTTTTAGTTTTGTCAAAAATTTTATGTTTGACCCTTAGACCCATTTTGTAGTCGTCCTTAAATGTTTTGTTACCGATTGAGTCGAAGCCTTCAAATAATCCGTGTCGCAGGTTTTGTTTCCAATGTTCTAATAATCTGACAGGAAACTCTCCTCCTTGTCTGCGGTAATTAAATGTAATCCATTCATTTGCTTCATGTGTACCAAATTTCCCTTTAAATTTCTTCTTTGCATCTTCCAAAAGTTTGACCCAGAGGGTGGGATATATATCTCCATTTTCTGATTTGATCGGCTTGTAATCTTCTGGGTCATCGGCTCGTGCAAACCAATAGATATGGGTACCATGTTTTTTTCCGTGCACATATTCTTTCGAGTGGATTGGAATACCATTTTCGTTCCAAGATTTTATCGTTCCATGTATTTTTCCTCCAAGGTAAGGAATTTGCTCAATGATCTGACCACCAGGAAACTTACTTACAACCAAACCGCTTAGAGGCTGAGTTTCATCTTTGGCGTACACTAATGGCTCTTCGTTCCACAAAGAGGTTTTCTTCAATTTTACTGAACTTATAGCTCCTTGGTAGGTTGTTACGGGTTCAAATTCAAACAGTTCACCTCCAGCCCCCGTTACGTGTACTGAGACGATATCGGAATAGCCACTGCCTCCGTCTAGAATGATTACATTTTGTACAACATTTTTTTGATTTAAATGCGGAACCAATTTAGCACCACTGCCTTTCCAGAATAGGTGTTGGTCAAAAACTACGAATTCGTTGGAGCCTTTGGTTTTAATTTCTGATTTATCTACAACTCTAGATTTATAGGGCGCAAAGGGTAACACTTCACTATCCCTAGCCAAATCCTGCCACCATGCTTTAAGTGAAGATGCATTTCCCTCAAATAGAATTAAATAAGATAAACATGAAACTGTTAAGCATGTGACAGTTAGGACTAAAATTAAGCCTTTCATACAATATGATTGAAAGCAGATGAATCCTTATTCAAGGCCAACATTTGGTAAGGGGAATTCGTTTTCCAAGTTTCGAAGGCCATAAAGGACCATGGTAAATAAATGATGTATAAATCTGTAATAGCGTTGCGCCTGCGTCCAATTTTCTTTGAGCACTCTCATAGTCATAAATGCCACCAGATCCTATGATGGGGAATTTCCAGTCAGTTAATTTCGCAATAAACCTAATAATTTCGTTCGATTTTGTCTCGAGAGGTTTTCCGCTTATGCCCCCATTGGGTATCATTTTTGTATTCATGTAATCCTTACAATTTACTGAAGTATTACACGCGATGACGCCACTAAAATCATTTTCGATCGCTTTTGTAATTATTTTTTCCAAATTGTTGAAGCTTTCATCTGGAGAAATTTTTAAGAGAAATGGCGGTGGCTTAAGAGAGTGGGTCGACGCCCAATTCAACCTTTGCTCGTTGATGCCCCGAAGTAAGGGATCAAGAAATTCATCATTATGCAGCTTTCTCAAACCAGGAGTGTTGGGAGAGCTAATGTTAATGGTTATATAATCAGCAATAGGGGAAACGGCGTCTATTCCTTGAGTGTAATCTTGGAGTGCTTTTTCAATGGGGGTTGATTTCCCTTTGCCCAAATTAATACCGAGTGGCACCTTGCGAGAGTTTATCGGGTATAGATTTAACACCTCCTCTACCAGTGCTTCCAAGCCATCGTTGTTAAAGCCCATTCGATTTACTAAAGCAAAATCCTTTGGCAGACGAAAAAGCCTGGGTTTTTCATTCCCAGGTTGAGCTTGGGGTGTGACAGTACCAACCTCCACAAAACCGAATCCAAGTGCTTCTGAGGCTCTTGGGAACACACCATTTTTATCCAAACCAGCAGCTTGCCCAATACAGTTAGGAAATTTTAAACCAAATGCCTCAACTGGGTGATTGGAATGTAAAAGTTTTCTAAGTAAAGAGCAGGCGGGCTTAGACTTACTAAGGGCCCTAAGTGTATGCGTACCAAGCTCATGAGCAAGTTCAGCATTGAGCGAGAATAAGATCGGTTTCACTAAACGATTGTAAAACATTAAATAAGGGGAAATAGGATTATTAGTTCCGATGTGTGAAATAAATTTTTACAAAAAGAATTTGAGAAAATTTACAGTATTGATTGACATACAATTTGAACATCTCATAAGGCAATCCAATGAAAAAAACAAGTCCGAGCCTAGATTGGTGTATTGTGCGTTGTGATGACGAGAACAAATGGTGGGTTGATTCCATAAGTGATGCAGAGAATTGGGACATTGAAGATCTTGGTATTATTGACCCCAAGCAATTCATTTACATTAATGAACTCCTGGATTCAATGACCGAGTTTGGTCTGCAGTCCCAATTAGTTGATGAGGCATTTTTTACTTTCGAGATTTCTGAAGAGGTATCTGGAAGAAAAGTTAAATTGGAAAGAGTGAGAGATTCGCTTCTTAAAGCAGAAGATTTGCTATTTGCCTTACCCGATGTTCTAGACGAGGAAAAAGGGCCTTATGCAGATTTCTTAAGCCATGTTTCACAAATTCGAGTAGCTATGCTTAATGATCTGATAGAATTTTCTGAACCCTACACGATTGAGGAAATGGAAGAAGTTCTTTCTGAGAGGCTTAATAATGACTTTCTCGAAGGTAGGAGAAGTCACTTCAGCGATGAGTTAGTTGCGATCTTAGAGTTTGTACCGGATGGTTTTGAACTCGACTCAGATCTTGAGGATGAAAAAGATGACGATGCAGACGGTGAAGAAGATTATTCAGACCTAGAGAGTCATTTAGTCGAAGTTTCAGACAAGGACGAGAAACTTCTGCCGGATGAAGATCTCAAGTGGGAGGAAGATGAAGAAAAGGAAGAGGAAGTTACTTCTTATGAGGGCGGAGCACCTGATGAAGAATAATTCTTAGCACAGTCGATTACAGAAAAGGAGCGATTTTATCGGCAAAATATGAAAAAACGATACTAGCACCCGCTCGCTTGATACTCAGTAAGGATTCAGTCGCACAAGACTGCCAATCTAGCCATCCCAGTTGATCAGCGGCCATAATCCTAGAATATTCCCCGGATACTTGATAGGCGGCAATTGGTATATCAAACTTTTGATTGGCATAACTGATAATATCCAGAAAGGGCTCGGCTGGTTTAACCATAAGCATATCCGCACCTTCTGCATAATCTAATCTTAGTTCTCTTTTGGCTTCTTCTCGGTTTGCGGGATTAAGTTGATAAGTGGATTTATCTACCCCCCGTCCTTGTGGTGAAGAGTCGATCGCACATCTAAATGGCCCGTAATAAGAAGAAGAAAACTTAGCAGAATATGAAAGAATACCAACATCATGAAAGGAGTTTTGCTCTAATGTATCTCGGATGATGCCAATCCTTCCATCCATCATATCCGATGGAGCAACCCAGTCAAAACCAGCATCCGCACAAATAATCGATGCTTTAGCAAGGATTTCAACAGTGCGATCGTTATCAACATAGTCGTCATTGACGACAATACCATCTTGACCGTGAGATGTGTATGGATCTAATGCTAAATCAGCAAAAAGTAAGATGTTCAAATCAAGTTTTTTTAAAGCTCTTGCAGCCCTGTAAACAAGGCTTTTGGGGTTTAAAATTTCACTCCCAGTTTGATCTTTTAAGCGTGGGCCTACTTTTGGAAACAATGCAAAAGCTCGAATTCCCAAATCATAAAATGATTTAATAGGATCCTCGAGTTGATCAATAGGCCATCTAAAAACTCCTGGCATTGAAGAAATTTCCACCGATTTCTCATCATCGGAGACAAAAATTGGCAAAACAAAATCCGAGGGGTGGAGTCGATTTTCTTGAATCATAGATCGAACCGGCTTGGAAATTCGTAGGCGACGGGGGCGCTCTTTAAATTGGTATGTCATCAGAAGGACATCTTATGTTCGACAATATGCATTCAAAAATAAATGATTTTATTAAAATTTCTTTTAATCAAATCTAAAAAAAAGGCTAGTGGAAACACCAATCGAAATTGAGCTCGTACTTGCTTTAGCATTATTAATCACCGCGGTCCTATCTTTCGCTTTAGAGAAAGTAAGAATGGAAATTACTGCGATTGTTCTCTTGGCATTAATTGTGATTCTTGGTCTATGCGGAATGGGCGATTGGCCAAGCCTAAATGAATTACTTAGTATTTTATCCAGTGAAGCACCACTGGCAATAATTGGAATGTTCATGGTTAGTTGTGCTTTAAGTAAGCAGGGAATAATTGAAAAGTTTACTTTACACATGCAAAGCCTCACACGATGGGGGTTTCATCCATTTCTTTTTTTATTGTTGGTTACGGTTGCTGGTCTCTCTGCTTTTATAAACAACACACCTGTCGTCGTTATTCTCTTACCTGTCGTGATTGCTTTATCAGCAAAACTGGAGGTACCTGCATCAAAATTACTCATTCCTGTTTCCTATGCCTCGATATTCGGTGGTTGTTGTACATTGATTGGTACAAGTACAAACATTTTGGCGAGTGGTTTTATGGCTAGTTCCAATCTTTATCCTGATATGAAGGCAATGGAAATGTTTGAGCTAACCAAATTTGGATTTCCATTAATGATTGTTGGAATAGTTTTTTTAATTACCTTTGGAAAAAAACTATTACCCAAACGAGAAGCGCTAAGCACAATTCTGGCAGAGATACACAGGAAGGAGTTTCTTACTGAAGCTTATGTGGTTCCGCACTCATCAATTGTTGGAAAAAGTGTGCAGGATTCTAAAATATCAAAAATTCCTGGTTTGAGATTGTTAGACATCGTGCGAAAGGGAAAAAGCGTCCTCTCCCCCCTTTCCACAGCACAATTCATTGAAGGAGATCGTTTAATTCTATCATGTAAGCCACAGGGGTTGATCGAGGCAAGAGAAGTGGATGGATTTAAATTTTCCAAACACACTGAATGGGGAATCGAGAAAATCAAAACAGCCGAGGCGATTATGGTCGAGGCGATGATTAAACCAAGTTCAGGTTTAATTTCAAAACGACTTTCCGAGGCAGATTTTCGGGGACGATTTAACTTAACCGTGATTGCTTTACACCGGAGAGGCAAAAATGTTGGATTACGACTAGAAAACCTAAAACTTGAATCAGGCGACACTTTACTTGTCTTAGGGTCAGAGTCGAGCGTGGAGAAATTAAGAGATTCTAGTGAGGCAGTTCTTTTAGACAAAGTGCCTTTACGTGTCGAAAGCAAGCCATTCAAATCAATCTTTGCTGTAGGGGTTTTGTGTGCAATAATTTTCTTTGCTACATTAGGAATATTGCCTCTTTTTGTTATCGCACTTTTGGGAGCAGGTTTATTTGTGATTAGCAAGTCGATGACACCTACGGAGGCGATACGATCCGTGGAATGGAAATTACTGCTTTTAATTTACTCCATGTTGGCATTGGGCTTGGTTATGGAAAAAAGTGGGGGTGCCGCCTTGATTGCAGAGTTTATTAAAAAAATATGTTTAAGTGGGTTTGCCGAGCAATGGCAGGTAATAGGGGCTCTTATAATTCTATACTTGTGTACAGCATTCTTGACAGAATTACTTTCAAATAACGCAACTATTTCTATAATGACTCCAGTTTCATTGATGGTGGCTTTTCAATTTGGTTTAAACACGGATGAAGCAAGAGCACTTGTGCTGACATGCTGCATCGCTGCATCCGCAAGTTTTATGACACCCATTGGCTATCAGACTAATACATTTGTCTATACAGTTGGTGGCTATCGGTTTCGTGACTTTTCTAAATTTGGGTTATGGCCCATGTTGATATACTTTGGCGGTACGGTTCTACTGGTTGGTCTTTATTATGATTTCTTTCCTTGATAATATATTAATCATACTTATCAAAAATTACTAAAAAAGAAATATTTGAGATGCATTAAAGTATTCAAGTGTTTAGATTCAATAGTTGAATTTATCCAGAAAATTGAGATCGCTGCGTCTATACATTAATAAAAAAAACTTCTCGCTTTCAATTTTGACGAGTTAAAAAAAGAGATATTTTTTTAAAAACTTTAATGAAATTAACTTTATCTGTTGTAAATTAGTAATTTATGTAAATTTCGACCCCTGTGTATTAATTGTATTTAAGTTTGGAAACTAGGTGGTATCAGCTATTTCAAAACTTGATTAGTCACTTGACCCAAACAGGCAGAATCCACAAAATAAGATTTAAAGAAAGAAAGTTTCTTCAATTCATTTTTAAAACAAAAGCCAACCATTACGATAAGTAAAGCTAATACCAAAACTTTTTATACAGACTCGCTATGAACGACGAAAATACAGCTCAAAACGATAATTACGACTCTTCTCAAATTCAAAAGCTTGAGGGATTAGAGGGGGTGCGGAAAAGACCCGATATGTATATTGGTGATACGAATGAAAGAGGTCTGCATCATTGTGTTTTTGAAATTGTTGATAATTCAATTGATGAATCACTAGCCGGGTTTTGTAGTGAGATATCGGTTGTAATTCACAGCGATGGCTCGTGCACTATTCAAGATAATGGACGAGGTATTCCGGTCGATATTCACCCTAAACACAACATGCCTGCACTAGAATTAGTCTTAACGAATCTGCATGCAGGGGGAAAATTTGGAAAAGGGGCTTATCAAGTTTCAGGAGGACTCCATGGAGTAGGCGCCAAATGTGTAAATGCAGTTTCAGAATGGTTTACAGCTGAAGTAAGGCGGGCTGGCAAGGTCCATCAAATGAGATTTTCTAGGGGTAAGACAACACAAGAGCTTCAAGTGATCGGTGAGGCATCAACCACGGGCACGAAAATAACATTTATGCCAGATGAACAAATTTTTGAAGAAACAAGAGAATTCAAATTTGAATTACTGGCGAAAAGACTCCGAGAATTGGCCTTTCTTAATCCTGGAGTCAGAATTTATCTCGAAGAGGAAAAGCAAACCCGAAAAGAGAGTTTCTTTTTTGAAAATGGAATTTCTGAATATGTAGAATTCCTTAATAAGAATAAGTCATGCCTTATTTCTGCCCCAATTTCATTCTCGGGAGAAGCCCCTCCTGAATCAGGGGAAGGTCTGATTATGGTTGAGATTGCGATGATATATAATGACTCATTTAATGACCAACTTTTCGCCTATGCTAATTCAATACACAATGTAGAGGGTGGTACCCATTTATCTGGTTTTCGAACAGCCCTCACTCGTGTGATCAATACTTATGCAAGACAAAATGACTTGCTTAAAGAAAAAGAGCTTTCACTTACTGGTGATGATGTGAGAGAGGGGTTGACGGCAGTTGTTTCAGTGAAAGTGCCAGAGCCTAGATTTGAAGGACAAACGAAAACGAAACTCTCAAATCGCGAAGTCGATGGAATTGTTCAGAAAATTGTCGGTGAAAAGCTAAAGCATTATTTCGAAATTACACCAGAAGATGCTAAAACCATTATCCAAAAAGTTATTCATGCTGCGAGAGCAAGAGAAGCAGCCCGAAAAGCAAGGGAAACAGTCCGTAAGGGTGCACTTTCAGGCGGTGGATTGCCTGGCAAGTTAGCGGATTGCTCAGAAAAAGATCCATCTCTAAGTGAATTGTATATTGTGGAGGGTGATTCTGCAGGTGGTTCTGCGAAACAAGGAAGAGATCGCCTAACCCAGGCCATTCTTCCATTGAGAGGCAAGCTGCTCAATGTTGAGAAGGCAAGGCTTGATAAAGTTTTAAACAATGCTGAAATTCGAAGCTTGATTACAGCTGTTGGCACGGGCATCGGTGATCACGAAGGTGAAGGTGCTTTTGATGCAACCAAAGCCCGCTACCATAAAATTATTATTATGACCGATGCGGATGTAGATGGTGCCCACATTCGGACACTCTTATTGACCTTTATTTTTAGACAAATGAAGGGCTTGATAGAAAATGGTTATGTTTATGTGGCAAAGCCGCCCTTATACAAAATTAAAAGAAGAAAAACAGAGCAATATGTACAAGATGATTTTGAAATGAGTCAAATTTTAATCAAGCTTGGAAGTGAAGACATGCAATTATCCAAAAAAAATAATAGCACACCAATTGCATCTGATAATTTAGAAAAAATAAATGCACTATTATTAAAAATTGAACAAATCGGAAAGCAACTTGGTAGATATGGTTTTAATTTAGAGCGCTTACTTGCTCAATTAGACATTCAGTCAAATTCTCTACCGGCTTATGTTGCAAGGATTCGAACTGGTAATGAAGATGAAATAAGATTTTTATCTGATCAAGATGCGAAAATCGGCTTTATGCAATCTCATGGACTGGATATTAGCGATCCAGATGTAAATTCTCTTCAGAAAGAAGTTGAAAGGAATGGAGTTTTGTTTTCACAACGAATCGATATTTACGAAATACTTGAATCAAAGGAATTGGAAAAATACATCTTAAAAGCTGTTGAGTTCGGATTGGATACAGATTTTTTCCATTGTCCCGAGCCTCTCTACCAATTGCTTGATGTGAAGAGCGAAAATTCTGAGCCTCAATTGCTTTCTGGAGTAAATGATTATTTGCAAAAATTAAGAGCACTCGGTCGGAAAGGGCTTCAAATACAAAGATATAAAGGCTTGGGCGAAATGAACCCTAAACAATTGTTCGAGACAACGATGGATCCTACTACAAGAACTTTGGTTAAGGTTGAAATTGAAGATGCCGTTGCTGCCGATGAAATATTCACAACCCTGATGGGAGAAGAAGTGGCTCCACGTCGGATGTTTATTGAAGATAATGCATTAAATGTCAGTCATTTAGATGCATAAATTCTAACTATTTAAAATTATGAAAGAAAACATAAGTGATATCATGCAGAAAGCATACATTGATTATTCGATGTCTGTTATTGTCAGTAGAGCACTGCCTGATGTGAGGGATGGCTTTAAACCAGTTCAAAGACGAGTTTTGTATGCGATGTTGAGAGAGGGACTGCTTCATAACCGTGCTTACGACAAGTGTGCGGGTGTTGTGGGCGAAGTTTTGAAAAATTACCACCCTCATGGTGATAGCTCGGTTTATGATACTTTGGTAAGAATGGCCCAACCTTGGGTTATGAGGTATCCTCTAGTTGATGGACAGGGCAATTTTGGATCCGTAGATGGGGATTCTGCTGCCGCTTACAGGTATACCGAGTGTCGTCTCACAAAACTTTCTGAAGAATTACTCAAGGATATCGATGAAGATACGGTTGATTTTGTGCCAAATTATAAAGAAAGCTCAACGGAACCATCAGTCCTTCCATCTGCCTTGCCTAGTCTTTTAATGAATGGCTCAACGGGTATTGCTGTTGGGATGGCCACCAATATCCCGCCTCATAACCTGATTGAGCTTATCGAAGCCACTTGTGCATTAATCGACAATCCATCGATTGAAATAGACGACTTGATGCAAATTTTACCTGGCCCTGATTTTCCAAGTGGAGGTAGTATTTCTGGTAAGTCAGGAATTGAATCCTACATGAAAACCGGACGGGGTATTGTTAGGATGCGTGGTGCTCTTGAAATCGAAGAATTGCCTAATGGCAAACAGCAGTTGGTCATCACCCATATTCCTTACAATGTAAATAGGGCAACTTTAGTTACGCGAATTGCAGATTTAGTTAAAGAGAAAATTCTGGATGGCGTCAGTGATCTAAGAGACGAATCAACAGAAGAAACCCGAATCGTTGTGGAGCTAAAATTGGGTGAAATCGAGAGAGTCACTATTAACAAACTCTTTAAGTTAACCGCACTAGAGAGCAGCTTTGGTGTAATCCTTCTTGCACTGGATAAACTTAGACCTAGACAACTCAATATTAAGGAAGCGATTCAATGCTATATTGAACATCGACGAAATGTAACCCTACGTCGAACAAATTATAGATTGCGTAAGGCCGAAGATAGGGCTCATATTCTCGAAGGCTACAAAATTGCACTAGACAATTTAGATGAATTTGTACGCATAATACGATCTTCTCAAAACAGAAGTGATGCCAAGGATAATCTTATGCAAAAGTTCGCACTTACAGACCGGCAATCAAGTGCAATACTCGATTTGAGATTATATCAATTAACAGGGATGGAGCGGGATAAAATAGATACCGAATATTCTGAATTAATGGCTATAATTGAAGAGTTAAGAAACATTATTAATAATGAACATGTTCTTTTAGAACTCATAAAGAATGAATTAAATCTTCTCAAAGATTCTTACGGTGATTCAAGAAGGTGTGAAATCACAGATTTTGAAGGTGACGTACGTATGGAAGATTTAATTCCCAATGATGGATGTGTTATCACCGTTACCAAAACTGGTTTTATCAAGAGAACTTCGGTTGAAGAGTTTAAAGTACAAAACCGAGGCGGCAAAGGTGTAATCGGAAGTGGTCAAAGGGAAGAGGACCCTATTGATGTTCTGCAAACTTGTAATGCTCATGATACATTGATGTTTATTATGAATAATGGAAGAGTCTATGTAGAGAAAGCTTATGAGATTCCGGAGGCTTCCAGGACTTCTAAAGGTAGAAACATTATTAACCTACTTAACATGCAGAAGGAAGAGAAGATTGCGACAGTACTCATTGTTGATTCTTTTGAATCGGAGGACTCTATTGTTCTTTGTACACGCTGTGGGGTTGTTAAAAAGAGCTTGATAAGTCAGTACAAAAATCACCGCAAAGGAGGTATTATCGGAATCAAAATTGATGAGGGAGATAGTGTTCTTAAAGCAATGATTGCCTCGCCATCCGACCATATTTTAATTCTTACTAAACTTGGAAAGGGACTTCGATTCGCATGTGACCAACTTAGAGATCAAGGAAGGGCAACTCGGGGAGTTAGGGGAATCCGATTGAAACCGAGTGACTCCGTGGGTAACATGCTTGTAGTTGCTGCTTCTTGATTACTCCTGTTGTGCGGTAGTAATGGACTGGGCATACGGACGAAATTTACATCATTCTTGCCTAATGGGGGTAATCATGTTGATGGTGCTGAAGATTCCTCACCAAGGAAGCGCGGTGGACAAGGTGTTACTGCAATGAATACTCAATCGGTTTGTGATGCACTCAGTGTTGCTGAGGATAGTGAAATATTGATGCTTACTAAAAAAGGACAAGCGGTGCGTTGTAAAGTGTCTAATATACGAGAAACGAATCGTGGATCAAAGGGCGTAAAATTAATTGGACTTGCTGACAAAGACAGCTTAGTTGGGGTTTCCGAAGTAGTTATGCTCGATGAAGATATGAGTACCTGTGCGGAGGAAATTGGTGCCGAATCTGAAAATGTGGTTCTAGACCAAGAATAAACTTAGATTGATTTTATTTTGCAATCTTTCCAAAAGCAAAAAAGTTATGATAGAATCAAACATCGAATGATGAATTTTCTTTTGTGTTCTTTTGCAATATTTGTTCGCCAACACCTCAATTTTATAAGCATCAATAAAATTTTTCCTTAAATTATTTAACGCATAATTATTGATGGAAGGATAAAGGCTTTTGTAGACCTTTAAAGTATCAAGCCAGGGTCCCCAGTTGGTTGTAGATTCATTTCTATTTAAATTGTTCCGGTATGGTGTGTGTTTATTGACCATATTCTTTTCAACCGGCACATTGTGAGCCACCCAATAATCAATTTGACAGTGATGCGTATTTTCTAATAACCAATCACTAAATCTTCCATCAGAGCCAATATATTCTTTCGTATTTATAACTTGGAAGTTTTTAAAATCAATAATAGATGCCTGCTGAATGCCTGTTCGAAAAGATCCCTCAAAATCTATAACCCGCCCAACCTTTTTACTTAATGCTGTCATTCGAAGATTTTAACTTGTTCTGCACAAAAAATACAAATTTTCTAGCAGACAAGACCATTTATGATTTTAGTAATACGATCACAACTAACTTTAAACAAGATGGTTCTGTTGTTACAAATACAGATTTCTATATTGAGGATCAGATCAGGAATTCGATTAAAGCAAATTTTCCAGAACATGGCATTTGGGGAGAAGAAAGAGAACCGGTAAATCCCAATTCAAGTTTTAAATGGGTTATTGATCCAATTGATGGAACATTTGGGTATTCTAGGGGTGTACCACTATGGGGTAGTCTGGTTGGTTTGCTCTTAGACGATAATCCGATTTACGGATACCTAAGACTACCGATTCTTGGCAATATTTGGATTTCAGGTGACAATCATGTTGCATGCCTCAATGGAGTTCCCCTTAAAAGCCATAAAATTGAGAGCAGAAAGAATATCCTAGCTCTAACAACCGACATTTCAACAATCGAAGCCTCACCGGTAAATGACATTTGGCAAAAAGCTATAAAACTGGGTGCGATAACTAGGACTTGGGGTGATTGTTTTGGCTACTTTCTTGTATGTACTGGAAAAGCTGACTTGATGGCAGATACGGGGCTAAAGCCTTTTGACATTTTGCCATTGTTACCTATTATTTTAGGCACTGGATTGAATGTTGAGCAATTTGACTGCTCAGACTATTCCAATATAGCAGTCACCAACTCGTATATGTTGGAGCTTCTTTCTTAATTGGAGCGGGCGAAGGGATTCGAACCCTCGACATCCACCTTGGCAAGGTGGTGCT